>NZ_CP125296.1:1800000-2100000 GCF_030412785.1 Paraburkholderia sabiae
CCGTGCGGCTCAGGCGCTGCGCGTCGGACAGGAAAGCCTCGCTGCGCTCCAGCGCCTGCTCGGCCTGCTTGCGCTCTTCGATGTCGGTATTCACGCCGTACCAGCGAAGAATGCGGCCGTCCTGATCGCGCAGCGGCTCCGCACCGATATGCATCCAGCGGTAAACGCCGTTGCTCTGGCGAATGCGCGAGACGTTCTCAAACGGCTTGCCCGTTGCAATCGCGCCGCGCCACGCCGCGTGCATCGCGGGCCAGTCGTCGGGATGCACGATCGACGTCCACACGTCGCCGCTATTGCCTGCGAGCGTGATGCCGAGTTCGTTCCAGCGCCGGTTGATGTAGCTCAGTTCACCGTCGCGCGACGAACTCCAGACCATGCCGGGAATCGCGTCGATGGTCGCGCGCAGCTCTTCCTGCTGACGCAGCAACTCGGCTTCCATGCGCTTGCGCACGGTGATGTCGTTGTTGGTGGCGAGCACCGCGCGCGGCCTGCCCTTGTCGTCGCGCCACAGCGCAAAGCGGCTCGACACGATGACGGTACTGCCGTCGCTGCGCACGCGCTGCAATTCGCCTTCCCAGCGTCCGTTGCGCACCACTTCGTCGCGCAGTTCGTCGACGGGAATCGACGACGTGGTGCGCGTCAGTTCGTGAATCGGCTGACCGATGGCCTGACTCGCGGTCCAGCCGTACAGCTCTTCGGCGCCCTGATTCCAGAACGTGATGCGATCGCTCATGTCATAGGCGACGATCGCATCGTGCGTCAGGTTGAGCAACTGGATCTGCTCCTGCAGCCGCGCCGTGTTCGCCTGATTGCGCAGCGCGAGAAAGGACGTCGTGCCGATGGCGAGCAGACTCACCACGCAGCGCGCGATCGAACCACCCGAGTAGTTCTCGTCGTGCGACATCAGGAAGGCGACGAGCGTCAGCACGACGCACGTGCAGGCAGTCGCAATCGCCGCCTGGCGCGAGCCCGTCGATGCGACCATCAGCACCACGACCACGTACAGCACGGCAATGGCGATGTCGAGCGGCGTCAGCGCGTCGATCACGAAGACGATCACGCCGATGACGGCGGCAAGCGTAAAGAGAACGCGCGCGTCGCGCGGCGACGTCATGCCTGCGCCCTGACGGAACATCATGACGCTCCGTGAATGCGATGTGTCGCAGACAGATGGAATGGACGGCACATCTTCGGCATAGGCGTTCCTCGCGAGCGTTTTTCTGCGGGCAGCGCTACCCCGGTTCGCGCCGCGGCATGCACCGCTCGACACCCGGACATCCAGGAAGCCGGCCCATTTAGATCCGGTTTGGATTCTAGCCGAATACCTCGAAACCCCTTGAGGTAGGGTCGCGACGCGGCGAAGCGCGTCCGCCTCATTCGCCACAGACGCTGTCGGGCTCTATCCTCGCGAGACAGCGCGATACTTCGCCGCCGTCGACGGGTTTGGTCAGCACGCACATCGCGCCCAGATCGAGCGCCTGGCGGCGCACCGCGTCGGAGGCGAAAGCGGAGATGAAAATGATGGGCTGCGTGACGCCCATTTCCAGCAGATGACGATACATGTCGAGACCGCTCATGCCGGGCATCTGCACATCGGAGATGATGCAGGCGACATTGCTCGCGATGCCGGATGCGAGAAACGCCTCGGCCGATGCATACAGCCGGACGTCCCAATCCAGCGAACGAACGAGGCTCGACATCGCGGTGCGGACGGATTCGTCGTCGTCGATGACGGAAGCGATCGGGTTGTTGTGCAAGCGACTTTCCTCGGCCGTTAGTTGACAACGGCATGCTGCTGCGTAATGCCGTTCAAGGTGAGTTCATCTTATGGGAATAGGCGCGCGGGGAGAATCATATGTAGGTATAGTCCTGCCAGCCTTACGGCGCGCGGCTTGCTGCGGGCTTGCGGTTACAGGCCTGCCAACCTGCCCCGGGACGTTTTCGCGCCGTGCGCCGTGCATTTTTCGAGCGGCCCGTTCGTTAAGAAAACCTGCGGGCGCGAGACCTACCTACATTGTCGACATCGCGGGCCGTCGCGCCCCAATCCCGTTGACGGATCGCCCATTACGGGCCGCGCCGTCTTCCTGCAAACAAGGAAATACCAAGTGTCCGCCGTCATTGAACATCTCGAAGGCGAAGCGCGCGAGCGCCTGATTCTCTGGCTCAAACGCCGCATGGAGGAGTGCGATATCACGCTGGAAGCGCTGCAGCATGCGCTCCAGCAGGATATCGACGCAGTACGCAGCATCCGCTACCGCGATGCATCGGGCAATACGTGGACGGGTGAAGGCGATCAGCCGGAATGGCTGCGCCGGGCGGTCGCGGCGGGGCAAAGCATCGATCACTTTCTGTGCGCGTGACGCGGGCGGCATCGGGATCGACAGCAATTGTGATGGATATGTGTCGGCGCTTAAGCGTCCCTTCATCTTTGGGCGTCTATGCTCCTATCCGGTTCCCGTGCACCCCCTCGTAACCACGAGAACCAATTTAGCCGACGATGACGTCGGCTTTTTTTCGCGCGTGCTTAAACGGATGATTCAAGCGGGTTCAAGCGAGCCGCCCGTCGCGCAGCGGCGGACGCTCGGCGGGCACGGCGCCCGTCAGCACGTCCATCACGAAGTCTTTGACCAGCGCGCGCACGTCGCCCGAGGTATTGCCGAACTCGGCGCCCACCAGGGTTTCCCCGCCCTTCGTACGCCGGTTGCGCGCGATGCAGTTCAGCGGCGCCGTGCGCACGCGGCCCGCGCGCGACAGCGGCAACGAAAGCTTGAAATGCTCGCCGGGCGCAAGCGAATTCGAGTTCACGAGCAGACCGACGCCCGCCGCACTCAGATCGACGGCGCGGACTTCCGTGCCCGCCATCGACAGATCGTTTCTGGACAGGTGCGCCGTCACGTCGATGCCGACACGCACATGCCGGCGCAGCGCGCGCGAGCGGACTTCCGTGGGATAGCGCAGATACAGCACGTCGAACGGCGACGCATGGCGGCCGATCACTTCCGATTCGAACGCATGCCGGTAGCGGCCCGCGATGAATTGCCCCTCGACGGCCTCGCCGGGCACAAAAGCGGGATCGACGTCCTTGCCCGCGAGCAGCAGGCTGACGTCGTCGAGCACGCCCACATAGCGCGTGCGCGACGAGATGGCCGGGCCGCTGGCCAGCGTGATGACGAAGTCTT
Organism: Paraburkholderia sabiae; assembly: GCF_030412785.1. Taxonomy (NCBI): domain Bacteria; kingdom Pseudomonadati; phylum Pseudomonadota; class Betaproteobacteria; order Burkholderiales; family Burkholderiaceae; genus Paraburkholderia; species Paraburkholderia sabiae. The sequence continues at coordinate 1,803,180 of NZ_CP125296.1, forward strand.
CGGGTGTGCAGCCCGCCTGGGGAAAGGCGCCGACGAACACCTGTTCGTCGTGTTCGCGCCGTGTGCGCGCGGCGGACGCGGGCGCGGCTTCTTCCTGTGCGGACGACGCGTCGTTGCGGCGTTCGCCGGGAAGCAGCTGCCTGAACGGCCCTAACGCAAAGAGTCGCTCGCATTGTTCCGCGCTCTGGACGATGTGCCCGCGGCCCATCAGCAGCTTGCCGTCCGCCGTGTAGACGGAAAACGGCAGCGGAACTCCGATCGTGACTTCCCGTTGCGACAGCGGCACCAACGGCATGACTCGTTCTCTCCTCTCGATGGCTTTTCTGGTTTTTCACTGCCTCGCGATTTGCGCAAATCCGAAGCAGCAGCAAGTATGCACGACGTCGGGTTCTTGACCAACCAGGCAAACGTTTGTCTGCGTCGATTGTTTCCCCACACGAAAAAGCGCCGGATCGCACGCGACGCCAGGATCGCAACACTTCCTTTCCCGCGGCTCAAGAATGTTCACGGCCGCGCGTCCCTATAATGGCTGGCATCGAAAGCCCTATCTCACAGGAAGGCTCGACATGACTACCCAGGCACTCACCGCCGGCATCGATCACGTTGGACTGAGCGTGCGCGATCTGAACCAGACGCGCGACTTCTTCGTCGAATGCCTGCACTGGAAGCAGGTCGGCGAACGACCCGAGTATCCCGCCGCTTTCGTATCGGATGGGCACGTGATGCTGACGCTCTGGCAAGTCACGAATCAGGACAAGCTGGTCGCATTCGATCGCAAGAGCAACGTCGGTTTGCATCACCTTGCGCTGCGCGTCGGCAGCGAAGAAGCGCTCGATGAGATTTTCCGACGCGTGTCGGCGTGGCCCGGCGTGAAGATCGAGTTTGCGCCCGAGAATCTCGGCCCCGGACCCAAGCGTCACACGATGATCTACGAACCCGGCGGCATCCGCCTCGAGTTCGATTTCGATCCGCGTCTGAAGGCGGCGAGCTGAGCCGCACGCTTCATTACGATCAGACAAGGGCGCGGCAGTCAGCTATCACCCCGGGTGATACCCCTATCACAACAAACCGCGCGTTCTCCTCGTGATCTGTTGCTAGAGTGATGCCAGTGCAGTCTGGCGGCAACGGAGCAGAGGTTGAACATGGACCAGCTTTATATGTTGAGGGCGTTCGTCTCGGCGGCGCAACATCAGAGTTTCAGCAAGGCAGCGACCTCGCTGGGCGTAACGACTGGCTCCATTTCGAAGGCGATCGCGAAGCTCGAAACGTCGATCCAGACGCGCGTGCTCCATCGCACGACGCGCTCCGTCACGCTGACGGAAGAGGCGCAATCGTACTATCTGAGTTGCTGCCGGCTGCTCGAAGAACTCGACGAAGCGAATCGCCGCATCATGCGCGAACGCGAAGTGGATAGCGGCAAGCTGCGTCTCGTGATTCATCCCATGCTGGTCAGCGATACGTTCTCGCAGTTTCTGGCGAGCTATCGCGACGTCGCGCCCAATGTGAATCTGGTGGTCTCCGTGCACGAAGGCGCCGTCAATCTCTATGACGGCCAGTTCGACATGGCGATGCTGCCGCCGCATCAGGTCGAACAGTCGGCTGTGATTCGCAGGACCCTGTTCAAATCGTCGCGTTCGCTCGTCGCGTCGGCCGACTATCTCGCGCAACGCGGCACGCCGCGCCGCGCCGCCGATCTCTCCGAACACTTCCTGTTGCTGCCGACCCAATCGCGTCAGCGCAACACGAACTACGTGCAGATGATCGAAAACGGCGAACCCGTGCAGGTCATTCCGATGTCGTCGATGGATGGCAACGATGTGCTGCTGCGCGCAGCAGCGCTCGCGGGCGCAGGCATCGCCGAGTTACCCGAAGCGATTGCGCGTGAAGATGTGGCGATGGGCAAGCTGGTTCCCGTCTTGCCCGCGTGTTCGATCTCGGACAGCGAAGTCGAAGTCTGCCTGTTCTATTCGCACCGGGAATTGCTGCCTGCGCGCTTCAGAACCTTCGTCGACTTTTGCACGGAGTTTTTTCGTCTCAACAACACACGCCGACGCGCGCCTTTTCTGGATGCGCAGCAGCAGGCTGCCTGACAGGCCACTCAGGCTGCCGCCATCGCGGGGCCGAGCTGCGAACGGGTGACATCGACGAAAGCCTGCATCGCGCTCGACACATAAGCGTCGTGGCGACGGATGAACAGCGTGGCGACCTGCGCTTTCTCCGGCGGCAGCGTATGCAGCGCGACGATCTCCTGTTCGGCCGCGTTGGCTACCACGCCGCGCGGCAACAGCGTCACGCCGATATCGGCCGCAACACACGCGATGATCGCGTCGAGCGAACCGAATTCGAGCGGCGTGGCCGTGAGTATCCCCTTCTCCGCGAGCAGCGCATCGAGCCGCTGACGATACGAACAACCCATCCTGAACACGATCGTCTTGAGATCGGGCGACGCGGATAGCGCATCGATCGAACGCACGTTGCGCGACGTCACCAGCACCAGTTCTTCCTGGAAAATCATTTCGGCGTGCAGGTCGGGATGATCGACGGGGCCCGCGACGAATGCGCCGTCGAGGCGACATGCCGCGACGTCTTCCGTGAGACTGCAACTCGTGCCCGTCGTCAGCGACAGACGCACTTGCGGATAGATGCCCGCGAAATTGCTGAGGATGGGCGACAGCCGCAGCGCCGCCGTTGTTTCGAGCGTGCCGAGCGCGAGCGTGCCGGCAGGCGGACCGTCGTCGACTGCGGCGAGCCGCGCGTCCGCGAGCAGCTTCGCGATGCGCGCAGCGTACGGCAGCATCCGTTGGCCTGCGGGCGTCAGGCTGACGCCGCGCACATGCCGTTGAAACAGCGCGACGCCGATCTCCCGTTCGAGAGCGCGGATTCGTGCTGTCACGTTGGACTGAACGGTATGAAGTTCGACGGCCGCCCGGTTCATGCTGCCGTGACGGGCCACTGCCTCGAATACCTTGAGGTCGGCGACATCCATGCTGAGTACCTCGATGAAATCCTGAAGGCCTTTGCGCGGCCCGCGGGTCGACGCTCATCGTACACCAAAGATCTCGCGCTCACCGGCGGAGTGATCGGCTTTGAAGGCGTTCGACAATGCAAAACACGCGCATCATGCGCGCGCTTTGCACACTCGCCGCCCCTCGATTAAGGACGCGCGTAGACGGAATCCAGGCCAATCACTTCACGTGCTTTCGCAGGCGCACCCGAAGCCGATTGACCGCCGGCAGCTTCGCCGTATGCCGAGTTCGCCGCGTACTGCTGCGCACTGATACGTGCCTCTGCTTCGAGCAGATTCTTCGGATACTGGGCGGCATCGACAGCGGCGTTGTAGCCGGCCTGTTGCAATTCGACCAGTTGTGCGCGGACTTCGGCGCGCGTCAACGGCTGGCTCGACTGCGCGAACGAAACGGCGGGAAGCGTCAACAGCGCAGCGATAACAAGCGATTGGAGTTTCATGGTTTCTATCTCACGAGAGTGGGGTGAATCACAGGGATCGCTGCTGAACACTTTTTTCAGTCAGCAGCGATCGCCAACGTGGAGATATTTGAACCCGCGAAAGTATCTGGCTTGTTTCCCGATGCATACGTTTTGCAGCTATTTTGCAGCGTTCTGTATCAGCGTGCGTCGCGAATACGTTGAGATACACAACCCGCCAATTTTCACTGCGCCTTGCGCCGCTTTTGCTGCACTCCGCTTGCGGTAATCAGCGTGCATTGAACGGGATGCGCGAGTTCTGCGGCGAGTCCGCCTGCGAGAAAGAACAAGATTGCCAATAGACGTTTCATGATGAATGCCTCCTGCTTCGAGTGACGTCTTCGTTATAGCGCACAGCAGACCTCCATTTGTGTCCCAATGTATCGGAACGCGCGCCTGATACAAGACGATTCAAATGCAAGACATCACGACACAGCGCAGATACGCGCACCCGTTTCAATACGTCCATGTCTTCTACAAAAAGGACGCTGACATGTTCTCCCGACTCAAGACCTTCACCACCGTTGCCGCCATTGCCGCTATCGCCGCGCTGGGCGCCGTGGTCGCCAACAGCGGCGCCGCGACTGGCGTACCTGTTCAGAACAATCGCGCTGCGCCGGAATTCACGGGAATCGATCAATGGCTGAACTCACAGCCACTGACTTTGCAGCAATTACGCGGCAAGGTCGTGCTGGTGGATTTCTGGACGTACACCTGCATCAACTGCGTTCATACGCTGCCGCATGTCGAGAAGCTGTATGAGAAGTACAAGGATCAGGGCCTGGTAGTGGTCGGCGTGCATACGCCCGAGTATGCGTTCGAGCGCGAAACGAAGAAGGTGCGCGCGGCCATTGCGGAATACGGGCTGAAATACCCCGTTGCCCAGGACAACAGCTACGCGACATGGAACGCGTACGGCAATCAGTACTGGCCCGCTGCGTATCTGATCGACAAGCAAGGGCACGTCGTCTATAGCCACTTCGGTGAAGGCGACTACGACGAGATCGATGCGGCTGTCCGCGCACAGTTGGCGCGTCCGGCTCAGGCGGGACAGCCGACTCAGGCGGCGCAAGCGGCTCAAGCGGGCAAAGCGAGCTAACGGTTGGCGCGGCGCGGGACGTTCGGACCGCGCCGTGCCGATCAAAACGCGCTGCGATACGCGTAGAGACCAGGCAAGCCGCCCGTCATCAGGAACAGCACCTTCGCGCCCGGCGCGAACGTATTGCTTCGGATGTCGTGCAGCAGCCCGGCAAACGCCTTGCCGCTATACACAGGATCGAGCAGCACGCCTTCGGTGCTCGCGAGAAGTCGCACGGCTTCGCGCATCGCATCGGTTGGAATGCCGTATCCCTCGCCACGCTGACCGTCCGCGACGATGACGCTTTCGTCCGGGAGCATCGACCCTGGCTGAAGCAACGCAAGCGTTTCCTGCGCCTTCAGTCGCGTATTCGACAACGTATGTTCATGAGTCGCCAGCACGTTGTACGCAACCACACGCGCAGGGTCTTCGCGCATCGCGAGCAGACCGGCAACGAGCCCCGCTTGCGTGCCGCCGCTTCCGTTGGGCAGCGCGATTCGATCGAACGACACGCGCGCGTTGCGCGCCTGTTCGAGTATCTCCGCGGCGCACGCTACGTAGCCGAGATTGCCGACCGCCGACGAGCCGCCCAGCGGCGCGAGATACACCTTGTGCCCGGACTTGCGCAACTCGTCTGCGCGATTCTGGGCGAAAGCCATCGCGTCGGCGTTGCCGGGCAGATCGTGGATGCGTGCGCCGAGCAGTTCGTCGAGCAGCACATTGCCGTTGTGAACGTAGGCATCGTCTTCGCGCGGCACCGTGCGCGTCAGCACGATTTCACACGCAAGCCCCGCTCGTGCCGCTGCGGCTGCCGTGAGCCGCGCGTGATTCGACTGGCGCGCGCCGACCGTAACGATCGTGTCCGCGCCTTGCGCAAGCGCTTCGCCCAGCAGGAATTCGAGCTTTCTTAGCTTGCTGCCACCGCCGCCGAGACCCATCACGTCATCCCTTTTGACGTAGATATCTACGTCGCCGAGCAGCTTGCTCAAACGGCTGAGATGCTGGATCGGCGTCGGGCCTTCCATCAGTTCGTAGCGGGGAAATGCGGAGAGATCGAGAGAAGGTGCGTTCGACATACAACTGGCTCCAGTAATCGACGTCGTTAGTCGCGCCGATGTTAGCGCATCATTGCGCGCCTCGCTTGCGGCTTTCGGCGGGCATCAATGCCTGCGCATATTGAGCATCGGGAAACAGTCGATGAAACGCCCGCTCTCGCCAGTACGTGCGTTGGTGAATCCAATATTTATATCGCACCCGATTTACTCGCAAGCGATTGACAAATGAGGAAAGCCAGGTATCATGGCGCATCAGATTACATCGCATCCGATCTAATTACCTAACACCTCACTGACACCCACCAGGAGTTCCATATGAAAAGCACTCGTGCAGCACTCGCCGCTACTTTCGCCCTTTCCCTCACCGTTCTCGCGACGGGCGCCCATGCCGGAGACGCACAACCGAAGCCGCAGGAGAAATGCTTCGGTGTGTCGCTTGCCGGCAAGAACGATTGCGCCGCCGGCGCGGGCACGAGTTGCGCGGGCACGTCGAAGGTCGACTATCAGGGCGACGCGTTCGTGATGGTCGACAAAGGTACGTGCACGCAGATCAAGACGCCGAAGGGCTTCGGCTCGCTGAAGGCGAAGTCGTAATGATGCAGGCCCAAACTCACAAGGCTCACGTGTCGCACGCGAAACGCAGCAGCGTGTCGACACTTCGCGCGCAGATCAGCGAGCGTTTGCCGCGCGCGTTGCCGCCTGCCGTGTTGCTGCTCATTGCGCGCGTCGGCATTGCCGCAACCTTCTTTCTGTCGGGACGTACGAAAGTCTCGGGCCTGCTGACGATCAAGCCGTCGACGTACGCGCTGTTCAGTTCGGAATACGCGCTACCGCTGATTCCGCCCGAACTGGCCGCGCACCTCGCAACATACGCGGAGCATCTGTGCCCGATCCTGCTGGTGCTCGGACTGTTCACGCGTTCGGCTGCGCTCGTGCTGTTCGGCATGACGGCCGTGATCGAAATCTTCGTCTATCCGGATGCATGGCCGATACATCTGACCTGGGCCGGCCTGCTTCTGCCGCTGATCGCCAACGGCGCGGGCACATGGTCGCTCGATCACCTGCTCGGCCGTTCGCGGACGGCTGACTGACAGCAACACAACCTTCACTACCCGATATCGACAGCGAGGCTGCAACAGCCTCAGCGGTCTCCTGACAAACACACTATGCGTATTTTTTCGACTCTGACTCTCGTCGCCGCCGCACTCGCCGCTTCCGGCTCGACGTTCGCCGCCGCACCGGACGCACCCACGGGCGTAAAGAACATCGTGATCGTGCACGGTGCATTCACCGACGGCTCCGGCTGGCGCGCGGTGCACGACATCCTGATCCATAAGGGCTACAACGTCCGCATCGTCCAGCCGCCGATGACCACGCTCGAAGGCGACGTCGCGGCCACGAACAATGCCGTCGTCGCGCAGACGGGCCCGGTCGTGCTCGTCGGGCACGGCTACGGCGGCGCTGTCATCACGGAAGCGGGCGCGCGTCCGAAGGTCAAGGCGCTCGTCTACGTCGCCGCGTTTCAGCCCGACGTCGGCGAAAGCGTGACGCAACTCGCCAGCTCGATGCCGAAGCTCACGGACGGCGTGAAGATGACGATCGACGGCCACTACTACTTCGATCCCGCGAAGTACGGCACCGATTACGCGGGCGACCTCGTCTCGAACCGCACCGACTTCATGGCCGTTTCGCAGGTGCCCGCGACCGTCGCCACGTTCGCGTCTGCACCGTACAACGTCGCGTGGCACGACAAGCCGACCTACGGCGTCGTCGCCACCGACGACCACGTCATCAATCCCGACCTGCAACGCTGGATGTACAAGCGCGCCGGTTCGAAAGTGACGGAAGTCAAGGCAAGCCACGCCATCGAAATTTCGCAGCCGGAAGCGGTTGCGAAGGTCATCGAAGAAGTGGCGGTTCACGCGAAATAAGCGCCGCGCCCTTCTCCCAGCCACATTTTTTTCTCACTCACCCAAGGAGCAACCTCATGAACAGCAACGTCAAATCCCGCGTCAGCTTCGCCGCAGCAGCAGCCCTTCTCGCGCTCGCATCCGCAACCGTCGCGACCTCCGCGAGCGCCGCCACGGGCGAGCAGCCCGGCCGCTGCTACGGCGTCAACGCATGCAAGGGCCAGGCGCTATGCGCGACGGCTCACAACGACTGCAAGGGCCTCAACAGCTGCAAGGGCAAGGGCGTGGTCGTCAAGACGCCGAGCGAATGCCTCTCGCTCGGCGGCACGCTGACCGAACCGAAGTAAGTGTATTGCGGGGCTGGCACGTGTGGTTTGACGAGCCAGCCCATTCATCGATATATCGCCGCCGCGCGCATGCCATGAACACTTCCACTCCCCGCTTTGCAGGCTACGGTCTCGGCCTGCGCAAGGAACACTATCGCGACTTCCTCGAAACGGATGTTCCCGTCGATTTCGTCGAAGTCATCTCCGAGAACTTCATGGTCGAAGGCGGCCAGCCGCGCGATATCCTGCGCCGCGTGCGCGAGCGGCATCCTGTCGTGCTGCATGGCGTGTCGATGTCGATCGGCTCGGCGGACGGTGTCGACCGCGACTATCTGCGCCGTCTGAAATCGCTCGTCGACGAAATCGAGCCGCTCTTCGTGTCCGATCATCTGAGCTGGTCGCGCATCGGCCGCTTCAATTCGCACGACCTGTTGCCCGTTCCCTATACCGACGAAGCGCTCGATACCGTGTGCGACAACATCGATATCGCGCAGAACGCGCTCGGCCGCACGATGCTGTTCGAGAATCCGTCGAGCTATCTCGCGTTCGACGGCGCGACGATGACCGAGTGGGAATTCATTTCGGCGATGTCTAAGCGAACGGGTTGCGGCCTGCTGCTCGACGTGAACAATATCTTCGTGAGCGCGACGAATCACGGTTTCGACGCGCTCGCGTATCTCGACGGATTGCCTTTCGATCGCGTGCATCAGATTCATCTCGCCGGACATTCACAAGGGCGCGATCTGCTGATCGACACGCACGACAGCCCCGTTTGCGACGAAGTCTGGGCACTCTATTCAAACGCGATGGCGCGGCTCGGCCCCGTCGCGACGATGATCGAACGTGACGGCAATGTGCCGCCATTGAGCGAACTGCTTCGGGAACTGTGGATCGCGCGCAAGCTCGGCATCTATGCGCAAATGGCGGAACATGAGGAGCATGCGCACGACACCCGCATCGCGGAGGCCGCATGACGCTCGGTGCGTGGCAACAGGACTTTCGTACGTGGCTCACGGATGCATCGAAAGAAGCGGCTCGCCGCCTCGGCAACGATGCGATGCACGGCCTGTCGGTCTATCAGAACAACTATCGTGGGCAATTGATCGAGTGTCTCGAACATTCGTTTCCACAGGTACGGACGTTGCTTGGCGACGAGGCCTTTCTGCACGCGGCCATTACGCACGTCAATCATCATCCGCCGCACGCGTGGACGCTCGATGCCTACGCGGACGGTTTCGGCGACACGCTGGCCGTGCTGTTTCCCCATAACCCCGACGTACACGAACTCGCGTGGATCGAGCATGCGCTAACCGATGCCTTCGTCGCACGCGATGCCGAAGCGCTGCCGCTCGACGCGCTCGCTTCCGTCGACTGGGACGCGGCGCGTCTGCGTTTCGCACCATCGTTCAGGCACCGCATCGCGACGACGAATGCGGATAACATCTGGACGGCGCTATCCGCCGATGCCGAACCGCCCGAAAGCGAGATGCTCGCGGAGCCGGGCGGCCTGATCGTCTGGCGTCGGCAATTCGTGTCGTGCCTGAAACGCGTCGATGCCGTCGAGTACGAAGCGCTCCTTCATCTGCAAGAAAACGCGAGCTTTGCAACACTATGCGATCTACTCGTCGAGCGTCTGGGAGATGCCGACGGCGTGGCGAAAGCGGGCGCGCTGCTTGCGGGGTGGCTGGGCAGCGAGCTTATCGTCGGTGTGGACGGCGTCTGAGAGAATGGGACGCCGGCGCGCAAACGCGTACTGCACAAGCCGACAAGCCGCGTGAATCGACCTCCGTTGTCATCGAAGAGATGCCGACGGAGAATTGGGGCTGGTGAGGTTTGCCCGTCCTGGCCCGTCCGGGCATTTCGAAAGCTCGAAGCATCGAAGCAAGCCTGACCTGCTGTCTTCCAACAACACGTAGGACTTCATCGAAGGAGTTTGCCATGTCGCTCGAAAAGGCCCTTTACACAGCACACGCAACCGCAACGGGTGGCCGCGACGGCCGCGCGACGGTGCCGGAAGCCGGCCTCGATTTCAAGCTCACCACGCCGAAGGAACTCGGCGGCGGGGGCGGCGCAGGCGCCAATCCGGAGCAGCTGTTTGCGGCCGGTTACAGCGCGTGCTTCATCGGCGCGATGAAATTCGTTGCCGCACGGGACAAGATCGCGATGCCCGCCGATGCGTCGATCGACAGCAGCGTCGGAATCGGGCCGATTCCGAATGGCTTCGGCATTGAAGTCGCGATGAAAATCTCATTGCCTGGGATGGACCGTGACGCCGCGCAGGACCTGATCAACAAGGCTCACATCGTGTGCCCGTATTCGAACGCGACACGCAATAACATCGACGTGAAACTGACGCTGGCCTGATACCGCGTATTAACCCGTGAACACTGGCCGCAATGCTGTATTGCGGCCAGTACTACCTTTTTCCGCAACCCGCATTCAGTCGAGCAGGCTATTCACAACAGCGGGACTGTGCGAGTCCATCCAGTCGTATGAATCGCTGAAATGCGCCCACGCCCAGTTGCGCGGAACGGCAGCCGCTTGTGCTTTTTCGCTCGACACCGTTTCAACGCGGGCGCGCACGCCTGCGCCGCTATGGTCGTCGATATTCCGGAAGTTCAAAGATTCGCGCTTCATTGCCTGGTCCTCAGTAGAGCCTGCCACGGCGTCGAACGTACAAACGACGCCGGCCTTTGACGTTAGGCTAACCCGACTCACGCGATCGACAAACGGGCCTGCATAGAATTCACAGTTTTCAAATCGGGAATAATGCCTGGACGCGGCTTTATCTTCGGATTGATTCTTCAGACGCAAAAACGCAGCCCTTCGAAAAGAGCTGCGTTTTACAGGTGATTGCGAGTGAATGCGCGTGTTACTTCGCAGTCGGCATCGCGAATTCGGCGCCCTTCTCGATGCTTTCCGACCAGCGCTGCATGATCGACTTCTGCTTCGTATAGAAGCGCACGCCTTCTTCGCCATATGCGTGCGTATCGCCGAACAGGCTGCGCTTCCAGCCGCCGAAGCCGTGCCATGCCATCGGCACAGGAATCGGAACATTGATGCCGACCATGCCGACTTCGATGCGGCGGCCGAACTCGCGCGCGATGTGGCCATCGCTCGTGAAGCACGCGACGCCGTTGCCGAACTCATGTGCGTTGATCAGTTCGACGGCTTCCGTGAAGTCCTTGACGCGTACGCAAGCGAGCACCGGTCCGAAGATTTCTTCCTTGTAGATGCGCATCTCAGGTGTCACGTTGTCGAACAGCGTGCCGCCCGTGAAGAAGCCGTCTTCATGACCCGCCACCTTCAGACCGCGACCATCGACGACGAGCGTCGCGCCTTCCTTCACGCCCTCGGCGATATAGCCTTCGATCCGCTCCAGCGCCTGGCGCGTGACAATGGGACCCATTTCGGCGTCGGACTCCATGCCATTCTTCACGATCAGCGTGCGGGCACGCTCGGCGAGTCGCGGCATGATCTTCTCGGCCACGTCGCCGACCAGCAGTGCGACGGAGATCGCCATACAACGCTCGCCCGCCGAACCGTAGGCGGCGCCGATGAGTGCGTCGACGGCCTTGTCGATATCGGCGTCGGGCATCACCACCATATGATTCTTCGCGCCGCCCAGCGCCTGCACACGCTTGCCGTGCTTCGCGCCCGTTTCGTAGATGTAGTTCGCAATCGGCGTCGAACCGACGAAGCTCACAGCCTTCACAGCCGGATGCGTGAGGAGCGCATCGACGACGACCTTGTCGCCCTGCACGACGTTGAACACGCCATCGGGCAAGCCCGCTTCTTTCAGCAGTTCAGCCATGAACAGCGCCGCCGACGGATCGCGCTCGCTCGGCTTCAGGATGAACGTGTTGCCCGTTGCGATCGCGACCGGGAACATCCAGCACGGCACCATGCACGGAAAATTGAACGGCGTGATGCCCGCGACGACGCCCAGCGGCTGACGCATCGTCCAGTTGTCGATGCCCGTCGAGACCTGTTCCGTGTAGTCGCCCTTCAGCAGTTGGGGAATGCCGCACGCAAATTCGATCACGTCGATGCCGCGCGACACTTCGCCCTGCGCATCGGAGAAGACCTTGCCGTGCTCCGCCGTGATGATCGCTGCGAGTTCGTCGCGATGACGGTTCATCAGTTCAAGGAAACGCAGCATGACGCGCGCGCGCTTGATGGGCGGCGTGTCTGCCCACTTCGGAAACGCGGCCTTCGCACTCGCGACAGCCGCGTCGACATCGGCGGCTTCGCCGAGCAGCAGCTTGCGGGCTCGCGCGCCCGTCGCCGGATTGAAAACGGCCTGACTACGGCTTCCCGTTCCGTTGACGCGCTGGCCGTGAATGAAATGACCCACATCTGCGCTGTCGGTAAAAGCTTGCATGTCGCTCCTCCTTCGTGATTGGCGTTGATTGAAGTGTAGAAAGCAGCGGACACGCTGGAAAGAGGCTAACATTGAAATCAATGTTTGCCACCGTGAACAATCAGTGTATGGAAACGCAAAATATCGAAGATCTGTGGACGCATCTGCACTGGCTCACGATGCTCGCCGAACAGGGCACCTACACGGCCGCCGCCGCGCGCCTCGGTGTGAGCAAGGCGGCGATGAGCCAGCGCATTTCCGAACTGGAGCGCGCGGCCGGTATTTCGCTCGTGCAGCGCACGACGCGCAGCGTGCGTCTGACGGAAGCCGGCCAGCAACTCGTCGACGCCACGCGCGGCCAGTATGCGCAGATCGCGGCGAGCTTCGCGCAGGTCCGCGAACTGTCGGGCGTGCCGCGCGGACAGGTGCGCGTCACGGCGCCCGTCGCATTTGCGCGGCAGCAACTGGTGCCGAAACTGCCGGAATTTCTGTCGGCGAATCCGGCGGTTCGCGTGCAACTGGAAGTGTCGGATCGCATTGTGTCGCTTGCCACGGAGGGCTTCGATCTCGCGGTCCGTCACAGCGCGGAGCCGCCCGATACACACGTCGCGTGGAAACTGTGCGACACGCATTCCGTGATCGTCGCGACGCGTGCGTATTTGCGCAAGCGCGGCACGCCGAAGTCGCCCGACGATCTCGCCGCGCACGATTGCCTGTTTTATCCGCGCTCGACGGGTGAACCGATGTGGTCGTTCGAACGCAAGACGGCGCGCAAGAACGCCGCGCGGCCCATCACGTTGCCCGTCAAAGGCCAGTTCTGCGCGAACAACAGCGAGACGCTGCGCGACGCCGCGCTCGAAAGCCTCGGCATTGCGCTCGTGCCGGATTTCACCGCGCAGGCCGCCGTGCAGGCGGGGAAGCTGGTGGTCGTGCTGCCCGACTGGCGCGTGACGGGGGCGTTTGCCGAGCAGTTGTATATCGTGCGGCCTTACGCGTCGCATGTGCCGCGCGCGGTTGGGCTGTTTGTCGGCTATTTGCGCGAGCGTTTTGCCAATGGGTTTCCTGTTTGATGGATCACACTCGCAGCCGGGATGACTGGCGCTGCCGACCCGGCTTTCGTGTTCCTGTGCACGGCAGCGCGTCATTCTCTCGGCGCCGAGTCAGATTGCTGAGTCACGGTGACGTACTGCTTGAGTTCCGGCTGATCGATCGCCAGCAACAAGAGCACTGCCCCGCCGAGTTGCCTCGCGAACTCATCGTCCAGCGAAAACGAGCGTTCTTCAAGGGACCACGGCATCACGAGTGCTCGCTGCCTCAGCGCGGCAGCCGCGTCCCGGTCGACGGTGCATGTTTGTATCTGTTGACCGTCCTCGTCGTAGGTAATCAATACACAGCGCGGACCGCGTTTGCTCATCCCATTCCCCTTAAACAATATGCGTAACGGTTCATTGCGCGCTCTTTGCACACGCTCCAGGCAGACCGATTCATCGCGGCGTAAGCACCGCACTCAGCCATGTCAGCTTCGTATTGCATTTCGCATTCAGCCTCCTCTGCCGGAGTAAGGAATACCCCCACATCCTGTTCTGCATCGCCGATGGCGTCCGGCGCATAGTCGAACGGCTGCGCATCGCTGAGCAGCGTTGGCTCGCCGGCATCGTCAGCAAGCGCCGAGATATCACCCGCTCCATCGTCGACGGCGACCGCCGCTTCGCCGCGAGAACTGTTGAGCGCGGTGGCGATACTGCCATCGGGCAGCACATCGCCCGGATTGGCCTGCCATTTTGCAAGCCAGTCATTGGGTGGCATACGCAGCCGTGCGAGGCCCGCGGAGTAAGAGGCAGCGCATGCGAGGCGGGACGCGCCTTTGAAGAGCTGAGACGGCGTGAAGGTCGCCACGCGCGGCTTCGGGTTGCTGCTTCCGCTACTGCCCGCCCCCGTGTAACGCGGCGGATCGGGTATCGCGACAATATCGCCCGTCTCGATCGCGCGCCTGACCTTAAACATCGCATCCGCCGCCGTCTCGCTATCGAGGCCGAGAAGACCGCACAGTTCACGCATCAACGCGTCATCACGGCTCCAGACGAACGCGTCAGCCAGAAATGCTTTCGTGGCATCGGCAGCGCGCTGCTTATCGGCATATCGCACGAAAGCATCGCGACGAAGGCGCAATGTCAGCGAGCGATCGGCCAGCCTGATTTCTTTACCCACCCCTTCCTCCGCGCGACTGGACAGAGCGGATATACCTAGCACAACGGCACATCTTGTTTGCAAAACTTCGTCAATTTGCCGGGCTTCGCGACGTGCCAACCGCCAACGCAAGCGCGTCTTTTCTCTCCACTTTCGCGCAGGGAAAACACCCGCCGCGCTAAACCCCGACTCCCTCCGAATAGCTGGAAATCAACGACTTCACACGTCGTTCCGCCTCGTCTGATGCGGGCGTGTAGACCACGAGACTGAGATCCGGCCGCCCATGCACGGCGAACGCCGAATACTCCAGTTCGATCAATCCCAGCACGGGATGCACGATCGACTTCGAGCCTTCTTCGTTGGCGCTCACGTCCTTGGCGCGCCACAGCGCGTCGAACTCGGGACTCTGCTCACTCAGTTCATCGACGAAAGCCTGAATGCTCTTCGCCGCGCCGCTGCGCGCCACATCCGCGCGAAATGCGGCCACCACGAACCGCGCGACACTCGGCCAATCGGGCTGCGCGGCACGCACATGAGGATCGAGAAAGATGAGCCGCAAGATGTTGCGATCGCGTGGCTCGAGCGCCGAGTAATCGGTCAGCACCGCTTGCGCCGCGCGATTCCACGCGACGATATCCCACGTCGACGTTCTCACGACGGCGGGACTGAATTCCATCGCGTCGAGCACGCGCTGCATGCGCGGCGACACGCTGTCGGGAACCTGATAACGGACATCGGGCGCACGCCCTAGGCCGATCAGAAACAGATGCTCGCGCTCGACGTCCGTCAGCATCAACGCGCGCGCAATGCGGTCCAGCACGTTCGCCGACGGCGCGCCGCCGCGTCCCTGTTCGAGCCACGTGTACCACGTCGCGCTCACGTTCGCGCGCTGCGCGACCTCTTCGCGCCGCAGTCCCGGCGTGCGACGGCGCGCGACGGGCAGCCCCAGCGCCGCCGGATCGAGCTTAGTGCGGCGGTCTCTCAGATACGTGCCGAGCGGATTGTCGTTTGCGTCCATGCTTATCCTGTTAGTCCGTATACCTGTAAAACGTCACTACTTCACCCCGATACGCGATGCATAGATAGTAATCCCTCATCGATAGAGGAGGATTTCACCATGCGTGTCTTCGTGACGGGAGCAACGGGATTCGTCGGCTCGGCGGTGGTCGGCGAGCTGGTCGGTGCGGGTCATCAGGTGCTGGGTTTGGCTCGCAGCGATGCCGGCGCGCAAGCGCTCGCCGCAGTGGGCGCGCAAGTGCAGCGCGGATCGCTCGAAGATCTCGACGCGCTCAAACGCGGCGCAGCGCAAGCGGATGCCGTCGTGCATACCGCGTTCATTCACGACTTCTCGAAGTTCGCCGAGAACTGCGAGACCGACAGGCGCGCGATCGAAGCGCTCGCCTCGGTCGTCGGTGTTGAGCGTCCGCTGATCGTGACGTCGGGTCTTTCGCTGAAGCCATCAGGCCCGCTCGCTACCGAGGACGATGATGCGATGCCCGCGTCGGCGGCATATCCGCGGCTGTCTGAGGCAACGGCCATGTCGCTGGTCGAGCGCGGTGTGCAGGCGTCGGTAGTGCGGCTGCCGCCTTCCGTGCATGGCGACGGCGACCATGCGTTCGCGCCGATGCTGATCGCGCTCGCACGTGAGAAAGGCGTGTCGGCGTATATCGGCGAAGGGCTGAACCGTTGGCCCGCCGTGCATCGGCTGGATGCCGCGAGAGTCTATCGGCTGGCATTGGAGCGCGGCAACGGTCCCGCGCGCTATCACGCGGTCGCCGATGAAGGCGTGCCGTTCAAGGAGATCGCGGAAGTGATCGGACGTCGGCTGAATGTGCCCGTGGTCTCGCTGTCAGCCGATGAAGTCGCGCAGCATTTCGGCTGGTTCGCGGTGTTCGCGGGAATGGGCGTGCCGGCGTCGAGCGAGAAAACGCGCGCGCTGCTGGACTGGCAGCCGAAGCAGGCCGGGTTGCTCGCCGATATCGACCATCCGCGTTATTTCGCAAAGTAAGAAGAAGCGATACGGGCTCTTCGCGGGCCCATATCGCCGGTCAACCTCACACCGTCTCTGCCGACTTCAACCGGAACGCCGACACCGCCTCATCCAGTTGCCGCCCCTGATCTTCGAGCGAACGCGACGCAGCCGCCGCCTGCTCCACCAGCGCGGCGTTCTGCTGCGTGACGTCATCCATCTGCGTGATCGCGAGATTCACCTGCGCGATGCCGCGGCTCTGTTCTTCCGACGCCGCCGCGATCTCGCTCATGATTGCCGTGACCTGGCCGACGGCGCGCGTGACTTCCGTCATCGTCGCGCCCGCTTCGCCCGCGAGCGACGAGCCGTCGCGGATCCGGTCGACGGATGCGCCGATCAGTTCCTTGATCTCCTTCGCCGCGCTCGACGAGCGCTGCGCGAGGCTGCGCACTTCGCTCGCGACCACCGCGAAGCCGCGGCCGTGCTCGCCCGCACGCGCCGATTCGACGGCGGCATTGAGCGCGAGAATATTCGTCTGGAACGCGATGCCTTCGATTAAACCTGTGATATCGGCGATGCGGTTCGAACTCTGGCTGATGTCGGTCATCGTCGATACGACGCGCTCGACGGCTTCGTGACTGCGGCGCGCCACATTGGAGGCATCGCTCGCAAGCGTGCTCGCCTGACGTGCGCTCTCGGCGTTCTGTTTGACAGCCGCCGTCAGTTCTTCCATGCTCGCGGCTGTTTCTTCGAGCGCCGCAGCCTGCTGCTCGGTGCGCGCCGACAGATCCGCGTTGCCCGCTGAAATCTCGCCCGTCGCCGTGCGCAGCAGCGCGCTGCTGCCGCGAATTTCCAGCAGCACGCCATTCAGCTTCTCGACGAACGCATTGAACTGCACGGCGAGCACACCGACTTCGTCGTTGCTGCCGACAGGCAAACGTCGCGTGAGATCGCCGTCGCCGGAAGCGATGTCCTGCATGTTGTTCGACAGCTGACGCAGCGGCGCTGTCAAACGTCTGCCGAGCGCCGTCGTCAGCGAAAGCGCGACCAGCAGCACGACGACACCCACGCCGATCAGCATCGCGCTCAGCCGGTTCGCCGACGCCATCATCTCAGCATGCGGAATCAGGCCGATGTACTTCCAGCCGAGTTCAGGCGATGTGTACACAACGGTATCGTAACGGTCACCGCCGATATCGACGGCCAGCGTGCCGTTCGCCAATGCCGCGAGATCGCGATAGCCGTCGCCGAGATCCTTCAGCGCCTTGAAGTTGTGCGCGGCATCGTGCGGATCGACGAGCACCGTGCCGCTGTCCTCGACGACCATCAGATAGCCCGTTTCGCCGAAGCGCACCTGGCCGATCATCTTCGCGAAGCCGTCGAGCGAAATGTCCATGCCGAGCACGCCGAGCGGCTTGCCTTGCGCGTTCTGGATCGACCGCACGAAGCTGATGATCACGTTGTTGTCGCCGCCCGAGTTCGCATACGCGGCCGTGCGCCGCACGCCGCCCGCCGCCTGCATGCCTTGCACGTACCACGGACGCTCGCGCGGATCGTAGTGATCGCTCGTGAACTTGCCCTTCGGCCATTGCACGTAGCCGCCCCACTGCGTGCCCGCATACACGTAGCGCAGGTCGGGATGACTGTCGCCGAAACGTTGCAGCAGATGAAAGATGTCCGTCTCGACGCCGCCGTTAGTGTCGGGCGTCATCTGTCCGCCGTGTGTCAGGTAGTTGGTGACCGACTGGTCCGCGGATTGCACGAGCGGCAGGTCCGACAGAAACACGACGTTGTCGTGAATCCGCTTGAAGGTCTCGCGCAGGCTGCCGTCGATCTGCCGGATCTGGCCGAAGCCGGCGTCGTTGAAGTTGTCGACGGCCTGACGGCGGACATTGAGAGTCGCGTACAGCGTAATGGCCAACATGGTCGCGGCAAGCGCCACGCCGAAGATGAGACTCAGTTTGACTGCGATGGAGCGCATGCCCATGCGTGATTCCCCGTCCGAATGCGTTGAGTGAGGCGGATTCCGGACGGCCTTAGCCGGGTCCAGGCTCGCGCCGTTTGCGTCTGCCGCCTATTACGGTCGCGCCGCGCAGGGTCTGAACGGAGTGCATTTTTTATAATTGACTCTATCCGATATGCATGTGCCTTCGAACCATCACCTCTATCGTTGCCGAAACCAGACTACAGCCGGACGACGCGTAAAGCTTGAACCTGGCAACTACACGCGATACTCGATCCGCGTCGGGCTATATCGCGCGCTTGAGCGCCCGCTGCGCAAGCGTGTATAAACGTTGAAAGAGCACTTCGCACCTCTATGCATGCTGCATTGGAATGCCGCATGCATCTCAACATGATGTATCCAACGCTCGCGCCACCGACGTAGAACGGAGCTTGCCTCACGATGAATGCCAGCCAGGACAGACAGATCGATACGACCGACACCACCACCCTGCTCAATCGCGAGCGCTCGACGAATGCCCGCCTGCGAAAGCTGATCGACGCGCATTCCAGAATCGCCGCGGCGAAGCTGGACCTCGACCGCTTCCTGTCGCTCGTCACCGATTCGCTGCTCGAACTGGTGCCTGCCGCGCATGCGTCGGTGGTCGAATGGGTCGATGGCGAGGACATGGTGTATCGCGCGTGCAGCGGCACGATCGCGCATCACGTCGGTCTGCGCCTCAAGCGCGACGGCAGCCTGTCGGGACTGTGCTCGCTGGAAAAGCATCTGCTGTACAGCGTCGATACGGCGGACGATCCGCGCGTCGATGCAGCCGCATGCCGACGCGTCGGCGCGGCGTCGATGATCGTCGCGCCGCTGCTGTATCAGTCGGAAGTCGCGGGTGTCGTCAAGTTGATGGCAGGCAGTGCGAGCGCCTTCTCGAACGAAGACATCGAGACGCTCGAACGGATCACGTCGCTCGTCGCGTCGGGCATGGCGCATCAGCGCGTATTCGCTGAGAACCGCGCGCTGATCGAGCAGAACACCATCACGATCGCGCGGCTGCGCACCGAAATCAGCCTGCGCGAAGCCGCCGACAGCAAGCTCGAAGCGTCGCTGCGCCGCCGCCGTCTCGTGCTCGACACGACGCACGACGCATTCGTCTGTACCGACGCCGACGGCATCATCATCGAATGGAACGATGCCGCGACGCGCACCTTCGGCTATGCGCGCGACGCCGTCATGGGACGCCCGATACTCGACACGCTGTTTCCCGCGCGCTGCAAGGCGCGCTACGCCGAACTCGACGTGTTCAGGATCTCGCCGGAACCGCATCCGGAGGAATCCTCGCACCGCAGCCGCACGGAACTGATCGCGCGGCGCATCGACGGTAACGAGTTTCCCGCGGAACTGTCCGTGTGCCCCGTGCAGTTCGACGGACACGTCGAACTCGCGTACTTCGTGCGCGACGTCACCGAGCGTTTCAGCGCGCGCGAACTCGACAAGCGCTTTCGCGTGCTGGTCGACGCGATCAAGGACTATGCGATCACGATGCTCGACTCGCAAGGCAATATCACGACATGGAGCGCGGGCTCGACCCAGGTGATGGGCTATGCGCCGAACGAAGTGCTCGGCCAGTCGGCGTCGCTCTTTTACACGCCCGAAGATGTCGCGGCAGGCAGGCCGCAGCGCGATCTTCAACTCGCCGCGCGCGAAGGCCGCATCGAAATGGAAGAGTGGCGCGTGCGCAAGAACGGCACGATCTTCTGGGCGAACATCATCACGACGGCGCTGCGCGATCCGAACGGCGCGCTGCAGGGTTTCGCGAAGATCACGCGTGACATGTCGCGGCGGCGGCGCCTCGAAGAACTCGAAGCATCGAGCCAACGCATGAGCCAGTTCCTCGCACTGCTCGGCCACGAACTGCGCAATCCGCTCGCGCCGCTGCGCAACGCGGTGAGCATGCTGCAACTGAAATCCGCCGATCATCACGGCTTCGTACCCGAGCACGAACTGATCGACCGGCAGCTGTCGCATCTGACGCGGCTCGTCGACGATCTGCTCGACGCGGGGCGGGTCACGCTGGGACGCGTGCAGATCGAACCGAAGCCGGTGTCGATGCAGGCCATCGCGCAACTGAGCATCGAAGGCAGCGCGCCGCTGCTGGCCGCGCGCGACCAGACGCTCGATGTCGTGATGCCTGATACGCCGATGTATATCGAAGGCGATCTCACGCGGATGGTGCAGGTCGTGCAGAACCTGTTGAACAACGCGTCGAAGTTCAGTCCGGCGGGCGCGTCGATCGGCTTGCAGGTGTTCCGCTCGGGGCGGCTGCTCGCGATACGCATTTACGATTCGGGACGCGGCATCGATCCCGATGCGATCGATGCGATCTTCAACCTGTTCGTGCAGGAAACGCCGACGGAAGAACAGGCCGACAAGAGCGGGCTCGGCATCGGGCTGACGCTGGCGCGCGCGATCGTCGATCTGCACGGCGGCCATATCGAAGCGCACAGCGAAGGACGCGGCAAGGGCAGCGTGTTCACCGTGTGGCTGCCCGAATGCAATCATGTGATCGCCGACGAAGGCAAGCGCGACGAAGAGCCCGCGCCCGCGCAAGCCGTCGATCTGAAAGTGATGGTCGTCGACGACAACATCGATTCCGCCGACAGCATGGCGACGCTCGTGCAGGTGCTCGGCCACGAAGCGCACGCCGTGTACGACGGCGCAGCGGCCATCGATCTCGCGCACACGCTGCAACCCGATCTCGTGCTGCTCGATCTGTCGATGCCGAAGATGACGGGCTTCGAGGCTTTGCCGCATATCCGCAAGGCGCTTACCGCGTCGGGCGCCGTGATCGCGGCGATGACGGGGCTCGGCACGAGCGAAGACCGCGCGCGGACGGAAGCCGCCGGCTTCGACCTGCATCTGACCAAGCCCGTCGATCTGCCCGAGCTGGAAGGCGTGCTGCAGATTGCCGTCAAGCACGTGCGCGACTAGCGGCAGCCTTGCACCGGCGCACGCTTACCGATCCTTCCGGATGCTCAAGAAGCGAACTCCACGGACGTTACCGAGGACAGTACTTTCAAGCGAGGATCGAACGTGGAAACAGTCAACCCGGAACTTATCGCGCGGCTCGTGCGGATCAATCCTGTCGTGATCGTCAACGGCGAGACGTCGCGCTCGCTGCGCTATCACGGCAAGCGCAACGTGCGCGCGCTGATGGGCTTTCTCGGCATGTATCGCGACATGCGCGCGCTGGTGTACAGCCATTCGGCAAGCGGCCGGCAGATGTGGCTTGATGTGCAGACGGGACGGGTGTCGCAATTGCCTGTACGGCTGCCGAATTGAGGGTGGTGCAGCCGATGCCGCGCATTGGCAACTGATTCGATCGCTTCTCACTGCCCCTTTCCCACGGCGGGCGCGGTGCGCCCGCCCGCCGTCGATGTCTTTCCCGACACGCAACTTTCGGCTCCCGTCCATCCCACTATCTGCACGCCGCTAAGAAAACGATTAACTTCATCAACGCGATTTTCACGGCTCATAGCACCGCGCTACGGCGCACGTAGCGAAAACACGTACTAGCCAAGCGCCTCCAAACCTTCTATTCTTAGAAAAACGTTTTCCAAAACGTGACGGACCCATGCTCGCGCCAGCCCGACCGACCGCGCGACGCATTCCGCCCCGGCGCTCGTCGCCGGCCATGAAAAGACCGCGGCGCGACGAGCGATGCCGCGAATGGAGACATACATGCAATCTGCCGTCGTCGGCGTGGTGCGCACCGCCAGCCGCTTCCGCTGGACCGTCTGTGCGCTACTTTTCTTCGCCACCGTCATCAATTACATGGACCGGCAGATTCTCGGTCTGCTCGCGCCGCTGCTTCAGCACGAGATCGGCTGGACGCAGGTGCAGTACGGCCGCATCGTGATCGCGTTCTCCGCCTTTTATGCAATCGGCCTGTTGTGCTTCGGACGGGTCGTCGACTGGCTCGGCACGCGCATTTCGTACGCGGGCGCGATGCTGATCTGGAGCATCGCCGCGATGCTGCACGCGGCCGTCGGCTCGGTGATGGGCTTTGCGGCCGTACGCGCGCTGCTCGGCATCGGCGAAGGCGGCAACTTCCCGGCCGCCATCAAGACCACGGCCGAATGGTTCCCGCGCCGCGAGCGCGCGCTCGCCACGGGCATCTTCAACTCCGGCGCGAACATCGGCGCGGTGTTTGCGCCCGCCATCATCCCCGCGATCGCCGTGATGTACGGCTGGCGCGCGGCGTTCGTGATCATCGGCGCGATCGGTATCGTGTGGCTGGCTGTGTGGCTCGCGGTCTATCGTCCCGCTGACCGCAGCGCGCAAGACGAAGCGTTCGACGAACCGCGCGACGAAGTCGAAGCACTCGACGCGCGCCACGCGAACGCCCGCGCACCCGGCTGGGGCGAACTGATCAAAAAGCGCGAAACGTGGGCGTTCCTGATCGGCAAGTTCCTGACCGATCCGGTCTGGTGGTTCTACCTGTTCTGGCTGCCGAAGTGGCTCAACGAATCGCGCGGCATGGACATGCAGCACATCGGCTTGCCGCTCGTCGTCATCTACGCGATCACGACGGTCGGCAGCATCGGCGGCGGCTGGATTTCGTCGAGCCTGCTGCGCAAAGGCTGGACCGTGAACGCCGCGCGCAAGACGGCCATGCTGATCTGCGCGTGCTGCGTGCTGCCCATCGCGTTCGTGTCGCAGGCAGAGAACCTGTGGGTGGCTGTCGGCATCGTCGGTCTCGCAGCGGCTGCGCACCAGGGCTGGTCGGCGAATCTGTTCACGACGGCATCGGATCTCTTCCCGCGCCGTGCGCTCGGCGCTGTGGTCGGTATCGGCGGGATGGCGGGCTCGATCGGCGGTGTTCTGTTCTCCGAAGTGATCGGCCAGGTGCTGCAACGCACGGGTCACTACTGGGTGCTGTTCGCGATCGGCGCACTCGCCTATCTGCTCGCACTCGCGATCATGCACGTGCTCACGCCGCGCATGTCGCCCGCGAAGCTCGATGCGTAATCACGCATGGCGCGCCGCCTCGCGCGGCGCGCGTGCCGCAATACAGCGCGTGAGCTGCACGAGCCGTTCAGCCCAAAGCAGCCGTCGATTCCCGCACGATCAAACGCGGCTCGAACATCGAATGCTCGGCCTCGCTGTGACCTGCCAGACCGTCGATGAGCTTCTGCATCGCGAGTTCGCCCATCTTCTCGCTCTGGATATCGACGGTGGTGAGCGCGGGCGCAGCGTACTCGCCGTAAGGCACGTTGTCGACGCCCGTCACGGACACGTCGCGCGGCAGCTTGAAGCCGAGCGACGCCGCTTCCTTCATGAAGCCGAGCGCGATCAGATCGTTGTAGCAGATCACCGCCTGCGGCCGCTGCGGTCCGAGCATCACGCGCGAGCAGGCCTGTTCGCCCGCCTGCGCGGTCGGCGCGTGCGCGTCGTGCACATCGAGCGAGAGTCCCGCTTCGTCGAGACACTCGCGCACGCCGCGAATCCGCTCGTCGTTGATGCGCGCCTGGCCGAAGCCGAGATACGCGATATGCCGATGCCCGAGATTCAGCAGATGACGCGCGAGCATGTACGTCGCGAGCCGGTTGTCGATGCCGACGCTCGGAATCGGCAGGCCCGGACTGCGCCGCAGCAGCACGAGCGGCTTGTTGAGGTCGAGCATCCACTGCGATTCTTCGTCGGGCATGCGCGAACTGACGATCAGCCCGTCGACACGTTGCGCGAGCGCTTCGATCAGCGAACGCTCGCGCGCCTGGTTTTCTTCGGTATCGACGAGCAGCAGCGTGTAGTCGTGCTGAAGCGCGACGCGGTTCGCGCCCTTCACGACGTTCGTGAAGTGCGGATTGCTGATGTCGAGAATCGCGAGGCCGATGGTGCGCGTGCGGCCCGTGATCATCGACCGCGCGAGCGGGTTCGAGCGATAGCCGAGCTGCTCGATCGCTTCCTTGAGCCGCGCTTCGACGGCGGGAGAAAACCGCTGCGCGCCGTTGATGTACTTGGACACGGTGGCGACGGACACGCCCGCCGCGACGGCGACGTCGCGAATCGTCGGGGAAACTTTTTTCATCGGGAGGGTAACGTTTTCGTTTGCCTTACCCGATTGTCGCAGAAAACGCATCGGGCGAAACCGGTGCATGCCCCGATGGAACAGCATCATTGACGCACTCCTTGCGTCGCCCTTATAGTTGGAAAACGTTTTCCTGAATTTATCGAAGGATCATCATGAACGAGACATCTGCTGTGCCGCGCAAGCCGTTCCGTCGTCTGCTGCTGACGGGCGCGGGCGGCAATCTGGGCCGCCAGCTGCGCGACGCGCTGGCCGCGTGGGCCGACATTGTGCGCGTGAGCGACATCGTCCCCGTGAGCGCGGCGGCCGCGCACGAAGAAGCGAGCGTCGTCGATCTGGCGGACCGCGAGGCCGTGATGCACATGGTCGAAGGCGTCGATGCGATCGTGCATCTGGGCGGCATTTCGATCGACGCGCCGTTCGACGACCTGATCGAATCGAATATCCGCGGCACGTACAACCTGTACGAAGCGGCGCGCAAGCACGGCGTGAAGCGCGTCGTGTTCGCCAGCTCGAATCACGCGATCGGTTTTCATCCCGTCACGGAAGTGCTCGACGCCGACGCGCCGACGCGTCCCGACAGCCTGTATGGCGTGACGAAGTGCTTCGGCGAATCGCTGTCGCGCTATTACTTCGACCGCTTCGGCATCGAGACGGTGTGTCTGCGCATCGGCTCGTCGTTCGAAGAGCCGAAGAATCCGCGCATGCTCGTCACGTACCTGAGCTATCGCGACTTCATCGAACTCGTGCGCTGTTCGCTCCTCACGAACCGTGTCGGCCATGCCGTCGTGTACGGCGCGTCGGACAACCCGATCAAGTGGTGGGACAACACGAAAGCGGGCTTCCTCGGCTTCCGTCCGCGCGACAGCTCGGTGCAGTTCGCCGAACGCTTCCCCGTCACAGGACCGACGCCCGAATACGACGACCCGGCACAGCGCTTCCAGGGCGGCGCATTCGTGCTCGGCGAACCGATGGAACGCAAGGCCTGAAGCACTTTGGTATGAGCTTAAATTGCCGTGCAACGCGGCATCTGCAGACATACAGACGCGCGATGCACGCACACATCGGCATCACGCGTCAACCCACTAACTGGCTGATCTGATTTATTTTTCTGAGCCGCAATGAATTGCCGGCTCCGTTTCGCAGCGTGTACCATGTGACCAGGGCAAACCCCTTGGAGGATGATCATGGACAGGCATGCAGTGCATTACAGGCGCCACGTCATCATCCCACTAGCGTCCGTTGCCGCTCGCGGATACGCAGCCAGCGTGTTCGTCACCGGCCCGAGCGGACGGCGTAAAGCCTTTGGGATCCTCGGCTATTTTTCTTCCGAGGAAGAGGCGATCGAGTACGCGACGTCATGCGCCAAGGCCCGCATCGAGGGCAATCCGATGCCGGGCTTACCGCGTAAGCTCAGTGCGATGCGGCACTGGTTCCTGCGACACGGCATGCGCCGTCAAACGGGGCTGTCTGCGGCCAATCCCTGGGATTGAGCGGACAATTTATCGTGCGATTCGTATCGTGCAACTCGCGCGCAATTTTTGACGCGCGTTCTCGACACGCAAACTAAACCGAAGCGACCGATAATCAGAGAGCTTCGACACGCCGCGTTCCATCCGCATGGCACGCACGGTGGTCATTCGCCGCCCTCGCCTCCATCGGGAAGCGCGTTTCTCTGCTATCGCTCGCGTGTTTTTCACCTGTCAGGCCTGCGAATTGCTCGTTTATTGTCTGATATATGACGCGAGCAGCCGGTTTATCATGGCCCGCTCACGTCACTTGAAAGATCGTCAGTACGTATGATGACCACCCGAAAGATTTTGATGATTCTCGCCGGGCTCGTGCTCGGCGCGGCATTGACCACGTACCTCATGGTGCTTCAGGCGGACCGCCGCGCGACGGCGGAAGCCACAGCAGGCATGGATGAGACCGCCAATCCTTCTGCCGCCGCAGATTCGCGCATCAGCGAAAATCATGTGACGGAAGGCAGCATCGGTTCGTCGGCGCCGCCGCCGAGTGCGGGGACAGGTACGAAGAGCGCCGCGATTCCGCAGCAGCCGGTCGCACCGGCGCCTGCTCCTGCCCCCGCTCCCGCAGCGCCCGCTCCGATGGCGGCAGCGCCTGCGCCCGTTGCGCCTGCTCCCGCGCCCGCACCCGCACCTATGGCTGCGGCTCCCGCTACGCCCGCACCCGCGCCTTCGACGAGCATGGCGATCACGCAGCAGAACGTGCAGCAGCAACCTCAGCCGCAACCTCAACCGAAGTCGGCGGCTGTTGCGTCGGTGAACGTGCCTGACGCGGCCGCGCCGAAGGTCGCGCCGGCACCGCGCGCACAACGCGGTCGCGATAGCCTCGATCGCCGTGCCAATGCATATCAAGGCGCGACGCCGGAAACGGAAGAACTCGTGCGGCAATCGGCGAAACTCGATCCGCTGTTGCCGCCTCCCGCTGCGCCGGCGCCGTCGACCCTTAACAGCGCGAATATGGATCAGCACAACACGTATCGCGGGTCGTACCATTCGGGCGCGGCGCAAACCGACCAGCTGGTGCGCGATTCGGCCAAGATCGATCCTTCGCTGCCGCCGCCGGATATGTCGGCGGTGCGCGCCGTGACGGAGCAACAGGCACGCAGCACGAAGCCGACCACCACCAACACGAACACGAATCCTGTTGCGGCCGCGCTGACGGACCAGCTGGTGCGCGACTCGGCCAAGCTCGATCCTTCGCTGCCGCCTCCGAAATAAGCCGCATTCCTCGTACGAAAACAAACAGCGCCGTGGCTCACGCAGCGGCGCTGTTGTTTTATGGTTTCGTCAGATCAATAACCAACCGCAGACGTCAAACCGGAAAGTCGGTGGATTGCGACAGCGCCTTCCACGTTTCCGTTTCCGTCGTCACGAACGCGTTCTTTTCCGCGATCGCCTTCAGCGTATCGGTGCCGAGCGGCAGGCGCACGGGCGGCGTTTGCGCATCGACGAGCGTCACGAGGGCCGTCGCCAGCTTCTCCGGATCGCCCGGCTGGTTGTGGTTCAGGTCGACGGCAATGCGGCGCACGTTGCCCGACGTCTCCTCGTAATCGTCGATGATCTCCTTGCCGACGACCAGCGACGATCCATCCAGAAAGTCCGTGCGGAAGTAGCCCGGCTCGACGACGGTCGCGTGAATGCCGAGCGGCTTCAGTTCCGCGTGCAGCGCTTCCGTGATGCCTTCGACGGCGAACTTCGTCGAGCAATACACGCCGAAGCCCGCGCCCGAGCGATACCCGCCGATCGACGACATGTTGATCACGTGCCCCGAGCGCTGCTTGCGCATCACGGGCAGCACGGCGCGCGTCACATTCAGCAGACCGAACACATTCGTGTCGTACATGCGGCGCACGTCGGCGTCGCCCGATTCCTCGACGGCAGCCAGCAGACCGAAACCAGCGTTGTTGATCAGCACGTCGATGCGGCCGAACTTCTCGACAGCCGCTTCGACGGCGGCTTTGGCTTGCGCTTCGTTCGTCACGTCGAGCGCGACGGGCAGCAAGGCGGGCGACTCGCCCAGCCGCTCGACGATCGCCGCGGCATTGCGGCCCGCGGCGACGACGGCGTTGCCATCGGCGAGCGCTGCTTCGGCGATCAGCGCGCCCAGACCGCGCGATGCACCCGTGATGAACCAGACGCGCTTGAACTGCTGTTTCGTGACGTTGTTCATTTGCTGCTCCTTCGTTCGTGGTGAAAGTGAAACGAAGAATAGGACGTCCGATTCGCATAAACTAGACGTCAAATGCTGGAGTGATAACCAACCCTTATTTGCTAATCGGAGAGCGCCGTGAACGAGGTCCGCGCCATTTCGATCTTTGTCCGCGCCGCTACGCTGGGCAATCTGCGCAAAGCTGCCGTCGATCAGGGCATTTCGCCTCAGGCGGCCAGCCACGCGGTGATGCAACTGGAAAAATCGCTCGGCGTGCGTCTGTTTCATCGGACGACGCGCAAGCTGAGCCTGACGGAAGAAGGCGAGCGGTTGCTGCAAAGCGTGGAGCCGGCGCTGGCGACGTTGTCGTCGGCGATCGACGATGCCCGTCGCGCGAAAGACGAAGTCGCCGGCCCGCTGCGCGTGAGCGCGCCGATGGCGCTCGGTCGCGCGGTGCTGTGGCCCGTGGTTCTCGAATTCGCCGCGCTTTATCCCGACGTGCAACTGGACGTGCGTTTCGACGATCACTTCACCGACCTCGTCAGCGATCGCGCCGACGTCGGCTTTCGCGGCGGGTCGCCGCCTTCGGGTGGCGCGATCGCACGGCGGCTGCTGCCCATTCAGTTGATCGTGTGCGCGTCGCCGGCGTATATCGAGCGGCATGGCAAGCCGATGTCCGTCGAAGACCTGGACGCGCATCGCTGCACCGGCTATCGGCGCGCGAACACCGGCAAGCTGGCGCCGTGGGAATTTCTGATCGGCAAGGAAATCGTCTATCGCGACGTGGCCGCGACGCTGTGCGCGAACGATATCGACGCGGAAACAGCGGCCGTTCTGGCGGGACTGGCGATCGGACAGCTGGGCAGCTTTTCGGCCGTCGAGCACATCCGCAGCGGACGGCTCGTGCCGCTGCTCACGCAGCACGTGACGCAGCGCGAGTCGATCTACATCTACTATCGCAGCCGCACCGAGCAGCCGCTGCGTGTGCGGACGTTCATCGACTTCATGATCGAACGGCTCGCTGACAACCGGGATTATTTTCTGCAACCCGCGGAACTGCGCACCTAGCGCTCAAGCAAAAACAACCGCGCGCTTCCACGCATACAGCGGGAAGCGCGCGACATGCTACGAATCAACCGATGCCGATCACTCCGTCTTGCTACGCGGCTTCAGCTTGCCCTGATAACGCAGGATCGGACGAACCGTTTCGACCTCCGGCGCAACCAGCATCTGACGACGCGCCATCGCACCCGCCGGCGGCGTGATCGAACCGATCGTCGTGGCACGCGACGGATCGGCGAGGCCCGAATTCACGAGCATCTTCGCTTCCATCTGCAGGTTGGTCAGCAGCACGGGGTCCGTCAACGCATTGGTTTGCGCAAGCAACTGACTCCATGCGTTGTTGCCGTAGTTCGTCACGTAGTAGTCGAGCCCGCTCGGGTCCGCGACGACGGCCGTACAACCGTTGACGCGCACCTGCATCTGCGTATCCTTCAGCGCGACCGTCTTGCGACGCGAGAGACCTTCGCCATACGCGAGCGTCAACGGAACCGTCCATTGAATGCCCGGGTACAGGTTCTGGTTCGGATACGGCGACTGCTTCAGCGTGACGACCGTCTGGTTGCTGGTCAGATCGCACTGCGTATCGAGCGTCACGAGCGGCACGCCCGTTTGCCGCACGAAGCTGTCGCCGATCGCGACCATCGGCTCGCCGCTCACCTTCGCCAGTTCGTCCCACAGACGCTTCGGCGTCGAGTTGCCGAGCGAGTAGTCGGCCAGATACGACTGCAGACCCTTGCGCATCACGCCATCGCCGAGATAGTTCTCGAGCATCTTCAACACGATGCCGCCCTTGTCGTACGTGAACGGACTGGCGCTCAACACGAAGTCGTTCGACGCCCAGTCGTTGAAGTTCGGCTGAACCGGGAACGACGTGTTCTTCAGGTCGCGCGACATCACCGCGTACTTGGTCTTCACTTCGTCGGTCCAGCTGAAGCGATCGGGGAAGAACTGAATCTTCGTCTTGTTCTCGAAGTACGTCGCGAACGATTCGTTCATCCACACATCGTCCCACCAGTCGAGCGTCACGAGATCGCCGAACCACTGGTGCGCGGCCTCGTGCGTAAGCACGGTCACGCCATAGTCGGACATCGGCGTGCCGGGCGGCGGAAGGATGTCGTCGGCGAATTCGAGAATGGCGCCCCAGTTCTCCATCCCGCCGAAGTTCAGATCCTTCTGCTCCTTGAACGCGTCGTTCGCGGCGATCGTGTCGAACTTCGTCAGCGGCAGCGGGATGCCCGTGTAGCGATAGTAGTAATCGAGCGCCTGCTTGGTCTGCTGCATCGCGGGCACGGCCCAGTCGCGCATGCCGGGCGGCGTGAAAATCCGCAGATGCAGATTCTTGCCGTCCTTCAGCGGACTCACGAAGTCGTCTTCGAGCGTGTCGAACATGCCGCCGCCGAAGAACAGCAGATACTGCGGCATCGGCGGCGTCTTCTCGAACGTCACGCGCTTGTAGCCGCTGTCGACATTGACGGACGGCCCTTCCGCGGCATTCGACACGACGCGCCAGTTCTGCGGCACTTCCGCCGACACTTCATACGTCATGCGGAACGCGGGCTCGTCCCAGCCCGGAAACCACTGACGCGCCAGGTTGGTTTCGCCTTGCGTGAGAATCGCGCCGCTCGTCTTGCCGTCGGTGCCCTTCAGGTCGACGCGGAACACGCCTTCCGCCGCCGAGCAGCCGGGATACGGATCGTCGCCGCAACTGCCGCCCGTTTTCGTTGCGGGGTCATCGTAGGTCTTGAAGTTGATAATGCCCGACCACTCCATGTGCAACGAATAATTGCCGGGATGAATCTGGCCGCTGATGGGCCGCAACTGATAGAAGTCGCCGTCGTCCTGCGGCGTCGCGATCAGCTGGATATTGCCCGGCTGCAGCGTCGTCTTGCCGTTCACGAACTTGATGCGGTGCCCCGCAATCACGATCTGGTTGACGTTCTTCTTCACCTGGATCTCGACGTCCGCGCGGCCGTCGAAGGTCGACAGATCGGCGTTCGGCCGGAACCACAGCTTGTAGTTGATCGGCTTCACCGTGTTGGGCAACTCGACGGGCGGCACCGTCTTGTTGACCGACTTGTCGGCGACGATGGGCGACGTCGGCGCAGACAACGCCGGTTGCGACGCGGGAACCGTCGCGCCCGTCTGCGCCGACTTGCTCGACGCGAGGCCTCCATCGTCTCCGCCACCACATGCACTTAACGCCAGCGTCGCAGCCAGCATCAGGCACTGCACATTTAACCGAAAACCTGGTCGCATGATTCGTCCTTATCGGATAAAGCAGCTCTGGAAAAGTGTGGTTATGGCTTTTTCTTTTTTATTCGAGAAAATCGCGAAAAAAGGTCTCCCTCACGCGCTTTAAGGCGAATGAAAGAAATACAATAAACAGACGAAAACTGGCCTCAGCCTGAATTCGCCGATATTTACCTTTTAAAACGTGAACTAGAGAAAAAACTACGGGTATGACGACAGAGCGCGCGGCTAATGCCGGGCGTGTACAGACTCGCAACTCGCATGGCCGACGACGGGCGCGATAATGATCTGATGCGTCCGTTGTTATGACTGTCAGCTTACGATGAGCGGTAGATTAGTTGGGCAAACGTTAGCGTGTCAACTTCCATTACAAAATATTTCTCGAACTTTCATACTATGCCTTTCGAATAAAATCGATTCGGTTTGAATTAAAGACTCAGGTATCGATTTTGCATCATCGATGCATCTCCTTTTGGACCGGTTTTAAAAGAAAGCCGGTCTCGATTCCAAATGCCAGATAATTCGGGTAAATCGCGATTAACAAAACGCATTGAATACGCCAGGCACAATCCAATTCATGAGGAATGCCATTTGAATCGACACATGTCGCGCGATATCGGACAGCGCCGTTTGCGAATAGACCGCATGCTATATTTATCGGACGAATACAGCATCGTTCCCCCGATCCGGTACCGCCATCGGACCCCGATGTGACCACGCTTTTCTCTTTTCGTAAATCAGCCGTTGTGGGTCGCGGCCTGACGCCGATGCTCGCGCTCATCGTGACCGTCGTGTGCGGCGCGTGCGTCCTCGTCACTGCTGCGCTGTGGGCGCGGCATGCGGATCAGGCGGCCATTCGCGAACGCGAGAGCCTGATTGCAGGCGATATGGTCGCGTCGATCGATCGCATTCTCGACAGCGTCGTATCGCGCGCGCATCTGGAATTGTCGACACTGCCGGGACGCCCCTGCCCGCTCGTCGAACATCGCCTGTCCGAGTTGCAGAGCTACGTGCTGTATGTGCGCAGCGTCAATCTCGTGGCGAACCACAATATCTACTGTTCGTCGGCGCTGGGCCCGATCGATGTTCCCCTCACCGCCTATCTGTCGCCCGCGGCCACGCGCTTCACGCTAGATCTGCTCTCAGGCACACCGCAGCAGCCTCAAACGCCCGTCATGCCGCTGTATGTTCCAACGAGCAAGGACACCGGTTTGCTGTACCTCGTCGAGGCCAGCTATCTCGCGGATACGCTCGCTCATGGCGTGCGTTACGAAGCGGGCGACGTCGTGCTCGTCGTCACGAACGATCGCGCACTCGACGCACGCGGCGAGACGATTGCCGCCGACAGCGTGGCGAGCTTGCGTGGCACACGCGTATCGTCGCCACGCTGGGGCTTTTCGATCGTCGTGGTCGCCGCGCCGAGCTTCGTCGCGCACACGCAGTGGAAATTTGGCCTGCTGGCGGGCGCAGTGGCCATTCTCATCAATCTGCTGATCGCCGCCGCGTATCTGATCGCGTTCGCGCCGCGCCGTCTGCTGTTGTCCGCCGTGCGCCGCGCGCTGAAACATGGGCAATTGCACTTCGCGTATCAGCCCGTTGTCGAAATCGCGACGCGACGCATTACAGGTGTCGAAGCACTGATACGCTGGACGCATCCGCGCTGGGGCGCCGTGAGTCCCGCCGCGTTCATGACGGAAGTGGAGCGCAGCAGCGTGCTCGCGAGCGTCACGCGTTTCGCGCTGCAACGCGCGACGGACGACATCATCCAGAAGACGGACATTCGTCCGTTGCGTATCGCCATCAACGTCGCGCCGATGGATCTCGAACGCAAGGATTTCGTCGCGGACGTGCTGGCCGTAAAAGAAAAGCTTCCCGCCGACATCACGCTCGTACTCGAAGTCACCGAGCGCTTTCTGATCGACAAACACCCGCGCACCGATGTGATCTTCAACATGCTGAAGGCGCATGGCGTGCGCTTCGCCATCGACGATTTCGGCACGCAGCACAGCAATCTCGATCTGCTGGGCCGCTTCCCGTTCGACTACGTGAAGATCGACGGGCAGTTCGTGCGGCAAGTCGACCGGCAAGGGTGCGAACTGATACGCGCGATCGCGGCGGTATCGAAGCATTACGGCATGGAAGTCATTGCCGAAGGCGTCGAAACGGAATCGCAGCATGAAGCGCTGCGCAACCTGGGCATTCCGTACGGACAAGGTTATCTGTACCAGCGCCCCGTGCCCGTCTCGCAGCTTTTCGCCGATACGGGCGCGAACGTGCTCACGACGAGAACACGCGTCACGCACTGAGCCTCGCAGCGCGACGCGTGCAACAACGGCTCACAGTCCGAGATCGCTCAAGCCCGGATGATCGTCGGTACGGCGACCAAGAGGCCAGTGGAACTTGCGCTCCGATTCCTTGATCGGCATATCGTTGATGCAGGCAAAACGGCGCTGCATCAAACCGTCTTCGCCAAACTCCCAGTTCTCGTTGCCATACGAACGGAACCAGTTGCCCGCGTCGTCGCGCCATTCGTACGCGTAGCGCACCGCAATCCGGTTGCCGCCGAACGCCCACAATTCCTTGATCAGCCGATAGTCGAATTCCTTGCGCCATTTGCGTTCGAGAAACGCCTGCGCCTCGGCGCGGTTGTTGGCGAACTCGGCGCGGTTGCGCCACTTCGTATCGAGCGAGTAAGCGAGCGCGACTTTCGCGGCATCGCGTGAATTCCAGCCGTCTTCGGCGAGGCGCACTTTCTCTTTGGCCGACTCCAGCGTGAACGGCGGCAGCGGCGGACGAACTTCCTGTTGTTGCGTTGACATGCCGACTCTCCTTGACTGTAATGCGGTGGCTCGCGAGCGGGCCGCAAAGCCCGCACGCGCGATGACGGTTTCAGAACGGTTTGGTCGGCAGATACTTGCCGTCGAGCGTGATGACGGCGCGTTCGCCGCCTTCGGGATCCTTCACTTTCTTGATGTCGAGCTTGAAGTTGATCGCGCTGATGATGCCGTCGCCGAACTGCTCATGAACCAGCGCCTTCAGCGTCGAGCCGTACACCTGAATCATTTCGTAGAAGCGATAGACGGTCGGATCGGTCGGCACGCCGCCAGGAATGCTGCCGCGCAGAGGAATGGTCTGCAGCAGACGCACGGCCGCGTCATCGAGCCCGAGCCGTTCGGCGACCAGCTTCGCGGCCTTCTCGGGCAGCGCGTGCTGGCCGAGCAGCGCAGCCGTCGTGAAAGCGATGCTCAGGCCCGTGCCTTCGTTGATCGCTTCGAACGTGAGGTTCTTGCGCGTCTTCGCGTCGATGATGGTTTCCGTCAGTGCTTCGCGTGCGTGCTGGGTGGTTTGCGACTGGGTCATGATGTTGCTCCTGGGAATGAACGGGATGAATCAATGCGCTGCGACGCATTAGTCGGACGTCGCGGTGACATCCGGATGCGCCGACAGCGAAACGAACTGACGTGTCGCGCCGTCGAGCGCGTCGATGGAACCGGATTCGATGTCGTAGACCCAGCCATGCAGCTTCAGGCGGCCTTGCGCAAGCGCCAGTGCAACGGAAGGATGGGTCTTCAGATTGTTGAGTTGCGCGATCACGTTCTCGCGCACCATCGAGTCGACACGCTCGCGCTCGCTCGCATGTTCGCGCGATTCGTTGACGAGCTTCGCCGAATCGGCGTAACGCAGCCAGTTGGCGACGGCGGGCATGTGATCGAGGCACTTGCAGGTGGCGACGGCCGTCATCGCGCCGCAGTCCGAGTGACCGCAGATCACGACATCCGTGACGCCGAGCGCGGCGACGGCATATTCGACGGTAGCGGACACGCCGCCCGGCTCCGGACCGAACGAAGGCACGATATTGCCCGCGTTGCGGATCACGAACAGATCGCCCGGTTCGCGCTGCGTGACGAGTTCCGGCACCATGCGACTGTCCGAACACGAGATGAACAGCGTGCGCGGCGTCTGGCTGGTCGCGAGCTTGCGGAACAACTCCTTGCGCGCGGGAAATACGTCCCGCTGAAACTTCAGAAAACCGTCGATGATCTCTTGCATCTTGCTCTCCATTCAGGCGCTCAGTGCGCTGCGTTGAACAAAGAATGGACGCGATCGATCATAGTGTCCAAGACCGGTTTATGATGATGTCCATAGGCAGGACCAATAGTTATCGCGCACCGACCACCGCCATGCTGCTACGTCATATCCGTTATTTTCTGGCCGTCGCCGAGCACCGAAACTTCACGCGTGCCGCCGAAGCACTGCACGTCTCGCAGCCCACGCTGTCGCAGCAGATCCGGCAACTGGAAGACACGCTCGGCGTGCTGTTGCTCGACCGTTCGGGCCGCACGGTGCAACTGACGGACGCGGGCGAAGCATGGATGCGCTACGCGAAACTCGCGCTACAGGATCTCGATGCGGGCGTGCGCGCGATTCACGATGTCGGTGAACTGAGCCGCGGCAATCTGCGCCTCGCCGTCACGCCGACCTTCACGGCGTATCTGGTCGGGCCTGTGATCGACCGCTTCCATGCTGCGCATCCGGCCATCGCGATCGACATACAGGAAATCACGCAGGATCAGATCGAAGCGCAACTGGCCGACGACAGGCTCGATGCAGGCATCGCTTTCGAGCCCGTGCATACGGCGGAAATCGAAAGCCAGCCGCTATTCGAGGAAACGTTGAGTCTGGTGGTGGGCGGCCGTCATGCGCGCGCGACGCGCCGCAAGCCGCTGGGCGCGCAGGACTTCGCGAAGGAGCCGCTGGTGCTGTTGAACACGGCATTCGCTACGCGCCGCTACATCGACGAATATTGCGCGCAACATCGTATTCGTCCGCGCGTCGTCATTGAGGTAAGTTCGATCAGCGCGATCGTCGAGATCGTGCGGCGCGGTCAGCTTGCGACCGTGCTGCCCGACGGCATCGCGCGCGAGCATGCCGAACTCCATCCCGTCGCGCTCGATCCGTCGCTGCCCGCGCGTACGGCCGCGCTGCTGCAACGCAAGGACGCCTATCGCACGGCGGCAAGCAAAGCGTTCGTGCGGATCCTGATGGAAAGCATCCGGCGCTGAGCTACGTATCGACTTCTTCGCCCTGCGCATCGCGCGCGGCGATCTTGAGCTGACGCAGCTTGTGATACAGCGTCTTCTTCGGCATGCCGAGCGCTTCGCTCGCGTCGGCCACGTTGCCGTGATGACGCCGCAGCATGTCTTCGATCAGCGTGCGTTCGAAGTACGCCATCTGGTCGGCGAGCGACGCGCCTTTGGCCGACGTCGATGCGTTCGCGCCTTCGGCAAGCAGACTGTCGCCCGAGAGGCCGAGCACGAAGCGGTCCGCGACGTTCTGCAACTCGCGCACGTTGCCGGGCCACGCGTGCGTCATCAGTTCCGACACCTGCGACGCCGACACGACGGGCGCCGGCTGTCCGAAGCGGCGTGCGGCGGCCAGCACGAAATGCTCGAACAGCAGCGGCAGGTCTTCGCGCCGCTCGCGTAGCGGCGGCAATTCGATCTGCGCGACGTTCAGCCGGTACAGCAAGTCCGCGCGAAACCCGCCTTCGGCGGAAAGCGCTGCGAGATCGGCCTTCGACGCCGCGACCACGCGGCAATCGACGGGAATCGATTCGTTCGCGCCGAGCCGCTCCAGCGTGCGCTCCTGCAACACGCGCAGCATCTTGATCTGCAGCGCGACGGGCATCGTTTCGATTTCATCGAGGAACAGCGTGCCGCCGTGCGCCCATTCGATCTTGCCGATCCGCTTCTTGATCGCGCCCGTGAACGCGCCCGCTTCGTGGCCGAACAGTTCGCTTTCGAAGATCTGCTCCGGCAGACCGCCGCAATTGAGCGCGACGAAATGCTTGTCGCGCCGCCCACCGAAGTCGTGCAGGCTGCGCGCGATCAGTTCCTTGCCCGTGCCCGTTTCGCCCGTGATCAGCACCGACACGGATGTATCGGCGAGACGCAGGATTTTTTTGCGCACGTCGGCCATCGCGGGCGACTTGCCGAGCACCAGCGCCTCGATGCCCTGCCAGTTGTGCAGCGCGGCCCGCAAGCCCTGTACTTCGAGCGTGAGGCGGCGCTTTTCGACGGCACGCGCGACGCGGCCTGCAATATGGTCCGACGAAAACGGCTTCTCGATGAAGTCATACGCGCCGACCTGCATCGCGCCGACGGCCGTCGAAATATCGGCGTGTCCGCTGATCAGCACGACGGGAATCTGCGCATCGATCGCCATCACCTTGTCGAGCAGCTGCAATCCGTCGATGCCCGGCATCCGCACATCCGACACGATCACGAGCGGCGCGCCCGGCGCGACCTCGGCGAGCGCCTGTGCCGCCGACGCGAACGCGCTGACGGGAAAGCCCGCCAGCGCAACGGCCTGCTCGACGCCGAAGCGCACATTCTCGTCGTCCTCGACGACGAGCACGCGAATCTCATCTGCCATGAACCACCCTCTGCGACATCGCTGCCGCGAATTCGATAGTGAATTGTGCGCCGCTGCGCACGCCGCTTTCCACGAGATTCGTGGCCGAGATCCTGGCGCCGAAACCCTCGACGATACGCGACGTGATCGCGAGCCCAAGCCCCAGGCCATGTCCGCGAGGCTTCGTCGTGACGAACGGCTCGAACAGATGCGCGAGCACTTCGGGCGCGATGCCCGGACCGCTGTCGGTGACTGTGAACAGCACGCGGTCGCGGTCGTCGGGATCGGCGGCGGCGATGCTGATCACGCGTTTGTGCTCGTCGCGCACGGCATCGAGCGCGTTACCCAGCAGATTGACAATCACCTGCTGCAACTGGCTCGATTCAGCCCAGACCATCGACCCCGCCGGAATCGTCACATCGAGTTGCACGCCTTCGTCGCGAATCCGCGCTTCGAAGATGAGCCGTGCATGCGCAACCGCCTCGTTCAGCGACACGGCCACCCGCTCGACATCCGGCTTGCGCGCGAACGTTTTCAGTTCGCCCGTCAGCACGGCCATGCTGTCGACGAGTTTCGCCACGCGCTCCAGATTCGCCACGGCTTGCGCAGGCTGATTGCGTTCGAAGAAAGTGCGCGCGTTGTCGCACAGCGTGCGGATTGCGACGAGCGGCTGGTTCAGCTCGTGCGTGAGACCCGCCGCCATCTGTCCGAGCACGGCGAGCTTGCCCGCGTGGACGATTTCCTGCTGCGTGTCGCGCAGCCGCTGCTCGGTGCGCTTACGCTCGACGATTTCCTGCTGCATGCGTTCGTTGGTCGCCGTGAGCGCCGCCGTGCGTTGCGCGACGGTCATTTCGAGCCGGTCGTTGGCGAGCCGCAGCGCGTCCTGCGCCTTGAGTTTTTCGGCGATCGTGCGTCGCCGCTGGACGGCATACAACGCATACAGCCCGGCGATCAGAAACGCGCCCGTCACGAACGCGAGCGCCAGTTGCTGCTGACGACGCGCACCCGCGACATCGAGCAGCACCATCACGGAATCGCCCGCTTGCGGCGCGGGCCGCGACATCACGAGAAATTGCGTGGTGCGCCCTTTCTTGCGCCAGTCGGGAAAGCGCCCGAGCCACGCGGTGCCGTTCCAGTCGTCGCCGCGTCGATACGCGAGCACGTCGACATTGCGGCCCGCGTATTGCCGCGACGCCTGAATCTCGCGCTGCTGGTCGGCGGTGATGGGCTTGAGCGCGGTGAACTTCCACGCGGGTACCGTCGAGATGACGATCACGCCGTTGCTGTCGATCACCATCGCCGCTTCGCCCGGCGCGCGCCATGCGGCTTCGAGCGCGTCGACGCTGAGCTTCACGGCCGCCGCGCCGATCGGTTTGCCCGCGTCGCGCACGGCGCTCGCGAAGTACAGACCCGGCATGCCCGTGTTCGTGCCGATGCCGAAAAAACGCCCGGTGCCATGCGCGAGCGCATCCTTGAAGTACGGCCGATACGACACGTTAGTGCCGACAAAGCTGAGCGACTGGTTCCAGTTGCTCGCGGCGATCACCTCGCCTTGCAGGTCGATCACGTCAACGGCGAGACTGCCTGCGTCTTTATTGACGGCTTCGAGATACGTGTCGACTTCGTGCACGAGGTCCGGCGACGCGCGCGAGCCCGCGCCGAGCATCGCGCGCACGCTGTCCTGCCGCGCCACGATGGCGGGCATCATCTCGAAGCGCCCCAACTCGCTTTTCAGGCTCGCTGCGTACAGGTCGAGCCGATGCGTGCCGACTTCCGCGAGCGCGTCGATCGCACGGTTCCACGCGAATTCGACGGCCGCTGCCGCCGCGCCGAAATACAGCGCGGCGGCAGCGGCCCATGCCCACAACGGTATGCCTCTTATTCTTACGCGCACGTTGATCCTCTTCGATGCCCGACGCCGGATGCCGTGTTGCACATCGGCGCGCGCCGCGTCGGGCACGGGCGCGTCATCCGAAATGCGCGAGCAGGATCAGCGTCATCGTCACTACGATCGCGCCGCCGATGCGCGTGGCGATCTGCGCGAACGGCATCAGCGTCATGCGGTTGGCCGCCGTCAGGATCGCGACGTCGCCCGTGCCGCCCTGGCCGCTGTGGCAGGCGTTCACGATCGCGGTGTCGATAGGGTACATCTTCAGGAAGCGCCCAACCACAAAGCCCGTGCCCATCAGCGTCGCGACCGTCACGACGATCGTCACGATGTTGGCGAACGTGAACGCCGCGATCAGCTTGTCCCACGGCGTCATCGCGACGCCGATCGCGAACAGCAGCGGATACGTGACGGCCGTCGAGAAGAACTTGTAGACCACGAACGCGCCTTCCTGCAATTGCGGCGAGACGGCGCGCGCAAGCTTCACGAGCACCGCGAGGAACAGCATCGCGACGGGCGCGGGCAGGCCGAACAGATTGCGGCACATCAGGCCGAGCAGATACAGCGTGATCGCGGTGATACCGGCGGCGGCGATATGCGTAACGTCGATATGGCCGGAGATTTCTTCTTTCACCGGGTCCATTTCATCCGTCTCGCCGACCTGCAGACGCCCGTTGCCCGTCAGATGCGGCAGGCGCTTGCCGAGCATGTCGAGCGCACCCGACAGCACGATCGCCGTGAGGCTGCCGAGCATCACAGGCGGCAGCACCTGAGCGAACAGCTCGCCTTGCGGCAGATGCATGATCTCCGAATAGCCGATCGACAGCGGAATCGCGCCTTCGCCGACGCCGCCCGCCATGATGGGCACGACGATATACAGCAGCGTGTGGCGCACGCCGAGTCCGAACGCCGCGCCAACCGCCGTGCCGACGATAGCAGCCGCGATCGAACCCACGGCCAGCGGCACGAAAATCTTCACGAAGCCCTGGATCAGCACGCGCCGGTCCATGCTCAGAATGCTGCCGACGATGATCGACGCGATGAACAGATACAGGAAGTTCGTCGACTTGGTGAAGTCCGTCGTCAGATGCAGGATAGGCTTCGGCAGCAGGTGATAGTACGTGAGCGCGGACGGCACGAAGGTCGCGCAGATCGCGGCGGCGCCGATGTTGCGCAGAATCGGCAGACGCTTGCCGAGTTCGGCACACGTGAAACCGAAGAACGCGAGCACGGCGATCGCCATCGAGATTTCGCCGGGCACCTTGCCCGTGACCGCGAAGCCCGCGATCAGGGCGAGCAGGATGAAGTAGACGGGCAGCGGAATGATGCCGATCCGGTATTCCATCAGCTTCCACCAGCCTTCCGGCCAGAAGCGGGTCTTGCTGTCGGCTTGTTGCGCGGGAACCGGTTGCGAAACTGGTTGCGGATGGCCGGACGCGTGACCGGATGCGTGGGATGTGGTTGCCAAAGCATGTCTCCTTGATTTGCGACGCGCGGGCGGCGTCGCTTTTCGATGGCCTGTCTGGCCAGTGGACGCCTTTATCGCAAAGGCCATGCCAATTTTTCAGCCGTTCATATGCCCATGATTTTTAATGATTTTTTACGCGAAGAAGGCGATTCCCGGGCGACGCGTTCTGAGACTTCAGAATCGGCTCACGAGCCAGGCTGAGATTTCAGCCATTCGCTAGAATCGGCGGAGGACTCGATTGGGAGAAACCATGCAAGACGGGTGGCAGTTCCAGATCAGGATCACCGTTTCGGACGAACGGGCCAGCGCATGGCGCGCCGATCCGGAGGCGAAATCATATGCACCGCTTCACGACGTGCTGAGCCGACATCGCGCAACGCTGATTTGCCAGTTCGACGCGTTCGCCGGTTACGTCAAGGAAGCTGAAGAGGCCGGGACGCAGGACTATCCGCTCTACGAGTGGACGCGGCAGACCATCGAAAATCCCGA
Organism: Paraburkholderia sabiae; assembly: GCF_030412785.1. Classification (NCBI taxonomy): domain Bacteria; kingdom Pseudomonadati; phylum Pseudomonadota; class Betaproteobacteria; order Burkholderiales; family Burkholderiaceae; genus Paraburkholderia; species Paraburkholderia sabiae. The sequence goes on from NZ_CP125296.1 coordinate 1,844,839, forward strand.
GAAGAAGGCGAAGTACCTGCGCTCGTTCACCGTCTATGTGGACGGCGAGCAGGTCTATGCGAAGGAAGCGGCCGATTCGCTCGAAACGGCGCTCGCTTCGTTATCGGAGCAAGACCGCGAGTCGGGAATCGAGCGTGTGTTCAGGTACGACACGAATCCCGCGAACAATCCGCAGCCGCCGCGAGCGAGCGGCAGCTAGTCTCGGTAACGGGTCCGCGCGTCTGTCTTCTGGAGAGACGGACGGTGCGGACCGTTTGCCACGCCACGCGTTCAAACCAGCGCGATCTCGACATCGATATTGCCGCGCGTCGCCTTCGAATACGGACACGTCTGGTGCGCCGCATCGACGAGCTTCTGCGCGACCTCGCGGTCCACGCCCGGCAGGCTCACGTTCAGACGCGCCTGCAGGAAGTAGCCGCCCTCGCCCGTGCCGAGATCGACTTCGGCGTTCACGGCGGTATCGGCGGGCAGCGCGACTTTCAGTTCGCGTGCCGCGAGTCCCATCGCGCCGATGAAGCAGGCCGACCAGCCGGCCGCGAACAGTTGCTCGGGGTTCGTGCCCTTGCCGTTCGAACCCGGCGACGACAGCTGAATATCCAGCCGGCCATCGGAGCTGCGCGCCGAGCCTTCGCGGCCACCCGTCGTTTGCGTTTTGCCCGTGTACAGGACGTTATCGATTCTTGCCATGATCTTCTCCGTAGCGTGTGCGTGATTTAGTGATGCTTGAAGGTGGACGTGCCGAACTGGCCCGAGATGGTGCGTGCGCCGGACTGAACCACCTGATCCGCCATCCCGCCCATGTCGTCGTTGGCAGTTGCGTTGCGGCCTGCGTCGGCGACGATCGCGCCCGGACCTTGCTGGGAAGCCGGTGCGCCTTGCAGCGGGCTGTAATGCGGCGCAGGGCCGAAACCGCTCGCGAATGCGGACGAGGAAGCTGCCACGCCGACGGCAAACCAGACTGCGACTTTGAAGAACTTGTTCATGATTAACTCCGCTAGTTGAAGGTGACGGCCCTCGCTCGAGGGCACATGTCTTTCGATTTCTCGTGGATCACGCCCGTCCGGCATCATCCACTTCTTTAACCGCACACGATTACATCGCGTACGACACATTCTACGCAGAAAACTCTTTGTGTCAAGCATGCGATTAAATCGCGTGCGATTCTTATTTCGGAAAAAAAGCCGGAAACCGGCTTCGAAGCGGCGCGGCGAACGCGCCGCAAAAAGGTCGCACCGAAGCGCCTTACACCTGCTCGCTCACAGCCTTGATCAGGTTGTTGCGCAGATTGACGATCGACTTCTGCATCTTCGAGAACTCGTCGGGCGCGAGGCCGCACGCCTCGACCAGATCCATGCTGAACGCCTTTTCGCGCAGACGACGGCCTGCCTTGGTCAGGCTCACGCGTACCTGACGTTCGTCTTCCGGGTCGCGCTGGCGTTCCAGATAGCCCATGCCTTCGAGTTTCTTCAGGATCGGCGTGAGCGTGTTCGATTCGAGAAACAGTTTTTCACCGAGACTGCTGACCGTCTGGTTGTCCTCTTCCCACAGCGCAATGACGGTGATGTATTGCGTGTACGTGAGCCCGAGTTCTTCCAGAATCGGCTTGTAGGCCTTGCCGAATGCGAGGTTCGCCGAATAAACGGCGAAACACAGGAAGTCGGCGAGCTTCGGATTCGTGTCTTCTGCCTTGGCGGTGGTCTTCATTTTGCGTCCTCGTTAGCACGAGACGGATGTCTCTACAGGAACGCATTATACATCGTGTACGATTTAATCGGAAATGCTTGACACGGCGCCAAGGTTACGGGTAAAGCGCTGGCCTCTTCGATAACCTTTAATAGACATCCCGCACGTAGCGCCGGTCCTTCGTCATCGCGCCGACGTATTCATCCGCGCGCTCCGCGCTCATGCCGCCGTGCTGCGCGACGACGTCCTTCAACGCGGCATCGACGTCTTTCGCCATCCGGCTCGCGTCGCCGCACACATAGAAGTGCGCGCCCTCTTCGAGCCATGCCCACAGTTGCGCGCCCTGTTCTCGCATGCGGTCCTGCACGTAGACCTTGTCGGACTGATCGCGCGAAAACGCCAGATCGAGCCGCGTCAGCAGGCCGTTTTTCTGCATGCCTTCGAGTTCGTCGCGATAGTAGAAATCCGTCGCCGCATGCTGCTCGCCGAAGAACAGCCAGTTGCGCCCTCGCGCGCCGCGCGCGTCACGTTCGTGCAGGAAGCCGCGGAACGGCGCGACGCCCGTGCCGGGGCCGACCATGATCATCGGCGTGTCGCCGCTGCGCGGCGGGCGGAAATGCGCCGACTTCTGCACGAAGACGGGCACGCTGACATCGTGCGCGCGATCCGCGAGAAACGTCGACGACACGCCCTTGCGATTGCGCCGTCCGTTGTTGTAGCGCACGGCGGCCACCGTCAGATGCACTTCGCCCGCATGCGCCTTCGGACTCGAAGCAATCGAATAGAGCCGCGGCTGCAAGCGCTTGAGCACGCCGAGCAGTTCGCTTGCCGACAGATCGACAGGAAATTCGTGCAGCACGTCGGCGAGTTGCTGGCCCCACAGCCATTGCTTCAGATCGCCTTTGCGTTCATCCGTCAGCAGCTTCGCGAGCGCGTCGTTGCGGCTGCGCGATGCGATCAGCTGCAACGCTTCCACGCTCGGCCGCGCGATTTCATAGTGCCGCGCAAGCGCCTCGCCGATCCGCATATCGCCAACGCCCGTCACATGCACCGACGCATCCGCCTTCACGCCCGACAGATCGATCAGCTCATCGACCAGTTCGGGACAGTTCCGCGGCCACACGCCCAGCGCGTCGCCGGATTCGTATTCGAGATTCGCATCGCCGATTGCGAGCGAGAAATAACGCGTGTCCTTCGAACCATTGCGGTTCAGGCGCAGATTCTCGACGAGCCGCGATTGCGCGGGACTCGTTTTCGACGGCGACGCACCCGGCAGCACGGCGGGAATCACGCCTTGCGCGGGCACGGCATACAGCGACGCGTCGTCTTCCTTGATCTTCGCGATCACTGCGTCGAGCCACTTGTCGGCGGCTGGCTGAATGTCGGTGTCGCAATCGACGCGCGCATGCAGACGCTTCGCGCCCAGTTCCGCGAAACGCGCATCGAGCTTGCGTCCGTGACCGCAGAACTGGTCGTAGCTGGGATCGCCGAATCCGAGTACCGCGTACTGCTGATCCGCGAGGCGCGGCGCCGTGTCGGCCTGCAACGCGGTCCAGAAGCTCTGGCCGTTGTCGGGCGCGTCGCCGTCGCCGAACGTGCTCGTCATCAGCAGCACGTACTTCGCCTGCGACAGCGCGGCAACAGGATAGTCCGCCATGCACGACATGCGGATTTCGAAGCCCGACTCCATCAGTTGCGTCGCGTACTGCTCGGTCAGCGATTCGACGTTGCCCGTCTGCGACGCCCACAGCAACACGACCTTGGGGCGAGCATGCGCGATGCGCACGGCAGGCTCGCTGTCCGCTGCGGGTCGAGCGATCGACGGCAACGAAACATCCGCCGCCGTGCGGCTGAAAAGCCCTGCGAGCACGCCGTCGAACCACAGGCGAGTGCTGGCAGGCAGCGGCGCGCTGGCGGGCAACGCAGGCACGCCGCGAGTCTCGCCTTGCGACGAACGCAAGCCGCTGATGAAACCCGCGACATAGACGCGCGATGCGTCGTCCAGCGTCGGCGCGGGCGTGTCGGAGATGCCGAGCATGGCGGCGAGAGCGTCGATACGGGACATATCCAGTTCCTGTTGCTGTCGTACGTGCGCGACGGGCGTTTCGCTCGCTGCGTGAATGTCGTGTGCCTGCACTTCGTCTGCTTCGGCCGTTTCGGCTTCGACGCGCGTCAGCGCCACCGCGCAGAACTTCAGCTCGGGCTGCTGCGAAATCGCGTCGATCGCGTCGCTCGTCACCGCGTTGATGCACAGGTCGTCGCCATACACGTCGTTCCAGTGCATCGGCGCAAAGCAGTTGCCCGCGCGCACGCGTTCCGTGACGACGGCGGGCAGCACCGCGCGGCCACGTCGCGAGCGGATCTCGACACGATCCTTGTCTCGCACGCCGAGCGACGCAGCATCTTCCGGATGCAGTTCGACGAACGGTGCAGAGTTCAGCCGGTTCAGCATCGGCACCTTGCCCGTCTTCGTCATCGTGTGCCATTGATGTTGCAGGCGGCCCGTGTTCAGCACGATCGGGAATTCGGCGCCCGGCATTTCGGCGGGATGGACATGCGGACGCGCGAAGAACATCGCCTTGCCGCTCACGGTCGGAAATACGAGCGCGGGACGCGTACCGTCGGGCAGCACTTTCAGCGTCTGACTGACGCCTTCGTTGATATAGCGAAGCGGATTGCGATCGTCTGTGGCATCAGGCGCGCACGGCCATTGCAGCGGGGTCTCTCGCAGCCGCGCATGACTCGCGCCGCGCAGGTCGTAGCCCGTCTTCGGATTCGACGCGCGCACGATTTCATCGAACACCTCCGCCGCCGATGCATACGTGAACGCGTCCGCAAAGCCCATTTCACAAGCGACGCGCGCGATGATCTGCCAGTCCGCAAGCGCGGCGCCCGGCGGATCGATCGCCTTCTGCATCAGCGTCATGTTGCGCTCGGAGTTGATCATCACGCCTTCCGCCTCGGCCCACAGCGCGCCCGGCAGCAGCACGTCGGCGTAGCGGTTGGTCTCCGTGTCGAGGAACGCGTCCTGCGCGATCACGAGTTCGGCGGCCTGCAAGCCGGCAATCACGTTCTGGCGATTCGCGACGCTCGCCACCGGGTTCGTGCAGATGATCCAGCACGCCTTGATCTCGCCCGCCGACATCCGCGAAAACATATCGACGGTGCCGCCGCCGAGTTTCGTCGTCAGCGTGCCGTGCGGCACCTGCCACAGCTCTTCGACAAACGCGCGGTCTTCTTCGCTCAGCACCGAGCGCTGACCCGGCAAGCCCGGACCCATGTAGCCCATCTCGCGCCCGCCCATCGCATTCGGCTGACCTGTCAGCGAAAACGGACCGCTGCCGGGACGGCAGATCTTGCCCGTCGCCAGATGCAGATTGCAGATCGCGTTCGTGTTCCAGGTGCCGTGCGTGCTCTGGTTCAGGCCCATCGTCCAGCAACTGATGAACTCGGGCGCATCGCCGATCCATTGCGCGGCCTGGCGGATGTCGGCTTCAGAAATGCCCGTGATTTCAGCGACTTTCTCCGGCGCGTAGTCGTCGAGAAACGCGGGCATCGCGTCCCAGCCTTCCGTGAAATCGGCGATGAAGCGCGAATCGGTGCGCCCATTCTTGTGCAGCAGATGCAGCAAGCCGTTGAGCAGCGCGAGATCGGTGCCCGGTTTGATCTGCATGAACAGATTCGCTTTCTCGGCCGTCGTGTTGCGGCGCGGATCGACGACGATCAGCTTCGCCCCCGCTTTCACGCGATCCATCATGCGCAGAAAGAGGATCGGGTGACAGTCGGCCATGTTCGCGCCGATCACGAAGAACAGATTCGTCCTGTCGAAATCCTGATACGAACCGGGCGGACCGTCCGCGCCCAGCGAGAGCTTATATCCGCTGCCCGCGCTCGCCATGCACAGCCGCGAATTCGACTCGATGTTGTTCGTGCCGATGAAGCCCTTCGCGAGCTTGTTCACGAGGTACTGCGCCTCGATCGACATCTGTCCCGACACGTAGAACGACAGTGCATCGGGACCGTGCTCGTCGAGAATCGCGCGCAGACGGCGCGCGGTGTCGGGAATCGCGAGATCGACGGGAACGGGGATCGGATCGGCATCGCGCGTACGACGTTCGAACGCGCTTTCGAGGCGGCCCGATTTGCGCAGCGACACGTGCGCCGATTGACCTTTCGTGCACAGCCGGCCGTAATTGGTCGGATGATCCTTGTCGCCGGAAATCTTGACGACCTGCCCTTCCTCGACGTGCAGCACCATGCCGCAACCGACGCCGCAATAAGGACAAACCGTCTTGATGTTCTCGCACGCCATGGTCAAGGTCCGTTAGAAGATCACGCCCGCAGTTACGCAGAAATCCACACATGTCCGTCTTCGATGCGCGCCGTGAACGCGCTGACGGACTTGTCGGGCGCTTCGAGGCATTCGCCCGTGCGCAGATCGAAGTGATGCTTGTAGATCGGCGAAGCGACGACGACGCGTTCGCCCAGGCTGCCGATCAGACCGCGCGACAGCACGGCTGCTTGCGATGCAGGATCGAAGTTGTCGATCGCATAGATGCCGCCGCGCTCGCCTTCGATGCGAAACACGGCTACCTGCTCGCCGTTGACGAGCGCGCAGACGCCCGTGTTCGGCACGATGTCGTCGAGTGCGCAGATGGAAGTCCAGGTGGTCGGCAGACGGTCGTTGTTCATGTCGATCTCCGTGCTATCAATGAGTGAGGGTTAGACGGTTTCCGCGGACTCGGCGGTCTGTTCGACGACGACGGGAATACGCACAGGCCGCTGCTGCCGTTCGTCAGGCGTGGCGGGGCGAATCTGGCCGCGCGTCGCGACGAAGCTGATGTTGTCGTCGGCGCTCTCGCTGTTGACGAAGTGGCGGAAGCGCTTGCGCGTTTCGGGGTCGGTGACGGCCTTCTTCCATTCGCATTCGTACGTCTCGACTACGTGCTGCATTTCCGCTTCGAGTTCGGCGGCGAGGCCGAGCTTGTCGTGGATGATCACGTCCTTCAGATAATCGAGGCCGCCTTCGAGGTTTTCGCGCCATACGCTCGTGCGTTGCAGACGGTCGGCCGTGCGCACATAGAACATCAGGAAGCGGTCGATATAGCGGATCAGCGTGTCGCGATCCAGGTCTGATGCGATCAGTTCGGCATGACGCGGCTTCATGCCACCGTTGCCGCACACGTACAGATTCCAGCCCTTTTCCGTCGCGATGATGCCGACGTCCTTGCTCTGCGCTTCCGCGCATTCGCGCGTGCAGCCCGACACCGCGAACTTGAGCTTGTGCGGCGAGCGCAGACCTTTGTAGCGGTTCTCGATATCGATCGCGAGACCGACGGAATCGTCGACACCGTAACGGCACCACGTCGAACCGACACACGATTTCACCGTGCGCACCGACTTGCCGTATGCATGGCCCGATTCGAAGCCCGCTGCAATCAGTTCTTCCCAGATGGAAGGCAACTGTTCGACGCGCGCGCCGAACAGATCGACACGCTGTCCGCCTGTGATCTTCGTATACAGGCCGTACTTCTTCGCGACCTGTCCGACGGCGATCAGCCCTTCGGGCGTCACTTCACCGCCCGGCATGCGCGGCACGACGGAATACGTGCCGTCGCGCTGAATGTTCGCGAGGTAGTAATCGTTCGAATCCTGCAGGCTCGCGTGTTCCTTCTTCAGCACGAACTCGTTCCAGCACGACGCGAGAATGCCCGCGACGGCCGGCTTGCAGATATCGCAGCCGAGACCGTGACCATGCTTGTCGAGCAGCGCACCAAAGGTCTTGATGCGCTCGACGCGCACGAGGTGATACAGCTCCTGGCGCGAAAACGGAAAGTGCTCGCACAGATGATTGTTGACGGCGAGGCCTTGCTTCTTCATCTCGGCCTTCATCACCTGCGTGACGAGCGGCACGCAGCCGCCGCATGCCGTGCCTGCCTTCGTCGCGTTCTTCACGTCGCCGATGGTCGTCGCGCCTGCGCAGACGGACGCGCAGATTGCGCCCTTCGAGATGTTGTTGCACGAACAGATCTGCGCGCTCTCGGGCAACGCATCGACGCCGAGTGCGGGCTTCGCGTTGCCGTCCGCTTGCGGCAGGATCAGAAATTCCGGCGACTCCGGCAACTGGATGCGATTCAGCATCATCTGCAGCAGCGTGCCGTATTCGCTCGCATCGCCGACCATCACGCCGCCCAGCAGAAACTTGCCGCAATCCGACACCACGAGCTTCTTGTAGACCTGCTTGCGTTCGTCGCTGAACTGATACGTGCGGCTGCCTGCCGTCGATGCGTGCGCATCGCCGAGGCTCGCGACATCGACGCCCATCAGCTTGAGCTTCGTGCTCATGTCGGCGCCTGCAAATGCAGCTTCTTTTTCGCCGAGCAACTGCTTCGCCGTGACGCGCGCCATTTCATAGCCAGGCGCGACGAGCCCAAAAATCTGCCCATTCCACAGCGCGCATTCGCCGATCGCGTAGATATCGGCATCGCTCGTGCGGCATTGATTGTCGATCACGATACCGCCGCGCGCACCGACTTCGAGACCGCACGCGCGCGCGATTTCGTCGCGCGGACGAATGCCCGCCGAGAACACGATCATGTCGGTGTCGAGATGGCTGCCGTCCGCGAATTGCATGCGATGCGTGCCTTCTTCGCCGTCGACGATCTCCAGCGTGTTCTTCTGCGTATGCACGGTCACGCCGAGTTCTTCGATCTTGCCGCGCAGCACCTTGCCGCCGCCGTCATCTACCTGCACCGCCATCAGACGCGGCGCGAATTCGACGACATGCGTTTCGAGGCCCATGTCGCGCAACGCCTTCGCGCATTCGAGACCAAGCAGCCCGCCGCCGATGACGACGCCCGTCTTCGAACGCGCACCGCATTCCTGCATCGCTTCGAGGTCTTCGATCGTGCGATAGACGAAGCAGTCCTTGCGGTCCTTGCCGGGCACGGGCGGCACGAAGGCGTATGAGCCACTCGCGATCACGAGCTTGTCGTAGGCGAGCGTTTCGCCCGTCGACGTCGTGACCGTATGCGCGTCGCGATCGATCGATACGGCTTTCGCGTTCAGGCGCAGCACCATGTCGTCGCGATCGAAAAAGCCGGGCGCGACGAGCGACAGATCGTCGGCGGACTTGCCCGAGAAAAACTCCGACAGATGCACGCGATCGTAGGCAGGACGCGGCTCTTCGCACAGCACGGTGATGTCGAGGCGCGCAGCGGTCTGTTCCGCGAGGCATTCGAGCAGTTTGTGGCCGACCATGCCGTGGCCGATAACGATGACTTTCATGTCGCCGATCCTGTCAGAGAGGGGATTCATTGATTTAATTCGTTGCGCCGAATGCGGCTTCGCGTGCGGTGTGTTCGGCGGAGAAGCGCACCGCGATCGCGCAGATCGCCGATGCCGTGACCAGACCGCCGAGCGTCAACAGCGTTTGATGCAGGTCGCCCATGCCTTTCGCCAGAAAGCCCGCCGCCACGGCACCGACATTGCCGCCCGCGCCGACGATGCCCGCCACGCCGCCGAGCGCCTTGCGATCGATGAACGGCACGAGCGCGTAAGTCGCCCCGCACGCCATGTGCGTGAAGAGACCGAACAGCAGCATCGCGAGCACGGCGAACGCCGCGTGATTCGCCTGCGAGAACAGCAACAGGCCCGCGCCTTCGCCGGCGATCAGCGCGAACAGCAGCATCGAGCGTGCGGACAGACCACGACGCTTTGCGCTCCAATCCGACAACAAACCGCCGAGCGGACGCGCGAAGATCGCGAGCAGGCCAAAGCTGCCTGCCGCGAGACCGGCGTCGCGCAGCGAGAGCTGGAAGTGATCGACGTAATAAATGGCCGCGACGTTGTGGATGAACACTTCGACGCCGAAGCACGCGGCGTAGGTGACGAACAGCATCCACACTCGATAGTTGCGCGAGGCCGCGAGCAGGCTCGCCCAGCCGCCCTTCTTGCCGCTATCGACGGAGATGCCGCGCGCGCGCAGTTCGCTGAAATTGCCTTGCGGGCAGTCTTGCGTGAAGCGCCAGTAGAGCGCGGCCATCACGGGCATCGCGAGACCGGGCAGCACGAGCGTGAGACGCCACGCGTCCGAGTTGCTCGCGCCGAGTGCGACGATGCCCGCGAGCATCAGCGGTACGAGCATTTGCGCAGCGCCTGCACCGGCATTGCCCCAGCCTGCGCTCGTCGCGTTCGCCGTGCCGACCACGTTGCCCGCGAACATCACCGACGTGTGATATTGCGTGATCACGAAGCTCGCGCCCACAGCACCGATCCCGAGCCGGCACAGCAGGAAGGCCGTGTAGCTGTGTGCGAGCGCCGCGCCGAGCACGGGCAGCGCGCCGAGCGTCATCAACGCGACGTAGACCTTGCGCGGACCGAAGCGGTCGCACATCGGACCGACGATCAGGCGCACGAGAATGGTGATCGCGACGGCCGCGATGTTGATGTTCGCGACCTGATCGGCCGTGAGATGAAACTCCTGCTTGATGAGGGGCATCAACGGCGCGCACGCGAACCACGCGAAGAAGCAGACGAAGAACGCCATCCACGCGAAGTGAAACGCGCGCATGGCGGGCGTGCGCCAGTTCAGCAGATCGATCGAGGTGGCTTTTTGCGCTTTGTCCGCTTTGTCGGTCATGTTCCGGGCCTTGAAACGACTACGGCGTCCCGCGAATCGGGTGCGAGACCAGATCCAGGGGACGCCGTTGTCCAAAATTCGTCGGTATTTCGTTGGTGCTTGGGGATGCTGCTGTGCGGCTCGTCGTTGAGTCGCGTGAGATGTCTAAGGCAAGGTGTGTGCCATATGGGTAGCTAGCGGCTGCGAGGCTTTCTGGATAAGGGTTTGCGGGCGTTATTCGAGCGCGGCGGGCTGACTCTGCACTGATTCATGGTGATGCCTCGCGGCACTTTGCTGGTGCAGCGCAGCACTTAGAAGGGGCGTGGATAATGTTGTGTCGCGACCTGATATGCGGCTCTCCAGAAGGCAGATGATCAGGTTATCGAACCCTCGCATTCACACTAAAACAACCTTGGCCGCGCGGCCAGAATCCTGTCCCACGCGGAAGGTGGCAGATCTACTTGCGTCGAATCGTCGCCTCCGTCGCCAAGGGAAAACAACACTGACTCGCCCTCGTAGCGCGACCACATGATGGTCGGCACTGGCGTCGCAAATGTATGTTGAGCCAGCAATCGTCCGTTCCTGGCGTCGAAGACGCGACCAACGTATTCCGCGTTGCCACGCCCGCGCCATTTCAGCATGCAAAGTTCGGCCGTGTATCGGTCGTCAGGCGAAGTCGATTTTCGACAGTCCGTGCCCGAGGGAGTGTGGTTAAACAGCCCGAAATAAACCGCGCCAGCCAGCAGTGAAATAAGCGCGATACGACTGGAAGTTGGCGTCATAGATACAGGGTGATGGGTGGAACCATCGGAACAAAGCGGCGATCCGAGTAAATGATGAAGTCGCCTCCTCGTTGATGCTTCCTCGACCACTCGCGGAAGTCGCTGTTATGTACGGGGTAATAAACCTCCCCTTCGATCACTGGATTTCCAACCGTGACCGGCGAATCTACATACGGGACATAAGATGAGAAGGACGCAACCTCATCAAGAGGAACGACGATGACACCCGCCGTACTCCAATGTCCAAGGTATTGCGAACGTTCGCCTTGCTGATCAGTAAATGTGTAATTGTCTTTGACGTAAATCCACACACCAGTGACGTCAGCTTTCGTAGCCTCGCTGCCGCCCAGATAGTCCCGGGAGAATCGGACGCTCCCAATGGCAGCGTAGATGTTGAACGAGCCTAGGGCAGCAGATAGATCATCCGGAACGCCGAACCGTTCTATGTCCGCTCGCAGCTGCGCAGCTAATTTTTCGCAAAAGCTTCCATCAACTTCAACGCGCTGAAACTGGAAACGCTGATGCAACTCCCTCGTGTCATTTCCGCAAAGATCTGATGTGAAAAGGCGAGTCTCGTACTTATAAGTCGTGAGTTTGTCATGCATCACCTTGCGGGCTGCAGACGAACGTACTGCCTCGCCTATAAGCACGTCGTACTTCTCCTTCGCACGGGCAAACTTCAAAACCCAATCGAGCTTGATCGACGTGGTGTCGTACATGTCAGCCGGGTAGTGCTGCCCAGCCTGATTGATTTCCGCCACCTCGTCGGCAGGCGTCGGCGAGTAATTCAACCGACCTGAGAACCAGCGTTCCATCAGTTTGGCCCCCACCGGCATCCTCTCTTTGCGCATCGCGCGAGGGATACGCTGGATATCGAATGGCGGAACGTTCGCGTGTTTCTGCTGAGGAGATGGCGTCGGTCTGGTTAGCGACTCACTTAGCCAGGTTCCAAATTTTCCGAAATCATCGAGCATTTCATCCCATGGCGACTGTCTTGGCTGTTTCGAAGCTGGCGCGACCTTCGATATTGGTCGGACGGGCAGCGCGGGTGGCAATTCATCGAACGAAACTTTCACGTCACGGATCGCGGACGCGCCTTGCTTCTTGCTCCAGCGCCACAACAATTTGTTGATCTTGTAGTATGAAAATTCATGCATCGAAGGCCCGTTCCTCTAAAGCTATACGCGATCGACATATCGCGCATCTCATTGCATAGATATCCGAATCAAAGTGGGCACGCGAATTTTGTATCTTGCATGAAGCAAGGTTCGATTCTTAAAAATCCGTCAAGGCAAAGTGATCAAAAGGTGCAAGGGCATGGAGCCCTACCCCTCCCGAGCCCCCCTCAACTCCCCCGCAATAAAATCCACAAACGTACGTATTCGCGCCGACATCTGGTGCCTCTGCGAATACACCGCATAAATATCGGCACCCGGCGTCTCATAGGCAGGCAGCACCTGAACGAGCCGCCCATCGGCGAGATACTCGTTGATGTCCCACTCCGCGCGCATCAGAATGCCGTGCCCTTCGAGCGCCCACTTCACTGCGATCTCGCCATCGTTCGTCGTCAGATTGCCGTTGATGCGCACCGCTTCCGTCTTGCGCGCGGCGCCGCGTCCTGTCGTCAGCCGCCACACGCCATACGCTTCGTCGCCCTGCCTTATGCCGATGCAGTTATGCCGCACCAGTTCATGCGGCGCGAGCGGCACGCCGTATTCGGCGATGTACGACGGCGCCGCGCACAATAGCCGCCGATTCGCCGCAAGCCTGCGCGCGACCACACGGCTATCCGGCGGCTCGCCGAAGCGGATGCACACATCGAACGCATCGTCGGTGAGCGGCGGCGGCGTCACCGACAACTGCAATTGCACCGCGACCTGCGGATAACGATTGACGAAGCGCGATATCGCCGGCGCGACATGACTGCGCCCAAAGCCGAGCGTCGCGTTCACCCGCAGCAAACCCTTCGGGCTTTTCTTCGCGCTGCCCAACAGTTCAGACAATGCTTCGATCTCATCGAGAATCCGCCGCGCGTGCTCCAGATACAGCTCGCCATCGGGCGTCAGCATCATTCGGCGCGTCGTCCGGTTGACGAGCGGCACGCCTGCGCGCTGCTCCATCTGCGTCAGCCGCTTGCTCACGGCGGCAGGCGTCAAGCCCAGTTCGCGCGCCGCCGCGCTCAGGCTGCCCGATGCGGCCAGCGTCGAGAAAAAGCTCAGGTCGGTCGGTTGAACGGTGTCGGTCACGGTGCGATTTGTGAACTGAAGTTAAAGATGCTTTGAGTCTAGCACCGGTTACTGCGTTCTCAGTTAGGTAAAGTCGGCTCCATTCCAAATCGATATTTGAAGGAGCGAGACATGAAGACCTATCGCATTGCGACGATTCCCGGCGACGGCATCGGCAAGGAAGTCGTGCCGGCGGGCAAGGAAGTGCTGGAGGCGCTGGCGCGCACGAGCAACGGCTTCCGCTTCGAGTTCGAGAATTTCGACTGGGGCGCGGACTACTACCGCCAGCATGGCGTGATGATGCCCGCCGACGGTCTCGATGCGATTCGCGACAAGGACGCGATCCTGTTCGGTTCGGCGGGCGATCCCGACGTGCCCGATCACGTGACGCTGTGGGGCCTGCGCCTGAAGATCTGTCAGGGCTTCGACCAGTACGCGAACGTGCGCCCGACGCGCATCCTGCCCGGCATCGACGCGCCGCTCAAGCGCTGCACGCCGGAAGACCTGAACTGGGTGATCGTCCGCGAAAACTCCGAGGGCGAATATTCTGGTGTGGGCGGCCGCGTGCATCAGGGCCATCCGATCGAAGCCGCGACCGACGTGTCGATCCTCACGCGCGCCGGCGTCGAGCGCATCATGCGCTTCGCGTTCCGTCTCGCGCAGTCGCGTCCGCGCAAGCTGCTCACCGTCATCACGAAGAGCAACGCGCAACGTCACGCAATGGTGATGTGGGACGAAGTCGCGCTGCAAATCTCGAAGGAGTTCCCCGACGTCAAATGGGACAAGGAACTCGTCGATGCGTCGACGGCGCGCATGATCAATCGCCCCGCGTCGCTCGACACCATCGTCGCAACCAACCTGCACGCCGACATCCTCAGCGATCTCGCCGCCGCGCTGGCGGGCAGCCTCGGCATTGCGCCGACGGGCAACATCGATCCCGAACGCCGCTATCCGTCGATGTTCGAGCCGATCCACGGCTCGGCGTTCGACATCATGGGCAAGGGCCTCGCGAATCCGGTCGGCACGTTCTGGTCGGTCGTGATGCTGCTCGAGCATCTCGGCGAATTCGACGCCGCGAAGCGCGTGATGAGCGCGATCGAAGCCGTCACGGCCGATACGTCGCTGCATACGGGCGATCTCGGCGGCAAGGCGACGACGGCGCAAGTGACGGCGGCCGTGTGCGCGCTCGTCGAGAAGGTCGCCGTGGCGGCATAACGCGCACGTCCCAAGGCTTCGCGCACACAACAACAACTGACCGCAAACGGCAGACGACGCGCGAAGCCCGATTGTCCGGCACAGTCCGGCTAACCTCGAAGGAGGAGACACATGCAAGCGGAACTCGAAGCGCGGGTCTCGCGCAAGCTCATGTGGCGGATCATTCCGTTCGTGATGCTGCTTTACTTCGTCAGTTTTCTCGATCGCGTCAACGTCGGCTTCGCGGCAATGACGATGAACAAGGCGATCGGTCTTTCGCCGACGGCATTCGGTTTGGGCGGCGGGCTGTTCTTCATCGGCTACTTTCTGTTCGAAGTGCCGTCCAATCTGATCCTGCATCGTGTGGGCGCGCGGATCTGGATCGCGCGCGTGATGGTGACGTGGGGCATCGTGTCGGCGGCTTCCGCCTTCGTCACGGGACCGACCAGTTTCTACGTGCTGCGTTTCGTGCTGGGCGTCGCGGAAGCGGGCTTCTTTCCCGGCATCATTCTGTATCTGAGCCTCTGGTTTCCGGCGAAACAGCGCGCGGCGGCGGCAGCGTGGTTCATGGCCGCTGCGCCAATTTCGACGGCCATCGGCTCGCCGATCTCCGGCGCGATCATGCAGATGCCGCCGATGTTCGGCCTCGCCGACTGGCAACTGCTCTACATCATCGAAGCGCTGCCTGCCATCGTGCTCGGCTTCGTCGTGTTGAAGTTCCTCACGGACACGCCGTCCAAAGCGCATTGGCTGCAAGACGACGAGCGCACGTGGCTGATCGCGAAGCTCAAGTCCGAAGCCGACGAGCGTAAAGGTCATGCGGGTCACACGGCGGGCGCGTTGAGCGCGTTGCGCGATCCGCGTGTGCTGGCGCTCGCGCTGATCTACTTCGGCACGTCGGCAGGCTTGTACACGCTCGGCCTGTGGGCGCCGCTGATCGTCAGGCAGTTCGGCTTCAGCGCGCTGCAAACGGGCCTGCTCACAGGCATTCCGAGCGTCCTCGCGGTGATCGCGATGGTGTTGTGGGCGCGGCACTCCGACAAGACGGAAGAACGCACGTGGCACGTCGTGATTCCGTGCGCGCTGGCATGCGTCGGTTTCATCTTTGCGGGACAGGCCGGCACGGCGTTGCTGATCGTCCTGGCGCTTGTCATCGTCAACGTCGGCATCAGCGCGGCAAAGGCGCCGCTGTGGGCCATGCCGAGCATGTTCCTGTCCGGTGCGGGCGCCGCAGCGGGTATCGCGATGATCAACTCGGTCGGCAACCTCGGCGGCTTCGTCGGACCATTCGCGATCGGCTGGCTCAAGAACGTGACGGGCGGTTATTCAGCGGGCCTGTATGTGGTCGGCGCGACGCTCGCCGTGTCGGCAGCCGTCACGCTGCTGTTGAGCCGCAAGGCCGCGCAGCAACCGGCGACGGCCCGCATGCGGCACGATCATTGAGTTTTTCACACGAGCTTATGACGGGCGGGCCGGCCCGACGTATCGACGTCACCGGCCCAACCTTCTGATTTTTTGCTTCCCGTCGCCGAACGCCTTGCGCGCCGTTCCGGCTGCCTGCTGCAAATCGCCCTTCAGTTGCTGCGTGCGATTGCCCGTCGCCTTGCCGACGACTTCGTTGACCTTGCCCTTCACCTGCTGCGCAACGCCTTTCAGCTGATCGCGGTTCATGTCGCTCTCCCTGTCGACTGGCGCATCGGCGCCATTCGGACATGAAGCACGCAATTTACGCGCCCGTGTTCACGAGTGACGCGTCAACATGCACAGTTCACGAAAAGTGCGATGCTGTTCGTCATAGCCCTGCAGCGAGCCCTTGTTCCACGTGACGCGCCGGCGTTGTCTTTCAAGAAAATCTCTCGCTTCCCTGGACGTGGGTATCCAGAAAACCGAGCTTCGCTGACCGGGCATCTGCCAGCATCGACCTTCGTTTGCAAGCTGGGCCAGTAAAGGATTGATTGCGTGCACGGTCACGCCAAGTTGTTCGGCTAGCATCGCTGTCGAATATCGAACGCCGGGCTTCATCGCGGCAAGTATGTCGCGCGGTTTAAGACGTTGATGTGGCGGGTCGGCATCGGCTTGCGTTGCGCTTTTTCTCGCCGTCGCGACCTTCACTGCCGTTGAGCGCACCCGGGACGGGCTTCGTTGAGTAGTGGCCATCTTGCACCTCGACACGTTTAGCGCTGTCCCAGCCTGCAATTCCGATGTGCGAGCAACGGAACGCAAACTGTTTCGCAAACAGGGACAGTCGTTGTTTTTCACGTAGTGCAGAAAAATAATCTAGTAGTTCTTACCTTTTTTACGACCATCGGTAAGATTTAATCTAGACAAAGCATGTCGATAACTCAAGCTTTCGCGTTCGCTCACCGAGCAGAGTGGTAACGCCACGCGCCCGCATACGTGCCGACGCGTAACCGGTTTTAGCTGCATCATGGATGGCTCGAAGATGAACCCTTCATGTGCTACGACCCTCGGATGCAACGAGGACACAACAAGGAGCCATCATGGAAGAAGCGCCGGACATGGCACGCGATTTCATCGTCCGCACGATGAACGCCGACGAAGTGACTCTCGCCATCGAATGGGCCGCGCGAGAAGGCTGGAACCCGGGGTTGCACGACGCACACTGTTTTCAGACCGCCGACCCGAATGGCTTCTTCATCGGCGAATGGCGCGGCGAACCGGTCGGCACGATATCGGCTGTCGCGTATGACGGGCAATTCGGCTTCATCGGGCTGTATATCGTGAAGCCGGAGTTTCGCGGCAAGGGGCTAGGCTTGCGCATCTGGCAACATGGCATCGACTATCTCGGCAAGCGCAATATCGGACTCGACGGCGTGGTCGCGCAGCAGCCGAACTACAGGAAGTCGGGCTTTCAGCTTGCGTATCGGAACATACGTTTTCAGGGCATCGTCGAAGCCGTCGTTTCACACGACACTGCATTGATCGACGTGCACGACATGCCCTTCGATCGACTCGCATCGTATGACAGCCGCTTTTTTCCCGCGTCGCGCACCGCATTTCTGCGCGCATGGATCGATCAGCCCGATGCAGTCGCACTCGCCTATATCGGCGACGGGCAGATACGCGGCTATGGCGTCCTTCGCCGATGCCGCGAAGGACGCAAGATCGGTCCGCTATTCGCCGACGACACGCCAATCGCGGAAGCATTGTTCACGGCGCTCGTCGCACGCTGCCCCGGAGAGAACGTCTCGCTCGACGTGCCCGAACTCAACTCGGCGGCTGTCGCGCTCGCCGAACGGCATCGCCTGACGAGCGTGTTCGAAACGGCGCGCATGTACACGAAGCACGCGCCGGATATTTCGCTCACGCGGCTCTACGGCGTCACCTCGTTCGAACTCGGATGACGCCGGGCCGATGCATCAATGCTTCGGATCGTAGCGATACACGCCGTGTCCCGTCTTGCGGCCCAGACGCCCTGCCGCAACCAGTTCGCGCAGCAGCGGGCACGCACGATATTTCGAATCGCCGAAGTCTTTGAGGAACACATCCATCACGGACAGGCACACGTCGAGGCCGATCAGATCCGCGAGCGCGAGCGGCCCGATCGGATGATTTGCGCCGAGACGCATGCCCGCGTCGATCTCTTCCGCCGACGCGATGCCTTCCGCGAGCAGGAAGAACGCCTCGTTGATCATCGGCACGAGAATGCGGTTGACCACGAAGCCCGGCGCGTTCTTGACGCTGACTGGCGTCTTGCCGAGGCGCTCCGTCAGTTCGCGCACGGAGGTCGCCGTGTCGTCGCTGGTCTGCACGCCGCGGATCACTTCGACGAGCGGCAGCAGCGGCACCGGGTTGAAGAAGTGCATGCCGACGAAACGCTCCGGCTTGCCGATCGTCGCGGCCAGCGCCGTAATCGAAATCGACGATGTGTTCGACGCGATGATCGTCTCGCCGCTCACCACGGCTTCGATCTGCTTCAGGATGCGGACTTTCAGTTCGGCGTTTTCAGTGGCCGCTTCGACCACGATGTCCACGCCGGCCAGGCGCTGATAGTCGGTCGACGTTTCGATGCGCGTGAGCGCGGCATCGCGCGCGGCCGCTTCGATCTTGCCCTTCTCGACGAGCTTCGCGAGACTCGCGGTGAGCGTCGCGACGCCCTTTTCGAGCGCGGCGTCCGTCACGTCGATCAGCACGACCTTCAACCCCGCCACCGCCGATACCTGCGCGATGCCGTTGCCCATCGTGCCCGCGCCGACGATGCCGATGGTTTCGATCTTCTTTGCCATGGTTGCTTCTTTCTCCTGATTTGCATTGGGTTCTGACGGTACGCTGCAGCGCACCATGGACGATACGATACCCGTTTCTCGCCAGGATTCGTGCGAAAGAGGCAAATGGCCGCGCGCGCCGGGCACGCCGGGCGCCTCGCGACGCACGCGGTTATATCATCGGAGAAATTTCACTCAAGGCCCCGTCATGCAGCCTGTCGATCTGAACCCGAAACGCAAGCGCGAAAATCCGCTCGTCTGGATCTTCGAGCCGCTGGAAAGCGACCCCGAGTATTCGCGCGAACGGTTCTTCAACTTCCAGGCGGCGTATCTCGACGGGCTGCTGTATCTCGCGGTGGCGAGCGGCGAAGAGCCCTGGAATGGGCTGGTCGTGTGCACGTCGCACGACCGGCAGGCCGGTTTGCTCGACGAATATCCGGTGCTCGCGCCGCATCCCGTGCTCGGCAAGTGGCTGTATGTGTCGCAGCGGCATCCCGAGTTCGAAACGGTTGCGCATCAGATGGTCGCGCTCGCGCGGGAACGCGACCCGCGCATGGGCGTCGTGCCGGGCAAGCGCAAGCGATCGCCCGATGTCATCGACATGAAGTCTTCTTCTTCGCGGAAGAAGAAGGCTTCGTAGCGAATTTCACGGTAGGCTCGGCCTCTTCTTTGGGAAGCTGAAGGTTGCCGCCGAAGGCGTGTGAAGATGTTCGGGGCGGCAGACCGGTAGTTGCGTTTTTGACCGAACAGTCCAGCGGTCGGAAAAGGCTTGCGGTAATCAGCCAGCGGATCCGCGCAAAGGCGCAGGCGGAACGACCGTCTTGATGAGCCCGGTTTTGACGTCGTAGACCAGTCCCGACACGATCATGTTGTCGGGCAACTGCTCGTTTGCGCGGAGTGCGGCGACGTCGAGCGCGACGGCCTCGTAAGGCTCCGTGATGGCGAGTTCATCGAGCTTCTCGGTTTCGACGCCGAGATGCTTCGCCAGCAACGCAGGCGCATGCTTGTGGCAGCCGATGATGCCGCAATCCGTATGCTGAAGCAGGACGAGATTGCGCGCGCCGTCCGGGCGTCCCGCCGCTTTTGCGACCACGCTCAGCACGGCAAGCGTTTCGAGCAACGGCTTGTTGATCCGGCCGCCGACATTGCGAATGATGGCCGCCTCGCCCTGCTTCAAACCGAGCACGTGCGCGGGATCGACGCGCGGATCGACGCATCCGATCACCACCGTTCCCGTCGACGGCATCATCTTGAGTTCGGGTGCGAATGCACTATTGGCGAATTCTGCGTTGCGCTCCAGCATTACCTCGTTGAAGTCCATTTTGCTTGCTCCTGTTTCGGGCCGAATGTGCCCGGTTGAATTCCATGTAGTTGGCGCACCGCGCTCGCGCGATGCGCACTTGATGCATTCAATCGCCCGCGGCTCAGGCGAGCACTTCCAGATCGCCGACGGGCTCACCCGGCACGCGCAGCGACCGCTCGATAACGTGCGTCTTCGGCGTGCGGTCGATCACCAGCCCGAGCACATCGGGACGGCTGTAATGACCGCGCGAATCCATCATGCGTTTGCGCTTGTCGATCTGCCAGAAGTCGAGATCGGCGATGATTTCGCCCTCGCCTTCACGCAGCGGCTCGCCGCCCAGGAACTGGCCATCCGGCGCGACGATGGCCGTAAAACAGCCGCTCGAAATCGGGCCGACTTGCGTCGTGTGGGTATCCTGCAGAATCTGCTGTTGCTGTTCGGGCGTCAGCCAGGCGGTCGCGTTGACCACGAAGGCGCCCGCTTCCAGCGCGTGCTGGCGGATGTTGACGGAGATCTGTTCCGAGAACAGGTCGCCCGCGAACGAGCCCGGATACATCGCCGAATGGATTTCCTCGCCATCCGCCATCAGCGCGTAGCGCGCGAGCGGGTTGTAGTGCTCCCAGCACGCCAGCTGTCCGACCCTGCCCACTGCCGTATCGATTGCGCGCAAGCCTGAGCCGTCGCCCATTCCCCAGACCATTCGCTCGTGGTACGTCGGCGAAAGCTTGCGACGGCGCTGCACGAGCGTGCCGTCGGCGTCGAACAGAAGCTGGGTGTTGTAGATCGTGCCGCCATCGCGCTCGTTGACGCCGATCGACACCACCATGCCCGCCTGACGCGCGGCTTCGCCGATGGCGCGAGTCGTGTCCGACGGCACGGTCACGGCCTGTTCGAGCAGCTTGTAATGCTCGGCGCCCATTGCAAACGGCGATTCGATGAACGAGAAGTACGGGTAGTACGGCACGACCGTTTCAGGGAAAGTCGCGAACTGGACGCCCTGCTTGCCGAGCTCCAGAATTTTCCTGACGACTTTGTCGACAGTGCCTTCCCGGCTATAGAGAACAGGCGCGATCTGAACGGCTGCGGCCCGGATGATTTTCGACATGATGGTGTTCCTTTCGACGCTGCGAAGCGGGTTGGAGAAGTGCTTGTACCTTAACGTCGCGGGCCATTACGATGATGTCGTTGTTGCCACCATTCATGACATCCATCGTTCGGGCGCAGAACGCGCACCGCTCGGGATCACGCGCGGACGGCGCGCATTCACACCACGTTCACATTGCGGACGGCAGGATCAGACATGCACCGGATTGGCTTCATAGTGCCGAAAAGATTTCAGATGATGAGCCTCGCGGCCCTCACGGTGTTCGAGCTTGCGAACATGCCGCGCGGCGGGCAGCGCTACGACGTCCATGTGTTGTCTGAACACGGCGGTCCCGTCGAATCTTCGGGCGGCATGAAACTGGACACCGAGGCATTCGGCGATCCCGCGTTCGACACGATCATCGTGGGCTCGATCACGGAAATGAAAATGCCATCTGCCGACGCTGCCGTGGTGGCATTCGTGAAAGAGGCGGCCAGGGTATCGAGACGGATTACGTCGATATGCAGCGGGGCATTCGTACTGGCCGAGGCCGGGCTGCTCGATGGCAGGCGCGCGACGATGCATTGGGCACATGCGTCCGAGTTCAGGGCGCGGTTTCCCAAAGTCATCACGGAAGAAGACCGGATCTTCGTGAACGACGGTCCGATCTGGACATCGGCGGGCATGACGGCCGGTATCGATCTGGCTCTGGCATTGCTCGACAACGACCTCGGTCCCGACACCGCAAAAATGGTCGCGCGGCTTCTCGTGATGAATCAGCGTCGACTTGGCGGGCAGATGCAGCACTCCGCACTGCTCGACATGACGCCCAAGTCCGACCGGATCGAACTGGTCCTCACGCACATTCGCCGGAACCTGCGCAACCCCCTCACGATCGAGGAACTGGCGGATGTGGCCAACCTCAGCCCTCGTCAGTTCAGCCGCGCGTTTCTGGCGGAAACGGGTCAATCGCCGGCCAAGGCGGTCGAACAGCTTCGCCTCGAAGCGGCCCGATTCATGATCGAACAGGGCCGGCACACGATCAACGTGGTGGCGCAGGAAACGGGCTTTACGGATCGGGAACGCATGCGCCGCGCGTTCATCCGGACGTATGGCGTGCCCGCGGATATTTTGCGCAGGAATGCGCGGAAGGAAGCGGTGGCAGGTAGCTGACGCTGCTCTATCACACCGCCGCACTCTCCACTTCACGCACGAACTCTTCCACGCCCGCACCCTTCGCGCTTCGCAACGAAGGCGCCGACGACATCAGCAGCCGCGTATACGCATGACGAGGCGCGACGAACAGCGTTTCGGTGTCGCCCTGTTCGACGAGACGTCCGTCCTTGAACACGAGCACGCGATCGCTGACGTGCCGGATCACGTCGAGATCGTGCGAGATGAACAGCAGCGACAGCCCGAGTTCGGCCTGCAACGTACCGAGCAGATCGAGCACTTGCGCCTGCACATACACATCGAGCGCCGACACGGGCTCGTCGCAGACGATCAGCGCCGGCTGCGGCGCCATCGCGCGCGCGATGGCCACGCGCTGCCGTTGGCCACCCGACAGCGACAGCGGCCGACGTTCGAGATGCCGCGCATCGAGTCCGACCTGTTCGAGCAGTTCGACGCTCCGATCAGGCACGGACTTCGGCGCAAGACCCGAAGCGCTCAGCGCTTGCGCCAGCAACTGCCGCACGTTGTAGCGCGGATCGAACGAACTGAGCGGGTCTTGCGGAATGTACTGAAGCTTCGAACGCAGCGCGCGCCGCGCCGGCTCACGCACGTCCGCGCCGTTCCAGTGCGTGCCGAGAAAGCGCACGTCGCCCGCCGAAGGCGCCGCGAGCCCGAGCACCAGATTCGCGCACGTGCTCTTGCCCGAACCCGATTCGCCGACGATACCGACCACTTCGCCGCGCCGCACGTCGAACGATACCTCTTCCAGCGCGACGAACTCGCGAGCACCACGTTGCACATACCGTTTGCCGATGCCTTCGACCTGCAACACGACCTCGCCGGAAACACGTTGTTGCCTCGCAGGCAAAGGATCGCGCACGATCTGCGACGCGGCGTACGCATCATCCGCGGCACCGTCAACACGCGCCGACGTCAGCCGCTGTCCGCGCGAGTGCGCCGACGGCTGCGCTGCGATCAGACGTCGCGTATAGGCATGTGCGGGCCGCGTCAGCACATCCTGCGTCGCGCCGCTCTCGACAACCTCGCCGCGATGCATCACCAGCACGCGGTCCGCGACGTCGGCGACAACAGCGAGATCATGCGACACCAGCAGCACACCGACACCTTCGCGCAGACGCGCAGCCAGCACGTCGAGAATCTGCGCCTGCACGGTGACGTCGAGCGCGGTAGTCGGCTCGTCCGCGATCAGCAGCGACGGACTCGCGACGATCGCCGATGCGATCAGCGCCCGCTGTCTCAAGCCGCCCGACAGTTCATGCGCATACTGCTGCGCGCGCCGCTCCGGCTCCGGCGTCCCGACATCGCGCATCGCGTCGTGCACGCGTGCGCGACGCCCGGCGCGCGAGCGCAAACGCGTATGCAGCGCAAGCGTCTCTTCGATCTCGGCGCCGACCGTGCGCAACGGATCGAGCGACACCAGCGCGTCCTGCATCACGAGGCCCGCGAAGCCGCCGCGTACCGCACGCCAGTCGCGCTCGCGAAACGGCAATGCCGGCCGTCCGTCGATCTCGAACTGCTGCGCCGTGATCCGCGCACCGTGGCCTGCAAGACCGATCAGACTGCGCGCCGTCAGACTCTTGCCCGAACCCGATTCGCCGACGAGCGCCACGCACTCGCCCGCGCGAATCCGCAGATCGAGGCCGCGCACCAGCGGCTGGCCGTCGTTCGCATCGGGAAAGCGGATCTCCAGTCCGCGCACATCGACGAGCGTGCGCGCCGCGTTGAAATCGGTCTTCATCGCGTCTTGACTCCATAGACTTGCGACAGGTGTTTGCCGATCACCGAAAACGCCACCACGGTCAGCGTGATCGCCATGCCCGGAAACACGCTCGGCCACCACGCGACGCGCAGCACGTCGCGGCCTTCGGCGAGCATGACGCCCCATTCGGGCGTAGGCGGTTGCGGGCCGAGCCCGAGAAAGCTGAGGCCGGAGACCGCGATGATCGCGCTGCCGATGTCGATGGTCGCGATCACGGGCACGGCCGCCAGCACGTTCGGCAGGATATGGCGCAGAAACACCTGGCGGCGCGACAGTCCCCACACGACGGCATGCGTCACATAATCGGCGCGGCGCACGACCAGCGTCTGCGCGCGCAGCACGCGCCCGAACTTCGGAATTCCCGCGATGCCGACTGCAATCGCAATGTTGACGATCCCCTGCCCCAGAAACGTGACGACGAACAGCGACAGCAGAATGGGCGGAAATGCGGACAGCACGTCGAACACGCGCGATGCGCTCTCATCGACGATGCGCCGTCCGAGCCCCGCCGTCATGCCGACCACGAGACCGATCAGCAGACTCACGACCATGCTCGCGAGTCCGATCAGCAGCGAGTAGCGCGCCCCATAGACAACGCGCGCGAACACATCGCGGCCGATGCGGTCCGTGCCGAACCAGTGCTCCGCGGACGGCGCCTGCATCGCGTGCGCGATATCGCTCACGAGGGGATCGTAAGGCGTGACGACGTGCGGAAATGCCAGAGCGAACACCAGCGCGACGAGAAACGCCGCCGCGATCAGCACGGGCGCAGGCACACGCCTCACGCGCAATATCGAACGCGCCTGTGTGATGGAAGTAGACAGATCGCTCATGCCGAACGCAGCCTCGGATCGATGAACAGATAGAGCACATCGAGCAGCGTCGAGATCGCGACGTGCACGAATGCGGCCAGCAGCACGACAGCGAGCACGACAGGCACGTCCTGCGACGTCACCGCCGTCAGCGTCACGCTGCCGATGCCGGGACGGCCGAACATCTTCTCGGTGATCACGGCGCCGCCCAGCAGTCCGCCGATCAGCCAGCCGCCCAGCGTGACAACGGGCAACAACGCATGCCGCAACACGTGACGTATGCGCAGCGCCAGTTCCGACACGCCGCGCGCTCGCACCGTGGTCACGAAGGGCCGTTCGAACACCGACTCCAGCGCCTCGCGCATGACCTGCGACAGCACGCCTGCCGTCGGCAGCGCGAGCGTGACGGCGGGCAGCACCAGCGCGCGCCAGCTCGCCGCGCCCGATACCGGAAAAATGCGCCAGTGAAACGAGAACACGATCAGCAATAACAGCCCGAGCCAGAACACAGGCGACGACGTGAACAGCAATTCCAGCGCCGACGCCACGCGGCTCACCCACGCAGCGCGCCCCGCGCCGAGACCGGCCGTCGAAAGCGCGACGAGCAGCGCGAGCACGATGGCGAGCGCGCCCGCCGCACACGCAAGCTGAATGGTCGGCCAAAGCTGGCTGCCGAGCACCGCGAGCACTGGCTGCTGCATCACGAACGACGTGCCGAGATCGCCATGCGCGAGGCGCAGCAGGAACTGGCCGTATTGCCAGAGCAGGCTGTGATCGAGGCCCCATTGCGCCGCGATCGCTTCGCGCAGCCCCGGATACGCGAGGTCGCCCGCCAGCACGTCTTCGATGCGTCCCGGTAGCGCATGGATCGCGAGAAACGCCGTGGTCCCCGCGAGCCACATCACGAGCACGCCTGTCATCACACGCGTGACAATCTGCTTCAGCACGTCAGCCTCCCTGCTTCTCGACCCAGATGTCGTACGAACTCGCGGGGCCATCCAGTTGCGGCTCGAAGCCCACGCCGTGCACCGTCGACTTCGCGGCGAGGTGATAAGCGGGCGCGAAGAGCGGCACGATGAACGCCTCGTCGACGGCTCGCTTCTGCGTGAAGGCGAGCAGCTTGCGACGCTCGTCGCCGACGGGCAGCAGCCGCGCCCGGTTGATCGAATCGACGATGGTCGCGTCCGGGTTGCGGATCGCGTTGTAGAGGAAGCCCTGATCGCCGAGCATGTCCCACAGTTCCATCGCGACATCGGACGGATTGTCCGTGTTCGGATAGATGGTCCAGTTGCCCGTCGCCTTCTGGTTCGCGAAATCGCCCGCCGTCGTGATGCGCAGCCCGAGATCGAGGCCGATGTTCTGCCGCAGCGCCGACTGGATCGCGCGGATCAGCACGTCGCGGCTGTCGCGCACATAAGGCTGCGGATAACCCACTTCGATCGACAGCCGCTTGCCGTCCTTCGTGCGAAAGCCTTCGCTGTCGCGCGTCGTCCATCCTGCTTCGTCGAGCAGGCGATTCGCTTCCTTGACGTTATTGCCCCACGAATGCTTCAGGTCCGCGTTGTAGTCGGCGTTGTCGGGGCCGATGTTCGACCACGCGCGCTGCACGGTGCCGAGATACACGCTCTTGACGATCGCGTCGAGATCGAAGCCGTCGCGCAGCGCGCGCCGCACGCGTACATCGTTGGCGGGCGCGACGGTGTAGTTGACGTTGAGCGTGAACGACGTGGTCGCCGACGGACCCGTCAGATACTGGAAGCCGTCCACCTTGTCGAACACGGCGGCATCCGTCGGCTGCACGCCTTCGATCAGATCGACCTGTCCCGAACTGAGCGCGCCCGTGCGCACGGCCGCCTCGGGAAGGAAGCGGTACGTCACCTGTTCGAGCCACGCAGGGCCCTGATGCTGCGCGTTGTCCGGCGCCCACTTGTAGTCGGCATTGCGCGTGAAGGTGGCCGACTGCCCGCGCTGATACGCGCTGAACACGAACGGCCCCGTACCGACGATGCCCGGCCCGCCCGCGCACAGATCCTTGTTTTCCGCGAGCGATTTGGGCGAGATGAAACCCAGCTTCACGCTGGAGAGCGATTCGAGCGTCGTGGAATCCGGGCGCTTCAACACGAGACGCACGACATGAGGCGACACGACTTCGACATGATCGAACTGCACCAGCAACGAAGCCGATGCCGACGTGGTGCTGACGTTCTTCAGGATGTAATCGAAGTTGGCCTTCACCGCGTTTGCATCGAACGGCGTGCCGTCGGTGAAATGAACGTCGTCGCGCAGATTGAAGGTGTAACGCTTGCCATCGTCGGAAACGGTCCACGATTTCGCGAGCCACGGCGCGTAAGTGCCATCCGTCTTTTTGCTGATCAGCGAATCGATGTAATTGCGGATCACCCAGAAGGCGTTCTGCTGCGACGAGCGGTGCGGATCGAAACAGGCCGGTTCGGTCGTCACGCCCCACGTCAGC
This sequence comes from Paraburkholderia sabiae, assembly GCF_030412785.1. NCBI lineage: Bacteria > Pseudomonadati > Pseudomonadota > Betaproteobacteria > Burkholderiales > Burkholderiaceae > Paraburkholderia > Paraburkholderia sabiae. The sequence continues at coordinate 1,872,194 of NZ_CP125296.1, forward strand.
GTGCCGCCGGCGACGGGTTTCAATGCTTGCGCGCGCTGTTCGGTCTGCGCCGAATCGGCCTTGCTGCAGCCGCTCAATACGATCGCCGTGCCGACGGCGAGCGTACCGAGCCATGTGAGCGCTGTCGTTTTAGTCGATCGGGAAGGGAGTGTGCGTGTTCGGGTCGAGGCGTCGTGAATCATCGTGATCGGTCTGGAAGATGATCCCGCAGCGTAAGTGTTGCGTCGTCCGTTCTCCAACGAATCAATCTTGCTATCGATATCAGCCGCGCTCTCCGCAGCATGCGCCTGCGATGCGGATTTGACGCTACGAAAGCCGCCTCGCAGCTACAACAGAACCGCTTCGTCCCCAAGTCCGCCATGCTGCTCTATCATGGGGGGACTCACGGAGAGGTACACGTGCAGCAACAACCCGAACGACGCCCGCTTCCCTCGAATCAGAACGACGTACACGACATGCGAAACGCGCCATCCATCACAAGCCGCTTGCTGATCGTCGGAGCACTCGCGTTGCCCGTCTTCATGGGTATCGACGGCTGCAAGTCGACCACGACGACGCAGGCCGTGACCACGCCGGGGCAGACCGCCACCGACGACGCCGCACTCGCCGCCCGCGTCAAGCAGGCGCTCGTCGCGGCCCCCGGATTGAAGTCGCTACCGATGAGCGTCGCCACGTATCGCGGCGTCGTGCAGTTGTCCGGATACGTCGATTCGGAAGCGCAGATTCAGCAGGCGCTTGCCGTGACGCGCAGCGTGCCGGGCGTGCAATCCGTCAGCAACGATTTGCACGTCAGGCCGCAATGACGTGCGTTCGCGCAACGCCCTCAAACGCTCGCAGCCGAAATCGGCCTGAGTTCTTCGACGAGATAGTCGATCAGCGCACGCGCTGCGGGTCGTGACGCCCTGCCTGGCGGAAACACGGCATGAACCTCGACGGGGTCGAGCTGCCAGTCGTCGAGAACCTGTACGAGGCGTCCATCCGCGATTTCGCTTCGACATCCCCACAAACCGATAGCCAGTATCCCGAGACCCGCGACAGCCGCAGCCGTCGCGCCTTCGTTCACGGAAGTCATCAGGCGGCCTTCGGCGCGAAACGACGCTTCGCGCCCATCCTTCCGAAGCGTCCATCCCAACGACGCCGCACTGGACGGTCCCAGCACGAACGTGTGCTGACTCAGTTCGGACGGTTCGACCGGGCGACCGGCGCGCGCCAGATAATCCGGCGCGGCGACCAGCATGCGTGGCGAACGTCCGAGCAGTCTCGATCGCGCGCTCGAATCCGGCAGCGCACCGAACCGGATCGCCACGTCGACACCCTCGGCGATCAGGTCCTGCCGATCGTCGGACATCACCAGCTCGATATGCAACGAGGGATGCAGCGCCATGAATCGTCCGATGCGCGGAATCACCTCGCGAATCCCAAAGCTCGCCGACAACGTCACGCGCAAATGGCCGCGTAGCTCCGCGCTACCGCGCGCAACGTGATCCGCTTCTTCGAGCGCTTCGAGAATGGCTTCGACGCGCAGCAGATAGTCGACGCCCGCCTCCGTCAGCTTCACCGCGCGCGTGCTTCTGACAAAGAGCGCCGCGCCGACATCCGCCTCGAGTTCGGAAATCTGTCGCGATACGGACGGCTGGCTCACGCCCAGTTCGCGCCCGGCGCGCGTGAAGCTCGAAGTCCGTGCGACGCGCGTGAACAGCCGCAGCACCGATAGCTTGTCATTCATTTAGCAGGTGAATAACTGAAAGTCATCCGGGCATTCTACCCACCTTCGCGCAAATGAATCACCATGACTTCACGCCACCACCGGCGAGCAAACACGGAGCTGGACATGAAACTGCAAGAGAAGCTGGATGCCTTCAAAGCGAACTTCGAGACCAAGGTCGCACCGCCCGACGTCGTCGCGCTCTTTCACAAGACCACGGCCGAACTGATTGCCACCGGCCAGGCGGAGCGATCGCTGAAGGTCGGCGATATCGCGCCGACGTTCGAACTCGTCACGGCGGAAGGCGAGCGTGTGTCGTCGACGGCGATGCTCGAACGCGGACCGCTCGTCGTCACGTTCTATCGGGGCGTCTGGTGCCCTTACTGCAACATCGATTTGCAGGCCATCGAAGAAGTCGCGCAAGAGATTCGCTCGCTCGGCGCGCAACTCGTGTCGATTTCGATGCAGACGGCCGCGAACAGCCTGAAGTCGCAACGGCAGAACAAGCTCAGCTATCCGATCCTCGTCGACGAAGCCGGCAAGACGGCCGACGCATTCGGCATCCGCTTTCGCCTGCAGGACGAATTGATCGGGGCGTACAAGGGCTTCAACGTCGATCTGCCGACCATCAACGGCGAGCCGAGCTGGACGCTTCCGATGCCCGCTCGCTACGTGATCGCCACCGACGGCACGATCGCCTACGCCGAAGTCAGTCCTGATTACACGAAGCGGCCCGATCCGAGCGAACTGATTCCCGCGTTGCAACGGCTCGCAAGCATCGCATGACGTGCGCGTGAGACCCGTGTGCGGCAGCGAGGCGCGCGTCGCCGGGAAAGCGGATTGTCGCGCGCCATTCGACAAAGCGTCTCCCGGACACGCGTTTATCCGCGAACGCCCCGCGTCCATACTCACGCCCATTCCGAAGTTTCGAACAGGCGATGGGATGTTGACACGAGAGGCCATTCACTCCGGCGCGTATCTGGAGCACTTCGAGTCGCTGCCGTGCGTCTGGAAGCGCGAGCAGATCATGCTGTCGCTTGCCGACACGCTGCGACAAAAGCCGGCCGGCACGACGAGCATCTGGCTCTTCGCGTACGGCTCGCTGATGTGGAATCCCGCGCTCTGCTTCGACGCGCGCCGCGTCGCGACGCTGCTCGGCTGGCATCGCGCGTTCTGTCTGCGCATGGAAATCGGTCGCGGCAGTCCGGCGACGCCCGGACGCATGCTCGCGTTGCAGCCGGGCGGTCATACCGAAGGCGTCGCGCTCAGGCTGTGCGCGCATTCGCTCGAAGACGAACTGCAGCTTGTCTGGACGCGTGAGATGGTGCTTGGTTCGTATCGCCCGATCTGGACGTCCGTGACATTCGACGACGGCAGCGCCGCGCAGGCGATCGCCTTCGTCGCCGACGAATCGCGTGCGCAATTCGAAGCCGATTCGTCGGTGGACAAGGTGGCGCCGCTCATCGCCAGCGCGGCGGGCGCGTTCGGCACCAACATCGACTATCTGATGAAACTGCAACACGCGCTGCACGCGTGCGACTTGCGCGATCCGTATGTGGACGCGCTCGCCGGCGAAGCGGAGCGTCTGCGCACGCGCGCCGTCGCGCCGGAATGAAGGATGCGAGCGCATCGACAGCATCATGAACAGACTTCAGGCCATGCAGGTGTTCACGCGCATCGTGGACGGCAACAGCTTTTCCGCGGCGGCGCGTTCGCTGGATATCACACGTTCTTCCGTTACGACCATCATTCAGGCGCTCGAAGCGCATCTGAAAGTGCGGCTCCTGAATCGCACCACGCGCAGGATCAGTCTCACGCCCGACGGCGCGGCCTATTACGAGCGCTGTGCGCGCATCCTCGCCGATATCGAGGAATCGGAGCGCGTCTTCTCGCGACACGCGGCGCCGCGCGGCAAGCTGAGTGTGGACATGCCGGGCTCCATCGTAAACCGCGTGATCGTGCCCGCGCTCGATAAATTCCAGGCGCGCTATCCCGACATCGATCTGCTGCTGCGCGTCGGCGATACGGGCGTCGATCTCGTGCAGGACAACATCGATTGCGCGATCCGAATCGGCGAGTTGCAGGACCTCACGCTGATCGCGCGGCGGCTCGGCACGGTGGAATTCGTGACCGTCGCGAGTCCCGCCTATTTCGCGCGTGCAGGCGTGCCTGAAACGCTCGCGGACCTGACGATGCATACGGCCGTGAATCATGCGTCGGGCAGAACCGGACAGATCGCGCAGATGGATTTCATCGTCGACGGCAAGCCGGTTGCGCCGCGCATGCACTCCCGGCTCGCGGCGAACGATGACGCGGCGTATCTGCAATGCGGACTCAACGGGCTCGGGTTGATTCAACTGCCGCGCCTGCTCGCGCTGCCGCATCTCGAAGCAGGTGAACTCGTCGAAGTGCTCGGTCGTTGGCGGCCCGCGCCCTGTCCGGTTCACGCCGTCTATCCGCGTAGCCGTCGTCTGTCGACGCAGGTGCGGGCGTTCGTCGACTGGGCTGCCGAACGTTTCGCGCAATGCGATCTGATGCACGCGCAACACGCCACGGCCTGACACGCTCGACACGCATACCGCGCAGACATTGTCGCTTTCGTCGCGACAAAGAAACCACCGCAGGCAGCTTTATCGCCTCGAAGGCGAAACCCATACTTCCGTCAACACTGCGCGGCTCTTACGACGTGTTCGAGTCAGCTGTCGAAGCGCGCAAACCGTCATATCGATCATCAACCTTTGTTCAGGAATCCAATCCATGTTAGTCAAGCTGAAACGTCTGTCCGTTGCCGTGAGCGCCGTGGCCGTGCTCGGCGCGGCGGCGGGAGCCGGGCTCGTCCGGGGCGTCGGGCCGGGCGCGGTCGCAGACGCCCGCGCCGCGGATGCGCCCGCCCCCGCCGTCGAAGTCGATGTCGCGACCGTGCTCTCGCGCACCGTCACCGACTGGCAAAGCTACTCGGGCCGCCTCGAAGCCGTCGATCACGTCGATGTGCGTCCGCTCGTGTCGGGCACGATCGTCGCCATTCATTTCACCGATGGCGCGCTCGTGAAGAAAGGCGAACCGCTCTTCTCGATCGATCCGCGTCCGTATCAGGCGGAAGTGGATCGCGCTGCCGCGCAAGTGGCGGCAGCGAAGGCGCGTGCGCTCTATACGTCGACGGACGCCGCTCGCGCAGAACGCCTGCTCGTCGACAACGCGATCGCGAAGCGCGACTACGACGAGAAGCAGAACGCCGCTCGCGAAGCCTCTGCCGCCGTCAAAGCGGCCGACGCGGCGTTCGAAGCAGCGCAGGTGAGCCTGGGCTATACGACGATCACCGCGCCCGTCAGCGGCCGCGTATCGCGCGCCGAACTGACGGTGGGCAACGTGGTATCGGCGGGTGCGAATGCGCCGCTGCTCACCACGCTGGTGTCTGTCTCGCCGATCTACGCATCGTTCGATGTCGACGAACAAACCTATCTGCGCTATCTCGGCCGCGACCGTCAGGCGAAGGTGCCCGTCGCGCTCGGTCTTGCGAACGAGGACGGCTACTCGCGCAAAGGCACGATCAGTTCCGTCGACAACCGGCTGGACACGCAGTCGGCGACGATCCGCGTGCGTGCGACCATCGACAACCGCGACGGCGCGCTCGTGCCGGGACTGTATGCGCGCGTGAAGGTCGGCGGCGGCGACGCGCATCCCGCCGTGCTGATCGACGATGCCGCCATCGGCACCGATCAGTCGAAGAAATACGTGCTGGTCGTCAACGACGTCAACAAGGTTCAGTACCGCGAGGTGCAACTCGGCGCGCTGCACGACAACCTGCGCGTGATCGACGCGGGACTCAAACCGGGCGAGCGCATCGTCGTCAACGGACTGATGCGCGCGCGCCCCAACGACACCGTGAAACCGCATCCCGTCGACATGACGGATGCGGCCCGTTCCGCTGCCTGATCAGGCGAGAGGCTCATCATGAACATCTCGAAGTTCTTTATTGACCGGCCGATCTTCGCGGCCGTGCTGTCGGTGGTCATTCTGCTCGCAGGTCTGATTGCGCTCACGAAGCTGCCGACGGCGGAATATCCCGAAGTCGTGCCGCCGTCCGTCGTGGTCCGCGCGCAGTATCCGGGCGCGAATCCGAAGGTGATCGCTGAGACGGTCGCTTCGCCCATCGAAGAGCAGATCAACGGCGTCGAAAACATGCTGTACATGCAGTCGCAAGCCAACAGCGACGGCAACATGACGACGACGGTGACGTTCAAGCTCGGCACCGATCCCGACAAGGCGCAGCAGCTCGTGCAGAACCGCGTTTCGCAGGCGCTGCCGCGTCTTCCCGAAGACGTGCAGCGGCTCGGCGTGAACACGGTGAAGTCGTCGCCCACGCTCACGATGGGCGTGAACCTCGTGTCGCCGAACGGCCGCTACGACCTCACGTATCTGCGCAACTACGCGCTCATCAACATCAAGGATCGCTTCGCGCAGGTGCCGGGCGTCGGCGAAGTGGTGCTGTGGGGTTCGGGCGACTATTCGATGCGCGTGTGGCTCGATCCGACCAAAGTGGCGCGGCAGAATCTCACCGCCACTGATGTCGTGAAAGCGATCCGCGAGCAGAACGTGCAGGTCGCGGCAGGCATCGTCGGCGGCGCGCCGATGACGACCAGCGTGCCGCTGCAACTGAGCGTGAACGCACAGGGACGTCTGAAGACCGAGGACGAGTTCCGCCGCATCATCGTGAAGACTTCGCCCGATGGCGCCATTACGCATCTCAGCGATGTCGCGCGCGTCGAAATGGGCGCGTCGGAATATGCGCTGCGCGCGAGCATGGACGGCAAGAAAGCCGTGCAGATCATCATCTTCCAGCAGCCCAACGCGAACTCGCTGCAAATCTCCGACGACATCCGCAAGCTCACGGCCGAACTGCAGAAAGACATGCCCGAAGGCGTGAAGGCGGAGATCGTCTACGACCCGACGCAGTTCGTGCGCGAGAGCATCGACGCCGTCGTGCATACCCTGTTCGAAGCGATCATTCTCGTGGTGCTGGTCGTGATCGTGTTCCTGCAGACGTGGCGCGCGTCGCTGATTCCGCTGCTGGCCGTGCCTGTTTCGATCGTCGGCACGTTCTCGCTGATGCTCGCGTTCGGCTTCACGATCAACGCGCTGTCGCTGTTCGGAATGGTGCTCGCGATCGGCATCGTCGTCGACGACGCGATCGTCGTCGTGGAGAACGTGGAGCGCAACATCGCCGCGGGACTGTCGCCGCTCGAAGCCTCGTATGAAGCGATGCGCGAAGTGAGCGGACCGATCATCGCAATCGCATTGACGCTCGTCGCCGTGTTCGTGCCGCTCGCGTTCATGTCGGGCCTGACGGGGCAGTTCTACAAGCAATTTGCGATGACCATCGCGATTTCGACGGTGATTTCCGCGTTCAATTCGCTCACGCTGTCTCCTGCTTTGTCCGCGCTGCTGCTGAAGGATCATCACGCGCCGAAGGACTGGCTCACGCGTGCAATGGACCGCGTGCTCGGCCCGTTCTTCAACGTCTTCAACAAGGTCTTCAATCGCGGCTCGGAAGGCTATGGCAAGGGCGTGGGCGGCATCATCAACCGCAAGGCCGCGATGATGGTGGTCTATGCGGTGCTGCTCGGCGGCACGGTGCTGTTCGGCAAGATCGTGCCGGGCGGCTTCGTGCCCGCGCAGGACAAGGATTATTTCGTCAGCATTCTTCAGCTGCCTGCGGGCGCGTCGCTCGATCGCACCGAGAAGGTCGTCAACGAAATGGGCGCAATGGCGCGCAAACAGCCCGGCGTCATTCATACGCCCGAGTTTCCAGGGCTGTCCGTCACAGGTCTGATGAACTCGTCGAGCAGCGGTCTCGTGTTCTCCGTCGCGAAGCCGTCGAAAGAACGTGGCAAGGGTGAAACGGGCGCCGATATCGTCACGGGTCTCAACCAGCAGTTCAGCGCGATCAAGGATGCCGCCATCGCGACGTTCCCGCCGCCGCCCGTGCAAGGGCTCGGCACGATCGGCGGCTTCAAGTTGCAGATCGAGGATCGCGGCGCGCTCGGCTACGAAGCGCTCAACAAGGCAACGCAGGCTTTTCTTGCGGCTGCTGCAAAAGCGCCCGAACTCGGGCCGTCGTTTTCGAGCTACCAGATCAACGTGCCGCAGCTGAACGTCGAACTGGATCGCGAGAAAGCGAAGCAACTGGGCGTCTCCGTCACGGATGCATTCGACACGATGCAGATCTATCTCGGCTCGCTCTACGTGAACGACTTCAACAAGTTCGGCCGCGTGTATCAGGTTCGCGCGCAAGCCGACGCGCCGTTCCGCGCGAATGCCGACAGCATCCTGCAACTGAAGACGCGCAACGACCGCGGCGAGATGGTGCCGTTGTCGTCGCTGGTGAAGGTCACGCCGACCTATGGCCCGGAGATGGTCGTGCGCTACAACGGCTTTCTCGCCGCCGACATCAACGGCGGCCCCGCGCCCGGTTATTCGTCGGGGCAGGCGATGGCGGCCGTCGAGCGCATCGCGAAGGAAACGCTTCCGCGCGGCATCAGGTTCGAATGGACCGACCTCACGTATCAGCAGATCCTGACGGGCAATACCGCGTTCTGGGTCTTCCCGATCAGCGTGCTGCTCGTGTTCCTCGTGCTCGCCGCGATGTACGAGAGCGTCACGCTGCCGCTCGCCATCCTGCTGATCGTGCCGATGAGCATTCTGTCCGCGCTCGCCGGCGTGTGGCTCACGCGTGGCGACAACAACATCTTCACGCAGATCGGACTGATGGTGCTGGTGGGCCTGTCGGCGAAGAACGCGATTCTGATCGTCGAATTCGCTCGCGAGCTGGAAATGCAGGGACGTTCGATCGTGCAGGCGGCCATCGAAGCATCACGTCTGCGGCTGCGCCCGATCCTGATGACGTCGATCGCTTTCATCATGGGCGTCGTACCGCTCGTGATCTCGACGGGCGCGGGTTCGGAAATGCGCCGCGCGATGGGTATCGCCGTGTTCTTCGGCATGCTCGGCGTGACGTTTTTCGGGCTGATGCTCACGCCTGTGTTCTACGTGATTCTGCGCAAGCTCTCCGGCGCGAAACCGCTGCGCGACAAGCATGGCCGTCATCCGCATATTCATGGCCCGGACGGATCACCCGTCACGCGCGAACCAGCCGAACAGAAAGTGCAAGAACCCGCATTGCAGGACTAAGGAGATCGTCATGAAAGCACGTATCTGGAAGCGCGGTTTCAGCGGATCGCTTCTGCTCGGCGCACTGCTCGTCCTCGCGGGTTGCTCGCTCGCGCCGACTTACGAAGTACCCGCGACGCCCTCCGTCGCGAGTTTCAAGGAAGCGCCCGCGACCGCCGATGCCGAGGGCACATGGAAGACCGCGCAGCCGTCCGAGGATGTGACGCGCGGCGAGTGGTGGAAGGTTTTCGACGATCCGAAGCTGAACGAACTCGAACAGCAGGCGCTCGATGCGAACCAGAACCTGAAAGCCGCCACCGCGCGCGTGAAAGAGGCGCGCGCGCTCAATCAGGCCGCGCGCGCCGGTCTCTTTCCAACGCTCGACGCGGGCTTTGGTCCGACGAAGCAGCGTGTGTCCGCTGCGTCGCTGTTCGAACCCGACGGCACCGATGTACCGCAGCAGACGTTATGGCGCGCGCAGGCCACTGCGTCGTATGAAGTGGATCTGTTCGGACGCGTGGCGTCCACGGTCGATGCAGCGAAAGCCGACACGCAGCGCAGCGAGGCGCTCTATCGCTCCGTGCTGCTCGCGCTGCAGGCCGATGTCGCGCAGAACTATTTCGCGCTGCGCGAACTGGATGCCGAAGCGGACGTCTTCATGCAGGCCGTCGCGCTGCGCGAGCAATCGCTTGCGCTCGTGCAACGCCGATTCGACGAAGGCGAGATCACCGAACTCGATGTGCAGCGCGCGAAAAGCGAACTCGCGTCGGCGCGCTCGGACGCGATGACCGTGCAGCGGCTGCGAGCTGCGTCGGAACATGGACTCGCCGTCCTGCTCGGTGAAACGCCTGCCGCCTTCGCGATCACGCCCAATCCGATTCAGGCGGTGAATCTGCGGATACCGCCCGGCTTGCCGTCGTCGCTACTCGAACGCCGGCCCGACATCGCCGCCGCCGAACGCGCGATGGCCGCGGCGAACGCGCGCGTCGGCGTCGCGAAGGCGGCGTTCTTTCCTTCGTTGACGCTCACGGGCACGGGCGGTTTCGAGTCCGCGACGCTCGGCGATCTCTTCAAGTGGAGCAGTCGCGCGTTTCTGCTCGGGCCGCTCGCGGGCACGGCGCTCACTGTGCCGCTCTTCGACGGCGGACGACGCCGCGGCAATCTCGCCAACGCGCGCGCCGTCTATGACGAGGACGTCGCCCAGTATCGCCAGCAGGTGCTGGTCGCGTTCCGCGAAGTGGAAGACGGACTCGCCGATCTGCGCATTCTCGAAACGCAAACGCAGACGCAGGACGAAGCGCTGAAGGCCTCGCAGCGCGCCGCCGATCTGTCGCGCAAGCAATACACCGAGGGTGCGGTGAACTACCTCGACGTGCTCGATGCGCAGCGCACCGTGCTGCAGGCAAGGCGCACCGCCGTGCAGCTTCAGGGCGTGCAGGCGGCGTCGACGGTCAGCCTGATTCGCGCGCTCGGCGGCGGCTGGGGCGATATGAAAGCTGCGGAACAGGTGGTGAGCGCAGCGGCCGGACAGAAGTAATTACGCTTCCGTGCGCTGCAAGGTCTCGGCCAGATGATTGACGACCGCTCGCGTTTTCGCGGCCATTTTCTGGCCGAGCGAGATGATCGCGTGCACGGGCGGCCCGTCGACGTCGGCGTCGGGCAGCACGTGCACGAGCCGTCCCGCGCGCACATGCGGCAGCGCCACGCGATCGAAAATCTGCGCGATGCCGAAGCCCGCCACGGCCGCTTCGACCAGCGCCTGGCCGTCCGCGAGCACCATCACCGGCTGCGGCGCAAACTCTTTGGTCGATGTTCCGTCGCGCAAGGTCCATGGACGCAGGCGCCCCATCGGACCGCGAAAAATCACGGCGTCGTGTTCGCCTAGCTGGTCGATATCGGCGGGCGTGCCTTTTCGTTCGAGATAATCCGGCGACGCATACAGTCCGTTGCGCAGATCGCAGAGCTTGCGCACGGTCAGCTCGCTGTCCTCGGGCAACGCGCCGATGCGCACGACCACATCCCAGCCCTCGCCGATCGGGTCCGACATACGGTCGGTCAACGCGAGTTCGAGCGTCACCTTGGGATGCTTCGCGCGCAGTTCCAGAAAGCTCGGCAGCAGCAATCTGCCGAAGCCAGCGGGCACATCGATCTTCACTCTGCCGACCGGTTCCGAGCGCCGCGCGGCCAATTGCTGCTCGGCTTCGCGCAGTCCATCGAGCGCATCGCGCGCGGCCTGCAAATAAGTCTCGCCGTCTTCCGTGAGCCGCACCGCGCGCGTCGTGCGCTGAAAAAGGCGCGTGCCAAGCCGCGCTTCCAGCCGCTGCACCGCCTTGCCGACGTTCGACTTGCTGTTGCCCATCTCCTCCGCGGCGCGCGTGAAGCTGCCCGTTTGCGCGACGGCCACGAAGACGGCAATCTCGTTGATCGGTGCATCCACGCGGTCGCTCATGGTTCGCCTCGTTTTGTTGGCAGGATTTCGTAAGAGGATGGTGAGACAGCAAACTGTAGCAGTTAGGCGGATATCGCTGCGGCAAGGTCCACGCCGTCAGCGACAAGAACGCGCGCCCGATTCTAGAGTCCGCAAGATGGCGGATAAAGCCTTCTGTCTTCGTCAGAGTGTCGCTGCAAACGCGACAATCGCCCCTGCGCCGCGTACGAAAGATTGTCTCCACGCGAGCGACGGTGCGCCGCCCGCGCCGCCGTTTATCGCCGTGCCGAATCTCGCGATACTTCATTGCAACGGGACAGCGCTCCCGGCAACCCATCACCGATACAAGGCACGCCATGAAACTCTATATCGCTCAAGCCACCTGCTCGCTCGCCGTGCAAGCCGTGTTCAACGAACTCGGACTCACGCCAGAACTCGTGCATTTCGATGTGTTCGGCAAGACCACGTCCGATCAGTCCGACTTCGCCGCAGTGAACGATCTGCTGTACGTTCCCGCGCTGCAACTGGACGGCGAAACGGAGCCGCTCACCGAGACGATCACGATCGCGTCGTATCTCGCCGATCAACATCCCGAGTCCGGACTGATTCCGAAGCACGGCACCATCGAGCGCGCGCGCATGGATCAGCTGCTGACCTTCGTCGCGACGGAGATCGCGCAAAAACATATCCCGCTGATGCGCAAGCTGATGACGCCGGAGGGCATCGCGTTTCACAGCAACAAGCTGCTCAACGCGTACGGCAAGCTCGACGCGCGTCTCGCCGATGGCCGCGCGTATCTCACGGGCGAACAGTTCACCGTCGCCGATGCCTACGTGTGGGCGACGATGTGGCACGAACGCTCGGGCGTGAATCTCGATCACCTGACGCATCTGAAGGCGTATATCGAGCGTATCGAGACGCGCGCTTCCGTGCGCAAGGCGTTGCAGGACGAAGCCGAGATCGTCGCCGCGCACAAGGAAGCGATCGCCGCCTGAGGTCGTGCAGTCGTGGCATCATTGCCGTGTCAGCGTGCACTGGCCGGAGGTCGAACATGTCCGTCTTTCTCGAAGTCGAGCACATCACCACCTACCGGTACGTCAAGCCTGTGGAGTTTTCTCCGCACCGCGTGATGTTCCGGCCGCGCGCCGCGCACGACATTCGCGTGCTGTCGGCCACGCTGACAGCGTCGCCGCACAGCACGCAATACTGGATGCAGGACGTGTTTTCCAATTCGGTGGCGGTCGTCGAGCCCCGCGTGCCCGCCGACACGCTCGATCTGCGCGCACGCTTCGTGATCGAGCATTTCGGCGTGAAGAATCTGGAGTTGCCGGTGGCGGCCGAAGCCGAGAGCTACCCGTTCCAGTACAGCGACGAAGATCGGCTCGACCTGGCACCGTTCCTGCCGCCGCAATATCCGGACGATCAACCGCTGCTGCGCGACTGGGTGGCGCAGTTTCTTCCGCAACGCGGCACTACCCACACGCGCGACATCCTGGGCAATATCAACGACGCGATCCGCAGCGATTTCGAGTACCAGTCGCGCGATGCGATGGGCACCCAGCGTCCATCCGAAACACTGGAACGGCGCAGCGGCACCTGCCGCGATTTCGCGCTGCTGATGATGGAAGTGGTACGCGAACTGGGACTGGCCGCGCGGTTCGTTTCAGGGTATTTGTACGACCAGACGCTCGACACTGCCCTGCCGCCCGCGATACGCAACACGGGGCTACAACAGGGCGCGCGACAGATCGAAAGCCGCGACGAGCCGCTCGTCGTCGGTGCGGGCGCGACTCACGCATGGTTGCACGTCTTCCTGCCGGGCGCCGGCTGGGTGCCCTACGATCCGACCAATTCGCTCGTCGGCGGCACCGATCTGATTCGCGTGGCCTACACGCGCAAGCCCGAACACGCGGCGCCCGTGTCCGGTTCGTGGTTCGGTGCGGCGCAGGACTTCATCGGCATGGACGTTAGCGTGAGCGTGCGGCGTATCGAGCCGCCTGCCGAGCCGGCATTTGCCAGCGAACGACTTTCGCAGAGCCCGCTGGCGGCCGGCTCTTAACGCCATCCGCCGATTTCGGCCATGAAGGATTTTGCATCGACGTGAGTGCGCAGCAGTTCTTCCATCGGCAGAGAAGTCGGCACGTAATGGCCGTCGATGAAGCGCGACATCTGCACGATCGCCTCCATCGAACGCGAGCCATGCACGTAGTTGCTCGCATGCAGGAATGCCCGTATCAGGTCTTCGTGAATGTTGGCGAACTGCAAACCGGCCCGCGTTTTACGGAAGATTTCCTTTGCGTTGCGTTCCAGCGAGGAACGAAGCAGGATCGCGCGACGCAGCAGCAGCATGCGGTCGATGGGTGCGATCGTTCCGTCGGCGCTCTTGACGGGATTGACGCCGGCAACGTCGAGATGACCTCGCAACCGGCTCACGAAATCCGGCAGCTTGACGCGCTTCGCTTCCTCGTTTTCTTCCTGATTCTGCAGTTGTGCCCCTGGCGACGCATTGAATTCATCGAAAGACGAACTCGTTCCGCCCGCAAACAGAAAGATAGCGCGCCCCACACGATAATCGGCTTCCTTGCCCCGGAAGATGCCATCCTGCATGGGCGCCAGAAAGTACTTGAGCCAGCCCAGCGGCCTGCCGTCGAAATCCGCATCGAACTCGTCGAATACGACCAGCGGCACTTCCTGCGAGAACAGCGCCATATCCTGAACCTTGTGAAACGCCCCCGTCAGATGATCGATCGAAGCGAACTGCGCAAGGTTGAATACGAGCGGCTCGGAGCGACGGTCCGGACTGATGCGCGCGATGATCTGCTTCACCGCAAATGACTTGCCGGAACCAGGCGCGCCGAAAACGGCGATTGAAAGCGGCATGGACCAGTTGTCGGTCCACAGATACTTGTCGAGAAGTTTGGCGAGACTGCTGAAACGCTCGATCTCGTCGGGATCGACCAGTTTCATCGAACCATACTTCGAGTACGGAACCGTGATCAGTGCGGGAGGCTTGAAGTTGTGCCGGCTGAAACTCTGCGGCTCCTTGAACGCTTCCTCAAGGCCGTATTGCACGATCTCGATCAGCTTGCCGTCGAAGTCTTCGTCGATCCTGTCGAGACGGCTCCACGTCGATCCCGCGCTGCCCCAGCTGAAGGAGACGCACGTGAGCATGTATTCTTCTTTCGCGTCTTCGTACGACTTCATCAGGCTCGCGCGGCGCGCGGGTCCGAGCATGTCGATGTAGTCGTCGAATGGAGAAGCATCGTCGCCGCGGCTTTCCATGAAGCCTGCATCGTAGTGGTAGTTGTACGCGGCGACGCCCATCCTCAGTGCGCCTTCGATGTCCAAAGGCGCCTTGCCGTCCAGCGTCCAGCAGAGTTCTCTGACGACGCTCGTCACCATCGATGTGAACTTCCCCGGCACCCGGCCGTATGCCGCAGGATGCATTTGCGCATGCCGGTCGCAGTTCGGGCCGAATGTCACGCAACCCTTCTTTTCGGCGAGATTGATATAGAGCGCTCCCGGCTCCCTGAAAACCACGACCAGATGCCGGAACCTGCCCTGCATGTCAGGAAGATTGAAGTCGCCCGACTGAATCATTCCGACGATGTCATTCACGCACGACTCGACTGCCCCGCGTTCCGAAATGCGCAGGCCGCATTTGCGCAGTGCGTCGGATGAGACGATCACCACCGATCTGTCCGGATCGACGCCTTTAAAACAGAGGTCTACCGAGTCGCGAAACCATTTGAGCGCGAGATCTCCGCGCTCGCCGGAATCGGACTTCTCTCTGTCGATTTCATGATCGTTGATCGCGAGCACGACGCCGCCTTCGCACGCGCCTGCAATCCTCGCGAAGCGCTCGCGACTCGCTTCATCGTCGCTGACGCGTTTGACGAGCGCACGGAAATACGGATCGTGATCGTAGAGAACCATGATCCTTTGCTTCGCATCGGCGTTATTTGCCTCGTCGGAATGTGTTTTATCGAAGAACCACGTTACGGGATCGTCGCTCTTGCGAGGCGGTGCTTTGCCTCGTCTGTTCGAGACGACTGTTTTGCTTGATACCTGTTCGTGTCTCACTCGCAAACGCTGATCGTTCTTGAGCTTGCTGGTCGAGCCGCGGGCGAAGTAGTCGAGGATGCTGTGCAATTCGCCATGCGGCGCGTTGCGGAAGTCTTCATAGTCGAGAACGAAGCGCGGCTTCAGATCGTAGTCGCGTGGGGAATCGTCCGGCTCTTTTAGCGCTTCTTCGATCATCGCTTCGATCAGGGGATCGTTTGCTTCTCTGACGTGCGCTACATACTCGCCGCGTTGCTTGCCTGGAACGAGCACCACGTGGCGCACAAGACTGCCCAACAGGAGAATGGGAATCTGGATCACGGCCCTCGCCGGCGAGCCCGGCGCAGATTCGGTCTGTGACGTCATCGGTATCTCCTGCTGGGGTGGTTTCGATGAGCACTTGTCTTCGGCAGACGCGCGACAGACGGAATACTAGGCGATGCACGGTTGAACTCAAGTTTCAGCGGGTGACAGGGGTTTGTCGGGAGAGTTTCTTGGGGAGGTTGAATGCTGGTCGGTTGTTGTTGGTGCGGTTGCTATGGGTATAAGGTTGACCGTTTCAGCGCGCGCAATGGTGGTGAGGTTGGTTGCGGGATTGTTAAACATCGGCGTTGCAGGTGCTGCTGCAATGGAAGGCGTAACGACGCTGTAAGACGCACGCGGCGTAGCGTCGTTTGAGGCGCTGCGGTCGGGTGGAATTGCCCCGGAGCGGACGCCTGGGTCGAGTGGCGCACTCATGGAGCCCGCCACTCGAGTTGCCTGGTTCTGGTTCGGTCTGTCGTCCCGTCAGGATTTGATGAACTCGAGAAGGTCGGGGTTCAGGACATCCGCGTGGGTGGTCAGCATGCCGTGCGGGAAGCCAGCGTATGCCTTCAGCACACCGTTTGCGAGCAGGTCGACCGCACGAGGCACCGAACTGGCGAACGGGACGATCTGGTCATCTTCGCCATGCATGACCAGTACCGGCACAGTGATCTTCTTCAGATCTTCGGTATAGTCCTCCAGCCAGGAAAATACGGTCTCGTAGTGGGCCTGGGCGCTGCCGGCCATTCCCTGGCGCCACCAGTTCGCGATCACCGCCTCAGACGGCTTGGCGCCCGCACGGTTGAATCCATAGAACGGACCCTCCGGCACTGCCCGGTAAAACTCCGACCGGTTGCCAAGCACGCCTGACTTAACCGCGTCGAACCACTCCCGCGGCTGACCTGCAGGGTTCGCTTCGGTTTTCACCATGTTCGGCGTCAACGAGGCCACCAGCACTGCCTTGGCGACCCGCTCCTGGTGGCGGGCGACGTAACGCGCCACCTCGCCGCCGCCGGTGGAGTGCCCGATGTGGATAGCGTCGCGAATGTCGAGATGTTCAGTCAGTGCAGCGAGGTCGGCGACCCAGTGGTCCATGTCGTTGCCGGCGCCGGCTTGCTCGGACCGACCGTGCCCGCGCCGGTCATGGGCGATCACCCGGTAGCCGTGGTGAAGGAAAAACATCATCTGGGCGTCCCAGTCGTCGGCCGACAGGGGCCAGCCATGGCTGAAGACGATCGGCTGACCGGCCCCCCAGTCCTTGTAGAAGATCTTTACGCCGTCCGGAGTGGTGATCGTAGGCATCGCTGGTACCTCCTATAAGAAATTGATTGAAGTGTTGGTTCTCCGCGAGACATCGAGAATGCTGCCAGCGGCTTCTTTCGAAGTCTTATTTTGTGTGCATCTGAAAACGGGCGAGCAGCGCGCACTCCGACAACGCTGCGATGGATCTTGCTCCTGGCGCCTGAACGCATCGAGTACAAGAATCGGCCTGTGATCTGGCACTCGGAATGCGCTGACCACGTCAGTGAGAACTCCACCTGGGCGCATGGCTCGTCGATACGGCAGCCGTTGCAATATAGGTATCCCTTGCCTCGATGACAAAGACTTTCTATGCTTTGACCTATGCCTCAAAGGCATACAGGAGAGCCAATGGAACTTCGACATCTGCGATATTTCATCGCGGTTGCGGAGGAAGGAAGTCTGTTGACAGCTGCCCAACGGCGGCTACACACGTCGCAGCCGTCACTGAGCCGGCAGATCCGCGATCTTGAATTCGAAGTGGGTGTGAAATTACTGGAGCGCCAGGCACGCGGCGTGGCGCTTACCACTGCTGGAAAAATTTTCCTTGATCACGCGCGACTGGCGCTGCTTCAAGTCGAAGCTGCTATCGACGGGGCACGGCGTGCGGAACAGCCTGGAAAACCCATCTTGGCAATGGGCTTTCTTGCGGGGCAGGAAGTCGTATGGTTACCGCACGCGCTGCGCATCCTCCGCGAGGAGGCACCGGATGCGGAGATCACACTGTGCAGCCAGTCTTCTCCTGAACTCGCTCTTGGGCTAATGCGAGGAAAGCTGGACGTCGCTTTCCTTCGCCCCGAGAGACAGACCGTTGGCCTGTCATTCAAAGTCCTGGCAAAGGAGCCACTGATCGCCGTACTGCCGGCAGACCATCGGCTGACGTCACGCAAGAAAATGCGGCCGCAGGATCTCGCCAGCCAAATTTACGTCAGTTCGTCCAGGACTTCTCCCGTACTGGAATCCGTGATTCAGCACTACGCATCGAGTGTCGGTATAACGCTCAAGGCGGGGTACGAGGGCGAGAACCTCCCCTCCGCGATGTCGCTCGTTACGTCAACGGGTGGCGTTACGCTTATCCCGCTGTATGCGCAAAATATGCTGACACCAAACGTCGTTGCAAGGGCCCTTGACGGCGTACCTCCGACGATTGATCTCGTCTTGGGATACAGCGATGCAAATGCAAACCCGTTACTTCTTCGGCTGTTATCTCGTGCGGACGAGTTGGTCGCAAATGTTCAGGATCAAAGCATCATTCGCTATGCCGTCTAGGTCATGGACGCCGGCTCGGTCACTTCGAGATCGAATGGCCGTTTCACCGGACAAGCCGTCGTCTGAATGTCAGAGTCCTACGAAACACGAATGACACTTCCGGGCCGGACTGAGTCAACCAGATCGTGTTGAAACAGATGACCGGCTCGTTGATCTTGGGACGAGCGATCTGACCACCAACGGTCCGCCGTAAATTCTGCCTGCCTTAACGCCCGTCGATCTTCCGTTCGCGCATAAGCGAACCAATTCTTCCTGCTGCCCGACACTTCCTTCAAAACCAGGAATGCCATCTGGAATCAGAAACCATGGTTGTTTGCTACGGGTGAATATGTGTGCGATGGGAGAAAATTCGCTTTGGTTTTGCAATGTGCCGGGTCTCAGTATCGCCAGATCGGACTGGTCAATTGGCTCGGCCCAAAGCCGCGTGTCACAGCGCGCGCACGCCTTGCTGCGCCGCTGCCGCCCACGACCAAACTCAAACGTCAGCATGATCGGCTCACCTCCTACGACATGCAAATCGGCTCGACGAACCCACATCACAGGCAACGCAGCCCCGCCTGTTCTTCGCTGACAGGTCGTGCAATGACAAACATAAAAAGTGAATGGTTCGTGCCGGAGCTCAAACTTGATCTGACCACAGAGGCAGCTACCGGTGTAGGGTGCGGGCATACAAGTCTCCTAAATGCCGAGATTGAAAAACAGCAAATTTGTTAGCCCGGTACGCCAGCGGTAGTTTGCGGCGTCGCAGCGAGGCGGTGCAGCCAGCCAGGAACAGACGTCGACGCGCCAGCTTAGGATTGCTGCGAGCCGTGCTTTCGCGAATTGGTTCCGATTGCTTGCACGCAGCGAGAGGTTCAGGAACCTCGAGTGCGGAGAGAGTGAACTCGGAGAAGACCGGTTAGCCCGTGATTTTACTCGCGTGTCGCGCCGATCAGATTCGGCGCGACCGGATGCACTTCAACCGTATGACACTCATGTTCTACAGCAGTAGCGCACACGTTAGCGCTCCGCCGACGAAGACTAAAAAAGCAAAAAACGGGGCCCCCGCAACGAAGTCCGTTCGCGACGCCGCTACAATGACCGTCGTGATATTGGTTCGCTGCACGGTCTGACCTCGCGCGCAAAGTGACACCGCGGCGCGCGCCAACCAGACGACCAAACGGCAAGACAGGAACTGTCTGGCGAAATCGATTCGCCGGCACCGGGAGAGTCTATGTTCGACAAGACGCTGCGTATCGAGGGCGGGCCGGACTGGCATCACTTCAACGTCCATACCGACAGCATGCTCGTCGCGGTCCTGCTCGTCGCCGCCCTGCTGCTGGCGATTCTGCTGGCGAGCACGATCTGCTACTACGTGACGCGCTCGCTGATGCTGGTGGTCGTCGGGCGTCTTGCACGCCAGGAGCAGCGCAAGTGGCTGCGCGCTGCCGAGCGCCACAAGGTGTTCCACCGGCTCGCACCGCTTGTGCCCGCCGCGATCATCTACGCGGCCGCGCCCCTGCTCTCGGGACTCACTTTCCCCATGATCGCGGCGCTCGGACGGCCACTCGGCATTCTCGCAGCCTGCTACATGGTGTACACGCTGCTGCGCGCCGGTCTGGCGTTCCTCGCGAGCGTAGGTGAGCGCTACAGTCACTCTCCGTCCGCAAGCCAGCGACCGATCAAGAGCTTCCTGCAAATCGCCGCCATCGTGCTCTACGTGATCGCGCTGATTGCCTTGATCTCGGTGCTGCTGGAGCGCTCTCCGGCGTACTTTCTCACCGGTGTCAGCGCCATTACTGCACTGCTCATCATCGTCTTCCGCGACTCGTTGATCGGATTCGTTGCCAGCATTCAGCTTGCCGTCTATGACATGCTGCAGGTGGGCGACTGGATCGAGGTGCCCGGCTTCGTCGCCGACGGCACTGTGATTGACATCGCGTTGAACACGATCAAGGTACAGAACTTCGATAAATCGATCGTCATGCTGCCGACCTACGTCCTGCTGACCAACAGCGTGAAGAACTGGCGTGGCATGACCGAGTCGGGCAGCCGGCGCGTCAGACATGCGATTCATTTCGATGTCGGGAGCATCCGCTTTCCCGACGAGGCGCTGCTCGCCCAGTTGCATGGCGATGTCGACCTGGCGCTTGCGCGCCCCACACCCGGCGATACACAGCGCCGCACGAACCTCGGCCTGTACCGCCTCTATCTGATCGCCTATTTCCGCGATCACCCGGCGGTGCGCCACGACATGCCGCTCGTGATCCGGCAACTGCAGTCCAGCCAGCCTGTCGTCGCGCTGGAGATCTACGTCTACGTTGAAGAGACCAACTGGGAACAGTATGAAAACCTGCAATCGGACATGCTGGACCACGCGTATGGAGTCGCGCCGCAGTTCGGCTTGCGTTGCTGGCAGCCGCAATGGCCGTCGTCTCCGGTGTAATGCCGGCGGGCAAAGAGTCTATGACACGCACTCTCCTGCCAGATCCGAAATTTCCTTCTGAAGCGCACTGAGGAACACGTTCACCCGATTCGGCACATATCGCCGGCTCGGGATGACCGCCCACACCGACAGGTCTTCCATCTCCGCATCCTCCAGCTGAACCTGCACGAGCGAGTGATCGGCCAGTTGCCGGAAGACGTCCCAGTACGTCAACATGGCTAGCCCCAATCCCTGCACAGCTGACGTGCGTGCCGCTTCCACACTGGTCGTCGTGACATACGCTTCAATGCGCTTGCGTATCAGCTTGCCGTCGACAACGAGCGGCCATCCTCCCACCGAGTCAAGTCTGATACAGCGATGCTGGTCCAGTTCCGCCGACGTCGCAGGTCGTCCGTGCCTCTTCAGGTACTCGGGCGAAGCACAAACAAGGCGTGGATTCGAAACGATCTTTCTGGCCACCAGTTCCGAATCTTCCAGCGGTGCAATGCGTAACGCGAGATCCAGCCCCTGCCCCACGATATCGACCTGGCGATCCGACAGATCGAGGTCGATACGAAGGTCCGGGTTAGCTTCGAGCAAACCCGGCAGCATCGGCAACACGACCGATTGTCCAAAGCCACTCGGTGCGGTCAGACGCAACACGCCCGATGCCATGCCCGACGACGGACTCAGTTCGGCTCGCGCGCCCGCTTCTGCGTCCACCATCGCCCTCGCATACGGCACAAACGCCTCGCCTTCTGCGGTCAACGTCAGCGAGCGGGTGGTCCGATGAAAGAGGCGCACGCCGAGGTCCTCTTCGAGCGCCGCGATGCGCCGTGACACCTGCATGGGCACCACGTTCAGCTGCCGCGCCGCCGCTGACAGGCTTCCCGCTGATGCAACCGCCAGGAATGTCTGAACGTCTGGGAGGAACATCGTTTATATCCAAAAGTGTTAGGGCGGCTTCACGCTCCGACCGCTGTTTCCTGCCGCTCGCGACGCCTACCATGCAGTCACCTTCTTCACGAGACGAGCAGCGAAATGAACGACGCAACCTCCCCGATCCTTTCTCCGTATAACCGCAACGGCATCGCAGTACGCAACCGCATCGCCGTCGCGCCCATGACGCGTATTACAGCCACGGAATACGGTCATCCGACCCAAACCATGTTCGAGTACTACAAGCGCTTCGCGAAGGGTGGCTTCGGGCTGGTAACGACGGAAGGCATTTACACCGACAAGGCGTTCTCGCAAGGATACCGGTTTCAGCCAGGCCTGGCCGACGACGTGCAGGCTGAGGCATGGTCGACGTTCAATCGCGAGATGCACGAGCATGGCACCCCTGTGTTCGCGCAACTCATGCATGCCGGCGCGTTGAGTCAAGGCAACGTGTATCGAAGCCATACCGTGGGACCGTCGGCCGTCCGCCCCAAGGGCGAACAGATGAAGTTCTACTTCGGCGAGGGACGCTATGCTGAGCCGAAGCAGATGACGGACGCCGAAATCGATGAAGCTATTCAAGGCTTCGTCGATGCGGCACGACGTGCCGTGAATATCGCCGGATTCAAAGGCGTGGAAATTCACGGCGCTAACGGGTATCTCCTCGACCAGTTCCTGACGGCGGAGACCAATCGTCGGACTGACCGTTGGGGCGGCGACACGAAGGCTCGCGTGCAACTGCTCGCGGATGTCGTGAAAGCAGTCCGGCACAACATAGGAGATGCCGTGCCCGTGGGCATCCGGATCTCACAAGGCAAGGTCAACGATTTCGGTTCGAAGTGGTCGGGTGGCGAGTCAGATGCCGAAGTGATCTTTGGCACACTTGCCGATGCAGGCATCGACTTCCTTCACGTCACGGAGTTCGAGGCGTGGCAGCCAGCCTTTGAAGGCACGCACGATAGCCTCGTGACGCTGGCACGCCGTTATGCACCCGCCGTCACTGTCATCGCAAACGGCGGTTTGCACACGGCTGAGCGCATCGACAACGCGCTGGCCTCCGGCGCGGACCTGGTGACAGTCGGACGCGGCGCGCTCGCGAATCCCGACCTGCCGAAACTGCTCGCAAACAGGCGCGAACCCCGTACATTCGACAGTTCGATCCTTCAACCGATCGCCAGCATCAAGCCCGAAGAACTCGCGATGCAGATAGCCGCCTGAACGTAACGTCTAGTTGCGCGGCAGCTCGCAGCGCAATCGTCCTGCGGAACTCTCCAGCCTTCAGGTTGCGAGTTCCGCATGCTGTTTCTCCTGTTGCGAACGACGCCAGTCCGCTGGCGTCATGCCCAGACGTTGACTGAAGGCGCGCCGGAATGCGGCGACCGATTGATAACCGACTGTCTCTGCCACGACCTCGGTCGAAATGCCGGGTCGTTTCAGTTCGTTGGCCGCCAGCGCCATCCGGATATCGGTGAGAAGGTCGTTCGGCGAACGGCCCAGCTTGTCCTGAAAGTGACGAATCAACGTCGCTCGCGACATGCTGCAGAGGTTCGCCAACTCGGGCAGCGTCCATGCTCGCGCGGGGTCGCTGAAGATCGCCGTGAGCGCGGGAGAGAGGCGCGGGTTGCCTGCGAGCGCGAGCAGCCCGACGGGTGCTTCGTCGGACTCGCTGGCCACGCGCATCGTCAGCGCGAACAGCGCCGCCGATAGCGCGTTCATCATTGCGTATCCGCCCAGATTGTCTGTTCCGGCCTCTGTTCGCATGAGGGCCACGAGACCGTTCAGCTGCTCGTAGGCCGCACCATCCGTGCTGTGCTTCCCGTGGCTCCTTGTCGGCGATGTATGCGTGACAAGCCGTGCGGGCAGATATGCACGGATGAACCGGTCGTGTGGCGGCGCCAGAATGATTCGCCCGCAGAGCATGTCGAGACGCGAGCCGGTGCCTTTGTTTTCGCTGATGATCAGGTTCAGGGCGGCGCGCTCGTGTGCCCGCTTCGGCCGCGCGCCGCTACCGTCGTGGAGCTTGTGAGCAGAGCCATGCGCCAGCATCACGATGTCGCCTGCACAAAGATGCTGCGGCTTGCCAGAACCCGGCGTCTCCAGAATGGCCGACCCGCTGAGGATGATGTGATACGGCATCTCGCCCGGGTCCGAATCGCCATAGATCACTTCCCATGGCGCTCCATACGAGCAGCGCAATTCGAGTTGACCGCGCACGGTCATCATGCCGAGCAAACGGCTCAGCCAGTCTTGCGAAAGTGACATCACCACCTCATGTGATACTTTCGAGCATGATATTGCGAATCAAAGGACTCAACAAGCTCATTCTCCGAACCTAAAGTGGAGGCTCCTAACCACCACTGAATGAGGTCGAACATGAGTCGCATCGCCATCCCCGCAGTCGAGAACGCAACGGGCGCCACCGCCGAAGTCTATGGACGGGTTCGCAAAATCGCCGGCGGCAGCGTACCGAATCTGTTCGCGGCGCTCGGCCATCTCGCGCCCGCGACATTGAATGCCGCACTGGACGCCGAAGGCGCGCTGGCGTCGAGCAGTCTGAGCAAACAGGATCTGGAAACCATCAAGTTGCTCGTGAGCGAGCAAACGGGTTGCGACTACTGCGTCGCCGCACACGTGATGCTGGGCAAGATGACCGGCCTGTCGCCCGAAGCGCTCAAACACATTCGCGCCGGTCAGGCGACTGGCGATGCCCGACGCGATGCCCTCATCCGTTTCGTGCTGACCCTGCAGACGACGCGCGGCACGATCGGCGAAAGCGATCTCGCAGCCATTCGCGCCGCAGGCTACAGCGACACGCAACTCGCGGAAATCTCGCTGGCGATCGCCATGACGATTTTCACGAACACCTTCAACCGTATCAACGATACCGACGTCGATTTCCCGCCGGTCAAGTAACGCTCGCGTTGGTCCGAATACCTGTCGCGATCGTCGCGCACTCACCCTTAGCTGGATTGGAGAAAGTCATGTCTCAGGTTGAACAGTTCGATACTTTGATTCTCGGTAGTGGCCAGGGCGGCAAGCTGCTAGCCTGGCATCTGGGCCGGTCAGGTCAACGCGTGGCCGTGGTCGAACGGCAGTGGGTAGGCGGCTCGTGCCCGGCCGTCGCCTGCCTGCCGAGCAAGAACGAAATCTGGAGTGCGCGCGTGGCTCATCTCGCGCGGCATGCCGCCGACTTCGGCGCGACAACAGGACCTGTCGCCATCGACATGGCGAAGGTTCGCGAACGCAAGCGCGGCATGGTCGAACGCGAAGCCGCGTTTCACGTGCAGGCGTATGAGACGAGCGGTGCTGAGCTGATCATGGGCGTTGGCCGGTTTGTCGGGCCGAAGACCATCGAGGTGCAATTGAACGACGGCGGCACGCGCACGCTCAGCGGAAGCCAGGTCGTGGTGAATGTCGGGACGCACGCAGCGATTCCCGACGTGCCGGGACTGCGCGCGGCCGAGCCGCTGACGCACATCGGCGCGCTGGATCTCGACCGTGCGCCGTCGCATCTGATCGTTTTGGGTGGTGGCTATATCGGCGTGGAGATGGCGCAGGCTTACCGGCGCTTCGGCAGCCGCGTGACGATCGTCGAGCGCGGTGCGCGGCTGATGGCACGCGAAGATACCGACGTCGGCGCGGAGATGCTGCGCATTCTTCGTGCGGAAGAAATCGATGTCGTGCTGGACGCGCAAACAGTCAGCGTCGAAGGGCGCTCGGGCACGCATGTGCGTGTTGTCCTGCGCACGCCTTCGGGTGAACGGACTCTTGACGGAAGCGACATTCTTGTCGCCGCTGGTCGTGCTCCGAACACAGCCGGCATTGGGTTGGAGCAGGCAGGCATCCAGCTTGATGACCGCGGATACATTCGCGTGAACGACCGCTTGCAGACCTCGGCACCCGACGTCTGGGCAATCGGCGAAGTCGCGGGCAGTCCGCAATTCACGCATGTATCGGTCGATGACTTCAGGATCGTGCGCGACAACCTGGCAGGCGGCAATCGCAGCACGGGCGATCGTCTGATTCCCTACACGCTGTTCACCGATCCACCGCTCGCGCGCGTTGGACTCAGCGAAAGCGATGCGCAACGTCAAGGCGTCGCGGTTCGTGTCGCAACACTGCCGATGAACAACGTGCTGCGGACGGAAGCGACCGACGAAACGCAGGGTTTCATGAAGGTACTCGTCGGCGCGAAGGACGATCGCATACTGGGCTTCACGATGATCGGATCGGAAGCTGGGGAAGTGATGGCGGCGATGCAGACAGCGATGATTGCGGAGCTGCCGTATCAGAAGCTACGCGATGCGGTGATTTCTCATTTGACCGTTGCCGAAGGGCTGGGGCCGCTGCTGTCAAGGGTGCCCGGGCGGACTGGAGTGAGCGTGGGAATTGACCAGGTTTAAGGAAGGCGCAGCTGTGTGCGATGCTCATCACCCGGTGATGGGCATCGCGCGGGGTGAAAAGGCGTCGTACTGAAGTCGACGATCAACGCTATAAACCGACCCGAAGCGGTCAATCAATGCGTCCGATAGCGGACATTCAGAATGTTGGCTAAGTCAACGCCCATTGCCAGTTGCCCGCGTAGTCTCGCTCCACAGTTTCCTGTGACTGGAAAGTGAATGTGAGCACTTGGACGATTTCTTCGGGGCATTCGTACGCCCGAAACACAGCCTTGAATTCCTTCAGGAGCCCCTCGTCACCGGTAAGCCGGTCGCGCTCCGCATCCGTGCTTGTTTTGACCAGAAACCAAGGTTGGGTTGGCTCAAGGGCGAGCGCCGTTACGGCGCAATCTGCTACGTATTTCCGAGCACGCGATCGTATTTCGGCTTCGGCGTATATCGCTATGAGGCGAAAACTGGTTGTCACCGGCATCTACCGATCAATGGTTGCATTTCGGCGACGTGAGCGCGCGATTAATCAATAACTGTGCGCCATCAGGCCATTGATCGGGATTAGCGTCAATGTACGCACGGACCGTTCGCAGTTCCTCGTTCGTTGAGTGTAGCCCAGATTCGTCACAGACGAGTCCCAATGTCCGTCCATACTCTGCGCTTCCATGAACGTATCCAGTGACGTAGGTGGCGAGTTGGGTAATAGAGGATGCTTTATCGCCTAGCGCTTGATCCAGACCGCGCATCAGTTCGTCAACAGTAAGGGCAAAACAGCCCTGCGTTACAGTCAGTGCTACGGCAAAAACACCTACCGATTTTCTATACATCCTCGACATCCCTCGTTCAAATCGAGTCGGACACCGCGCCTGGTGAGAATGAATCTTGAATCGGCAAGGCATTGGTGGTCAACGATTCGGGCACCAGTGTCCAACGACCGAAACTGGGCCGAACCAAGCCATCGCGTCTATCGAAGTTGTTCGTTGTCACCTGCGTTGAGCAGCTGTAAGGTGCATCCATCGAACTGCGACTATGCAAACAACAACTCCAACGACAATGACGGTAACCCACGCTAACCATCCCTTCTTCGTCGTCGGAAGATCCCCTGCTGCCGCTACAGTGAGCAGTATCAATACGATGGTCAGCGCACCGAAAATTCCCCGATGCAGCCATGAGAACACCTCGGTCGCACGATTGACCAGACTCCCTTCGCGATAGGGATTTTTCGGCGGGCGTCGAAACTCGGGTCTCTTACTAAACAACATTTTTGAAAGTGTTTATTGATGGACTACTCGACGGTCCACCGTTGTCATCGGGATTGAAAACCTAGTTGATGGTCAAATTGTCGACGATTCGCGCGCTCATGTCGAACGGCCGAAACTGGCCGCTCACTGCCTCACGCAAAAACACAAAAAACAAGTTCCCGCAAAACTGCGAGAACTCAAATAACAGTTCGACCGGACGCGCAAACAACAAACCACCCGCGCGCCCCATTCGAACAAGAAAAAACTCGCGCCTTATTGCGCCGCCACCGGCACAGTCAACTTCGACTCTTTCACCCCAGCCTGCCCCGTCTGATCATCAACCAGTTGCAGCTTGTTACGCGCATACATGATGCCCATCTTGACCTCTTGCCACACGTAATAAGCCTTGCCTGCAACCACATCGATATCCAGCGTCGAGTTGTTCTCTGCCTCAGAGAGCAACTGATGATGACCCGGCGTCACCTCTTCATAAAGATAGGTCTTGGCAGCCGTCTTGCCGATCGGCTTGCCGTCGAGCGAAACGTCCATCTTCACAGCGCCGCCAATGCTCTCATTGCGATACACATAGACAGCTGCCTTGTCCTGCGGCGCATTGAACGTCTTCAGCGAGGCGTCCAGTTTCGGATCTCCCATCGGCACGGACGCGCAACCGCCCATAGCCAGAAGTGATGCAAACGACAGTGCGATGAAAGTACGCTTGAACTGCATAGGTGTTCCCCTGTTCTCTCGGATTGTAATGATGATGGCAACCGCTCCACTTCAAAGAGCGATCGCGGATACGGAGCATGCGACGGCACGCCGCCCCGTCCTCGAGTTAACGACAGGATCTTCTTGACCTTTAACCCACCGCGCATAGACTTGCGCTCACTTCCACCCTTCGAGTCTGAGCGTCGCCCGCACCAGTCGCTGCTCTTCCTGCTCGATCTCTTGCAGGCTTTCTCGCACGCTGTTGATGTGATCGGCGGCTGTCCGGTACGCCTGTTCGGGTAGCTTGCCCGTCACCGCGCTATAGAGCTTCGCATGCTGGCGGTCGATACGCTTGCGATGCGGCTGCCGATGATAAAGATTGTTCACCGACGCAAACACCGAACTCAGCAGCAACTCGGTCAACGACCGTAACGTATGCACGAGCACCGGGTTATGCGACGCCTCGCAAATCGCCAGATGGAACGCATGATCGAGGCGCGCATGCGTCGCAGGGTCCGTATCGGTTTCGTGCGCGGCGAGCATTTCCTCGTAGCGGCGCGTGATCATCATGTAATCGGCGGGCGTGCCGCGCAACGCGGCAAGACGTGCCGATTCCGCTTCGAGCATCCCGCGTACTTCGAACAGATCGTAGAGCGTGCGCGGTTGCGAAGCGAGCAGATGCATCAATGGCGATTGCGGCGGCTGCGCAGTCAGGTTCGCGACGAACGAACCCTTGCCGTGCGCCGTTTCGATGATGCCCCGCGCGCGCAGCAATTTAAGCCCTTCGCGCAAGGCCGTTCTCGATACGCCGAGCTTGTCAGTCAGGCGGCGTTCGGACGGCAGCGCCTGTCCCGACCTCAGCACGCCAT
The DNA here is from genome assembly GCF_030412785.1 of Paraburkholderia sabiae. Lineage (NCBI taxonomy): Bacteria > Pseudomonadati > Pseudomonadota > Betaproteobacteria > Burkholderiales > Burkholderiaceae > Paraburkholderia > Paraburkholderia sabiae. The sequence goes on from NZ_CP125296.1 coordinate 1,900,979, forward strand.
CGACGATCAGCCGTTCGATCCGCTCCGCGACCACATCGGCGATCTTGCGATCGGCCTCTTTACCACTGGTTTCGGTGTCTGCAATCACTGGTATGACCACTTTCGCAACTGGTTTCTGATGAAACCGATAATAACGCCAATTCCCCGTTAGCGAGCGTGGCCGGACATTCTCCACCAGATAAGCGCCAGAAAAAACTGGTACGACCACTTGCCGCGTCCATCGACAGCACCCGACGAAACAGGAACAATCGGCAGCTACACGGATAAGCGGGCGATTGCGACGACACCCGCGCGCCCACGGAGACACCCCATGAGCTACGCCTACGACGAACGGATCGACGGCCCCCTTCCCTCGCATGACAAAGCCGCGCTGGTCGCCGAACTTCAGCGTCTCGTGCCGGGCATGCAACTGCTGCACGATCGGGAAGATCTGCGTCCCTTCGAATGCGACGGTCTCTCCGCCTATCGCACGACGCCGATGATGGTCGCACTCCCCGATTCGATCGAACAGGTACAGGCGCTGCTGAAATTCGCCGCAGCGCGCAAGGTGCCCGTCGTCGCGCGCGGTGCGGGCACGGGTCTGTCGGGCGGCGCGCTGCCGCTCGAACAGGGCATCCTGCTCGTGATGGCGCGCTTCAACCGCATTCTGCATATCGATCCCGAAGCGTCGATTGCGCGCGTGCAGCCCGGTGTGCGCAATCTCGCGATCTCGCAAGCGGCTGCGATTCACGGCCTTTACTACGCGCCCGATCCGTCGTCGCAGATCGCGTGTTCGATCGGCGGCAATGTCGCGGAAAACGCGGGCGGCGTGCACTGCCTGAAATACGGCCTGACCGTGCACAACATTCTGAAGCTCGAAGTGATCACCATCGACGGCGAGCGTCTGACGCTCGGCTCCGAAGCGCTCGATTCGCCCGGCTTCGATCTGCTCGCGCTCTTGACGGGCTCCGAAGGCATGCTCGGCATCGTCACGGAAGTCACGGTGAAACTGCTGACGAAACCGCAAAGCGCGAAGGTGCTAATGGCAAGCTTTGACGATGTAGAAAAAGCAGGCGCGGCCGTCGCGCAGATCATCGGCGCGGGCGTGATTCCGGGCGGCCTCGAAATGATGGATAACCTCGCGATCCGCGCCGCCGAGGACTTCATCCACGCGGGCTATCCCGTCGACGCCGAAGCGATCCTGCTCTGCGAACTCGACGGCGCGGAATCCGACGTGCAGGATGACTGCGATCGCGTCGGCGCGTTGCTGCGCGAAGCGGGCGCGACCGACATCCGCATCGCGAAAGACGAAGCCGAACGTCAACGCTTCTGGGCCGGCCGCAAGAACGCATTTCCCGCCGTGGGCCGCGTGTCGCCCGATTACTACTGCATGGACGGCACGATCCCGCGCCGCGAACTGGCGCGCGTGCTGCGCGGTATCGCGGCGCTGTCGGACGAATACGGTCTGCGCGTCGCGAACGTCTTTCATGCAGGCGACGGCAACATGCATCCCCTGATTCTCTTCGATGCAAATGCACCCGGCGAAATGGAGCGCGCCGAAACGCTCGGCGCGAAAATCCTCGAACTGTGCGTCGACGTGGGCGGCAGCATCACGGGCGAGCATGGCGTGGGACGCGAGAAGATCAATCAGATGTGCGTGCAGTTCAGCAGCGAAGAACTCACGCTGTTTCATTCGCTGAAAGCCGCGTTCGATCCCGACGGTCTGCTCAATCCCGGCAAGAACATTCCGACGCTGCATCGCTGCGCCGAATTCGGCGCGATGCACATTCATCACGGCAAGCTGCCGTTTCCCGAGCTGGAGCGCTTCTGATGCGACGCGAATTCGATTCAATGGACGACAGCGCGCGCCTCATCGCGCAGGTTCAGCGCGCAATCGCGCAGCACACGCCGTTGCGCATTCGCGGCGGCGACAGCAAGCGCTTTCTCGGTCGCGACGTGCAAGGCGACGAACTCGACACGCGTTCGCATCGCGGCATCGTCACGTATGACCCGACCGAACTCGTGATCACCGCGCGCGCAGGAACGCCCCTCGTCGAACTGAACACGGTGCTCGACGACGCGAACCAGATGCTGCCGTGCGAGCCGCCGCTGTTCGATAACAAGGGCACGCTAGGCGGTGCCGTTGCAAGCGGGCTCTCAGGTCCGCGCCGTCCGTGGGCGGGCTCGATGCGCGATTTCGTGCTCGGCTGTCGCGTGATTACGGGCGACGGTGATCATCTGCGCTTCGGCGGCCAGGTGATGAAGAACGTCGCGGGCTACGACATGTCGCGTCTGCTGGCAGGCAGTTTCGGTTCGCTCGGCGTGTTGACGGAAGTGTCGCTGAAGGTGTTGCCGAAGCCGCGCGAGCGCCGCAGTTTCGCGCTCACACTGAGTGCAGACGATGCGATGCGCGAACTGTCTGTGTGGCGCAAGACCGCGCTGCCTCTGAGCGGCGCCTGTTATATCGGCGGCAAGCTGCATGTGCGGCTCGAAGGCGGCAGCGGATCGGTGAAATCCGCGGTGGACCGGATCGGCGGCGACGAGATCGATTGTGCGTTCTGGGATGCATTGCGCGATCATCGGCTGCCGTTTTTCGCGGACACACGTCCGCTGTGGCGTCTGTCGCTGCCGAATGCAACGCCGTTGACGCCGTTGCCCGGCGACGTGCTGATCGACTGGGCGGGCGCGCAGCGCTGGCTCAAGAGCGACGCTTCCGCCACCGACATCCGCCAGCTTGCGCATGCGGCGGGCGGACATGCGACCTGCTTCACGCCGTCACGCGAACGCGAGCCGTTTCAGCCGCTCGCTGCCCCGCTGCTGCGTTATCAGCGTCAACTGAAACGCCGCCTCGATCCGAATGGCGTGTTGAACCCCGGCCGACTGTACGCCGATCTCTGAAGCGAGCGCGCTCATGCAAACGAATCTCGACTCTCACGCGAAGTCCCTGCCCGATGCCGCGGAAGCGGAAAGCATCCTGCGTTCGTGCGTGCATTGCGGCTTCTGCAATGCGACGTGCCCGACGTATCAGTTGCTCGGCAACGAACTCGACGGACCGCGCGGCCGCATCTATCTGATCAAGCAACTGCTCGAAGGCGAGCCCGTCACCGACAAGACGCAGCTGCATCTCGACCGCTGCCTCACGTGCCGCAATTGCGAAACGACGTGTCCGTCGGGCGTCACGTATCACCGGCTGCTCGATATCGGGCGCGCGGAACTCGAACGGCGCGTCGAGCGGCCTGTCGGTGAACGCCTCACGCGCAAGGGCTTGCGCACCGTGATTCCACGTCCCGCCGTATTCGACGCGCTGCTCAAAACGGGACGTGCCGTGCGTCCGCTGTTGCCCGCGAGCGTGCAGGCGAAGATTCCCGCGCGCGCCGCCGCGCCTGCGAAGCCGCGTCCTGCGCCGCGTCACTCACGCCGCGTGCTGATGCTCGAAGGTTGCGTGCAGCCGTCGCTGTCGCCGAATACGAATGCCGCGGCGGCGCGCGTGCTCGATCGGCTCGGTATCAGCGTGACGCCCGTGAGCGAAGCGGGCTGTTGCGGCGCGACCGACTATCACCTGAACGCACAGGACGCGGGCCTCGATCGCGCGCGCCGCAACATCGATGGATGGTGGCCCGCGATCGATGCAGGCGCCGAAGCGATCGTGCAGACGGCGAGCGGCTGCGGCGCGTTCGTGAAGGAGTACGGGCATCTGCTGCGCAACGATCCGCTGTACGCCGCGAAAGCCGCGTGTGTGAGCGCGTTGGCGCGCGATCTCGTCGAAGTGCTGGCGGCCGAGCCGCTCGACGCCCTGCAATCCGCCGACGATTCAACCGCGTTGCGTGTCGCGTTTCACTGTCCTTGTACGTTGCAACACGCACAAAAGCTCGGCGGCGCAGTGGAAAGCGTACTGACGCGGCTCGGCTTCGATCTGTCCGCTGTGCCCGATGCGCATCTGTGCTGCGGTTCGGCGGGCACGTATTCCATCACGCAACCGGAACTCGCGAACAAGCTGCGCGACAACAAGCTGACAGCGCTCGAAAGCGGACAGCCTGGCATCATCGCGACGGCGAACATCGGTTGTCAGATGCATCTGGATGGCGCGGGCAGAACGCGTGTGCGTCACTGGATCGAACTGGTCGAGGAAGCGCTGGATGCGTCGAATGCTTCGATGCGCAAACTGTCGGAACCTGCTTGAGTGCGCGAACGTGATCTGCGCGTCAACTGTCAATTCTGTGCACGCGCTTCTTCATCAATGACGGAGCGATGCCGCGTTTCCGGCATCAGGCAATACGTGACGAGCGAAATCGCAGCGCACGCGCTCACGTAGTAGAAGAACCACGACTCGTGGCCTGCATGCTTGAACTTCAGCGCGAGGTACTCCGTCGTGCCGCCCATCACCGACGACACCACCGCGAACGGCAAGCCGACGCCGAGCGCGCGCAGCTTTGCCGGAAACAGTTCCGACTTCACGAGCCAATGAATCGACGAAAAACCGCTCAGAATGCCGAGCGCCGCGAGGTTCAACGCGAACGCGGCCCACACACTGTGCGTGCTGCCGAGCGCATGCATCAGCGGCACTGTGCAGAACGTGCCGCCGAGACCGAAGATCAGCATCACGGGCCGTCTTCCGACCACATCCGAGAGCAATCCATATAGCGGCTGGAAGCACATGTAGATCACCAGCGCGACGGTCGTGATCGTCGTCGCAGTGACGCGGCTGAAGCCCGTCGTGTTGACCATGTACTTCTGCAGATAGATCGTGAACGTATAGAACGCAACCGTGCCGCCGATGCTGATGCCGATCGTCCACAACGTCTGCATCCGATGTCGGATCAGCAGCGCGAGCACGCTGCCGCGTTCCGATTCGCGCGACGCCTGGGTTGCCGCGACCGTATCGGCGCGTTCGAACGCATCCGTCTCCGCGATGCCGCGCCTCAAATAAAGCGCGAACACGGCAAGCGCGCCGCCGATCGCGAACGGGATGCGCCAGCCCCAGTCTTCGAGTTGCGTCGGCGTCAACGCGAGCCGCTGCAACACCAGCATCAACGCGAGCGCGACGAGTTGTCCCATCACCACCGTCACCTGCACGAAGCCGACGAAGAAGCCGCGTCGCCCGGTCGGCGCCATTTCGCTCAGATACGTCGCGCTCGTGCCCGCTTCGCCGCCCATGCTGAAGCCTTGCAGCAGCCGCGCGAAGATGAGCACCGCGGGCGCCGCGACGCCGATCGTCGCGTAAGTCGGCGTGACCGCGATGATCAGCGAGCCGACGCTCATCATCGCCACCGAAACGCTCAACGCGACGCGTCGACCATGCCGGTCCGCGAGTGCGCCGATCGCCCAGCTGCCGAGCGGTCTCACCACATAACCAATCGCTGCGACGGCGGCTGCGTTCAGCAGTTGCGCCGTCTGGTTGCCGCCTGGAAAAAACGCCTTGCTGAAATAGATCGAGAAGATCGAATACGCGAGAAAGTCGTACCACTCGATCACATTGCCCGCACTGCCGCCGATGATCGAGCGTAGACGCTCGCGCCGTGCGGCGGGCGAAGCCCGAAGCGTCAGTTCATGAGGCGTTGCGGCCATCCTGTGTCTCCTTGCGGCTATCTCGCCGCTTCGCTTTGTGCCTGCTGCGGGACTGCCTGACTACTGCTTCGGTATCGCCAGCAGGCGCACGAATTCCGCCGCATCCGTCTTGCTCTCGGCGTGCATGATCCAGTCGATGATGCGTTCGATCCGCGCGCCGTCGATGCGATGCGCGGCGAGCTTCGTCATCTTGTCGACGATCTCCGCTTCGCTTGCGAATGCATGCTCGCTGCCGCGCTGCGACTCGACGGTCTGTTCCAGCCGCGTGCCGTCGCGCAACGTCGCTTCGACGCGCACGGTGTGACGCGCGCCGCGGCCGCGCGCCGTGATCGCCGGGTCTTCGAGCACCTGCACGCGTTTCGACAATTCAATGCGCTGCGGGTCCGCCACTTTCTCTTCGCTGAACTGGTCGACGAACACATCGCCTTCGAGCAGCAGCGTCGCGACGCAGTACGGCAGATTCAGTTGCGCGGACGTGAGCCCTTGCGGCACATAAGGCCAGCCCACATGATCGACCGTCACGCGCGAGCCGTGCACGACGATGCTTTCGACGTCGTCTGCGCCGAACGGATGGCGCGACTGCATTGCGCGGATCGCATCGAGCGTCGTGTGATTGCTGCCGACGCACGAGTAGAACTTCAGCGCGATGTTCATCGTCTCGAAGCGCTCGCCGAGTCCGTCGATCAGTTGCGTGAGGTCGTAGCGGTCCGTCGAACGCGAGAACGTGCTGCAAAAACCGCCATAGGTGTTTTCGAATACGTCGACGATGCCGGTGAAGCCGTTCTGCGCAAGCAGCGCGCCATACAGTCCGCTTTGCGCGGCGCGACCCGCGTGCATGCGCTTGACCATCGCGCCGAACTGCGCGGCCATCAGACCCGCCGACTGCGTGCCGCCGATACCGAGCGCATGCACGGTCTGCGCGGTGTCGAGACGCAGCGCCGCCGCCGCGCCCGCCGCCGCAGAAAACACGCCGACCGTCGCGCCCGAATGCCAGCCCTGCGCAATATGCTCGGGACCCATGCACATGCCGACGCGCGGCCCGACTTCATAACCCGCCACACAGGCGCGCAGAAAATCGCGACCGCTCATGCGCGCATCGGCGGGCAGCGTCTCGGCGACGGCGAGCACGGCGGGCAGCGTGACGGCGCCGACATGCAGCACGCCCGCGCGATGCACGTCGTCGAGTTCGAAGCTCTGGATCATCGTGCCGTTGACAAGCGCGGCATGCGGCGCGGACAGCTTCATCGGCGTGCCCCATACGGTGCAGCCGGGCGTCGTGTCGACGCGCGCGAACGTGTCCGCGAGAATGCGGCTCCATTCGAGCGCCGAACCGAACAGCGCGCAGCCTACTGAGTCGAGCAGCAAGAGCTTGATACGCGCGATCACGTCTTGAGGAATCGCGTCGTAACGCAACTCCGCGACGAATGACGCGACGCCGCCGGTGTACGGGTTTGTGCCGATATCGTTGTGCTGGTTCATCGAGTGTCGGGCGCCATCGCGCGCAATGAGAATTTGATGACCAGTATCCGCACGCGATGGCCGTTTGTGAATTGCACGCGCCGTGATTATTATTGCTTCACACGCAAGAGTTGATGGCCCCTAAAATCGTCTGAAATCGCAGGGGATCGTCCGAGCAAGAGGAGACCATGAACCGCTTTCCCGGCGTCGATCTCGACGCGCTTCGTGCTTTTGTTGCAGTCGCATCGCACGCGTCGTTCAACGACGCCGCCATCGAACTGAATCTGTCCGCGTCGGCATTGACGCGCCGCATCAAGCGGCTCGAAGAAGCGCTCGATCTGATGCTGTTCGAGCGCACCACGCGCATGGTGGCGCTCACGTCGTCGGGCGAGTTGCTGTTGCCGCGCGCGCAGAGCGTGCTGCGCGAACTCGATGCGTCGCTCCAGCTCGTGACGGAAGCGACGCGCATCCGTTCGGGTCAGTTGACCATCGCGTGCATTCCCACTGTTGCCAAGTTTCTGTTGCCGAAGATCGTCGGCAGCTATCACCGCCGGCACGCCGAAGTGCGGCTGCGGCTGATCGAAACGGATCTCGCGACGGTTGCGCGGCGCGTCGTCGACGGCGATGCGGAGTTCGGTATCGCGTTTCTCGTCAATGAAACGCCGGAACTCGCGATCGACGAACTGCTGGTGGATCCCTACGTGCTCGCCTGTCCCGCCGATCATCCGCTTGCAAAGAGCGAGCATGTCGCCTGGCGCGAACTGCGTCCGTGGCCGCTGATCGTGTCGGGCACGACGAGCGGCAACCGGCGCATGCTCGATGCCGCGTTGCGCGATATCGACTGGCGCCCGGACCGGCTGATCGAAATCGAACATCTGACGACCTCGCTCGGACTCGTCGAAGCGGGACTCGGCATCTCGATCATTCCGCGCTGTGCCGCGCCGCGCGACACGCAATCGCGGATCGCCATCCGTCCGCTTGTCGAGCCGACGGTTGCGCGCACCATCGGTCTGATCCGGCGGCGCGATGCCGTGCTCTCGCCGATCGCGCGCGACTTTCGTCTTGCGCTGCGCAGAATGGCCCCGCTCGATCCGTCAATGATGCAGCCTGACTGACGCGACATCGATTGCGCGAAAGCCGGCTTCGTAGTCGGTCCACGTTTGCACGGCGCTGATGGCCCATCGACTACGATTCGCGCCGCCAAATCGCGCACCCCTCTCTCCCTACAATTGACGGACCGGATGTGCTGCCTTCGGGCGGCACGCCCTCCTTTTCCCTTCACGAACGTCATCGATCCGACCGATCCGCCGTGCATGCGTTGCCCTTCTTGCGAGCCGACGTCAACGACCCACTGCATCACATGACGGACGATTCGCATCCGCACGACACGCATCGTCCGGCAGCCGATCCGGCGCGTCACGTCACGCCGCTCGATGCTTCGCCGTTGCTGGCGCGCCTGTCGTCCGCGGCGGCGCGCGGGCTGACGAACGCCTACGCGACGCGCGCGCCGCTCGCGATACGTCTTGGCGGGCAAGCGTATGAAATCACCTGGCGCGCCGACGCCGCGCCCGTCGCCGAAGCCAATGCGTACCGCTTCGTCGTCGGACCGGCGCAAGGCAGCGTATGGATCGATCCGTCGGCGGAAGCCGAATGGCTCGGCGATGCCGCCGCACCGGGCGTCCCCGCCGTGCTGCGCGCTGCGTTGCTGGCCGATCTGTGCGCGCCGCTGACGAAGACATTGCAGACGCTCACGCGTCAGCGCGTGGAGTTGCTGCCGCCTGCCGAAGAACAGGCGCTCGATTCGCACGAAGCCGCATTGTATTTTGACCTGCGCCGCATCGACGACGACTGGCATTGCCACGGCGCGCTGCTGTTCGATGTGCCCGACGCACTCGGCGTATTTTTCGCGACGCTGCCTCCGGACCTCGCCGCGCAGCACGAAACCACGTCGAGCCTGTTCGCCACGCTGCCCGTGCCGCTCAGGTTCGAACTCGGCCGCACGACGCTGCTGACGCACGAACTCGCCGACGTCGAAGCGGGCGACATCATCGCGATCGAACACTGGCGCACGCAGGGACAAAACCTGCTGTGCGCCGCCTATGTGCCATCGACGCCCGCATGGGAAGTGCTCGGCAAGCCGTCGGGCAACCGCATCGTCGTCGAACGAATCAGGGAGATGCCTTTGGAACGCACGTCATCGCAGGACACGGCCCACGCGCAAAGCGCGGCATCGCAGGACGCTTCCGCGCAGCCGTCGCAGTCCGCGCGCCAGTTCGACGGACTGTCCGTCGAACTCACGTTCCAGTTGCCGTCGTGCACGATGCCGCTCGGCGAACTGGGCACGCTGCAACCGGGCGGCGTGATCGAACTGGAACAGGGCGTGAATCAGAGCGTGATCCGCATCGTCGCGAACGGCACGCAGATCGGCACGGGCCATCTGATCGCCGTCGGCCAGAAGCTCGGCGTGCGCGTCACTGCCCTCACGCCGCCCGCCGCGCAGCCGCCGCGCGAGCGCCAGGATGGGTAATCTGCCGAATCCCGTCTCGCTGATTGCCGTCATCGTCGCGCTCGGCATTGCGCCGTTCGCCGCGCTGATGGTGACGAGCTATACGAAGCTCGTGGTCGTGCTCGGCCTGCTGCGCTCGGCGCTCGGCATCCAGCAGGTGCCGCCGAACATGGTGCTCAACGGCATCGCGCTGATTCTGTCGCTGTTCATCATGGCGCCCGTCGGCATGAATATCCGCGACGCGTTGCAGGAACGCAATTTCAATCCTTCGGGGCAGTTGTCCACGGCCGATATCGGCGCGCTCGCCGACGCCGCGCTGCCACCGATCAAGGACTTTCTCACCGCGCACACGCGTTTGCGCGACCGCCAGTTCTTCGTCAAGACAGCAACCAGCGTGTGGCCGAAAAGTCGCGCCGAAGGTCTCAAGGACGACGACCTGCTCGTGCTCGTGCCGAGCTTCACGCTTGCAGAACTGACGAAGGCGTTTCAGATCGGCTTCGTGATTTACATCGTGTTTATCGTCGTCGATCTGCTGGTGGCGAACATCCTGCTCGCGCTCGGCATGCAGATGATTTCGCCGACCACCATCTCGGTGCCGTTCAAGCTGCTGCTGTTCGTCGCGCTCGATGGCTGGTCGCTGCTCGTGCACGGTCTCGTGCTGTCGTACCGGGTGGCGGGATGAACGGCGCGGCGCGCATCGTCTGCATGCTGACGTGCGCGGCGGCGCTGCTGTTCACGTTCATCGCACGCGATGCCGTCGCGCAGACAAACGTTCCGCGCGAGGGCTTCACGCAGCTTGCGCACAGCTGCGCAGCGAATGTCGATGTCGTGACGCTCGCCGCACTCGTGCGTACCGAATCGGCGTTCAATCCGTTTGCGATCGGCGTGGTCGGCGGGCATCTGGATCGCCAGCCCGCCTCGCTCGCCGAAGCCCTCGCGACCGTGCGCGTGCTCGAAGCGCGCGGCTTCAGCTACAGCGTCGGTCTCGCGCAGGTGAACAACCGCAACTTCGCGAAGTACGGCGAAACCGCCGCGTCGATCTTCGAACCGTGCCGCAACTTGCGCGCGGCGGCCGCCATTCTCACCGAATGCTTCGCGCGTTCGAGCGCCGCGCGCGCCGATCAGCAGAGCGCGTTGCGCGCCGCGCTGTCGTGCTACTACAGCGGCAACTTCACGACCGGCTTTCGCGCGGGCTACGTCGGCAAGGTGGTGATGAACGCGCGCATCAATGCGATGCGCGGCGGCGTCGAACCGATTCCCGTCGTCACGGATGCGCACGCGCCGTCGCTGCCAAACAAAGCCGCGCTCGATGCGAAAGTCGACGAAACGCTGAGTGAAGCGGGCCGAACGCGCGGCACTGAGGCATCCCAAGACGCGCGCCCCGCCCTTGAGCCCGTCAATGCGGCCAGCGTGACGCGAAGCAAGGCGCCGTCGTGCAGTGCGCATCCGCTCGTCGCGATGTGCCGCGGCCTCAGCGCGGCGCAGATTCATGCGTTGTGCCTGCGCTGTCTCGATACGCGCTGACATCTCGCGCCGTCGGCCGGGCAGGTCGTAGCGCGGACATCCGAATCGACCGAGGCTAGCACGCCGACTACGGGATGCCGGAATCCATCCACGGGCATCGGACGGCAGAATTTCATATTGCTGCGTCTTCAGGGCCGCGGAAGGCCTGCGCGCGTGCGGACGCAAGCGTTGGAGATACGACATGTCCCTGATGGCCGTTGACGGCGGCGGCGCCACCTACGTGCCGCCTCCATCGAATCCCGATAAGCCCAAGCCCACCGGCTCGAACGGCAGCAACACGCCCACCCCGCAGCAACAGGCGCTCGCCGCCGCGAAGGCGGAAACGGCGCGCCTGCTGAAAATCGCGCAGCAGGAAATGGCCGCGTTGCAGCGCCTGCGCGACCAGGGCGCGAAAAAGGCCGACATCGACGCGCAGATCAAGAAAGCCAGTCAGGCGTGGGGCGGCGTGCAGGCCGCCGCCGAAAACCAGATGCGTGTTTCCGCCGATGGCGGCGGCGATGCGAAGAAAGCAATCTCGTCGGCGGCGGCCGACATTCGCGCGCTCGACAAGAACGATCCTATCCTCGACGAAGTCGTCACCGATTCGCAGAAGACGGTCACGCCCGAAACCGCCGTGCAGCGCACGACGAACGAAAAGGCCTTCCAGTTCGCGCTCGCCGCGCAGACCGATCAGGACGCGACCAGCAAGGTCAACGCGTACAACGCCGAGACGCCCGCGCAACAGCAGGCCGACGGCGAGGAATACGCATACAGCATCCGCCAGGATCAAAGCACCGCCGACACCAACGCCAACAACGCCTACGCCGCGCTCGAAAAATCGCTGCGCCACGAATACAGCGTCGAAGCCGCGACGCTGCGCCTGCACGATGCGAAGGCCGACTATGCGGCGTGGCAGAAGGAACCGTCGGGCGCACGCCGCGCAGATGAAGCCGATGCGGCGCAAGAACTGTCGCAAGCGCAAACGCAATACGACAAGGTGACGGCGGGCGACGACAGCGCGCTCAACTACGTCACTGCCGACGAGCAGAAGCAGGCCGTCGCGACCGTCAAGAATCAGCATCCGGATGCGTGGTACGGCAGTGTCGTCGATATGCTGGGGCAGCAAAGCGCGCTCAAGCGCGACATCTCGCTCGTGAATCCCAACGACCCGACGCTGTCGCCGCAGATGAAGCAGCTCGCGCAGAACGATCCCGTGACGTTTGCGCTGTTGCAGGAAACCGGTCAGACGATCGATCCGAATGCGCCCGGCCTGTCGCCGAAAGAAAAAGAACTCGCGCAGCAAAACCCGCTTGCGCTCGCCTTCGTGCGGATGACGGGCGTCAATGTCGATCCGACGAAGATGACGGCGGCCGACAGGAAGCAGCTCGATCAGCTGGGCATTTTCCAGTACGCCTGCGCGCACGCCGATCCGAAGTCGGCGAACGTGCAGAAGATGCAGATGCTGATGGCGGCGGCACCCGACGTGCGTCTGCAATACACGAAGCAGCAGGTCGATCTGCTGATGCAGAGCCCAGGCAACAACGGTAGTAACGCGAGCGCCGCGCTCAAGGTGCTCAACACCAACATGAACGCGACGTTCTCGGTCGGCGACCGCGAACAGATGTGGAACGAAGCGGGCCTGCCGCACTTCAACCAGAAGTACGTCGAAAGCCAGATCGATCCGCTGATGACGAAGCCGGACACGACCGCGAACGATCCTGACAGCGTGCGCGCGCGCAACGACAGCACGATGAACGCCGACAAGGTCGGCAAATGGATGCAATCGACGCTCGACATGAACGACGTGCCGCCCGAATTCGCGGGCGTCGTGATCGATACCGTCAAGCACGATTTCAGCGACAAGTGGATGCAGTCGAACACGGGCACGCCCACGATCGGACGCGGCACCGAGTTCTACAAAGGCCTGAGTCAGGCCGTCTCGCTCGCCGACCTGCAACCGACCGAAACGGGCGTGCCCGTCGCGCGCGAAAACGACGTCGCGAGCTGGCTGATGGACGAGAAAGGCAACGCGAAGTCGATGATCTACACGTTGCGCGGCGACAGCACGTCGTATGGCTTCGACAGCGTGCGCGACACCGTGAGCGGCGGCTACGGACCCGCGCTCTCGCAGGCGCTGCTCAAGCAGATGCAGGGCGACGACCGCTTCAAGAGCGGCTTCGCGAACGACTTCCAGCTGATGCTGAGCCAGGGCATGGACAAAGCCCAGAGCAAGGCCAACGGCGCGAATGCCGACGCGAGCTACAAGCTCTTCCAGAACGATCCGTCGAAAGTCCTGCAACCCTATTTCAACGATTTCCAGCAGCACTTCGACAACCAGCCGCACACCTTCGACGCCCACTCGAACCAGTTGACGAATTTCGTCGGCGTCGGACTCGGCATCCAGCCCGACAATCCGGCCATCGTGCCCACCGACCAGCAGGACAATCCGTCGATGGGCATGCTCGAACAGCTGATCGTCGGCAACGTTGCGTTCAATCAGGGCAAGTCGCTGTTCGAAGGCAACGCCAACGCGACGAAGATGATCGATACCGTCACCGACCAGATCCGCAAGGTCGGCGGCGATCATGCCGTGGTGACGCTGGTGCCGACGTACTACGTGTCGAAGGATTCAGGCGCGAGTCCGAGCGCGCTCTTCAAGGTACAGGTGAACGGCAAGCCGGGCGAGTTCAAGTACGTCGACGACCGCGGCTGGTCCTACGACAATCTCGACGATTACCAGCACAACAACGGCCTGTCCGACGACGCCAAACTGTATGTGCCGAAGAATCTGTCGCTCGGACCGGCATCGTCGGGGCCCGTGCAATACGAGTCCGTCGCCGCGCACATCACGTCGGGCTGGCAGCGCTTCGAGCACGTGCTGGAGATCGGCACGGGCATCCTCGCGGCGGCGGGCGGCGTGGTGCTGATCGCGAGCGGCGTGGGCGCCGTCGAAGGCGGCCTGCTGCTGGGCGCGGCGTGGACCGCCGTCGGCGCGGGCATGGCCGTCGGCACGGGCGTCGCCGTGCAGGATCTCGTCAATCTGAACGATCATGGTCAGTCGCTCGGCTTCGGCAACGCGCAGGCGCGCTCGGACTGGATCAGCCTGATCGGCAGCGGCGCGGGCGCGTTCGGCGGCGGGCTCGGCATGGCGAGCAAGTCGCTGATGGAATCGGCCGCACTGCTGCGTTCCGTCGATGAAGCCGCGGGCGCGATGAGCACCGTCAGCCGCACCTCCGGCGATGCGGCGCTCGTCAGCAACAGCGGCCGCTTCGCGGAAACGGCCAACGCGTTCGAAGGCACGGCTGCCGTCACGAGCCGCGCGTCGTCGATTCTCAATGTGGTGGGCGGACTGTCGGGCGCCGATCTGTCGATCGAACAGGGCACGTCGCTGCTGAAGAACTGGGACGCGATGTCCGACTCGGATCGCATCGACCAGCTGTTCACGTTCGGCCTCGGCATCGCGCAGATGGGCGCGGGCTCGAAGACCATCATGGACCGGCCGATCCGCACGCTCTTCAACGTGCCGGAGCCGCCGCGTCCCGTCACGAACGTCACGTTCGACGACGCCGACGTGATGAACACGTCCCGGCTCGGCACAGCCGCAATCGAGAACCAGCGGCGTCTGAACGGCGACTTCGGCGACCCGCGTGGCCGCAATAGCGCGAAGGTGAATCTCGATGGCGAGCGGAATCTCGACGGCATCGACACGTTCGAAGCCGACAAGGGACTCGACGCGAAAGCCGCCGCCGCGCGCCGCACGCTGAACGGCAAAGGACTCGCCACGGACGACGCCGATGGCGACGCGCTGCTCGTGCGCCTCGCGCCCGACACGGAAGGCGACGACGCGAACACAGCGCATGTCGACGACACGTCGATTGCCGATCCCGCCGTCGCGAAACAGCCCGCGAACCCGACGAACGCACAACCCGCGTCATGGTCGATTCCGCCCAACGTGCGGGCCAATCCCGCGCTGCTCGAAGAAACCGTCGTCGCCGCATTCGCAAGCGGCAGCGGGCTCGATCAGGTGGAGTTCTACATTTACGCGTTGCAGGACGAGGAAGGCCACGCGCGCGCTATCGATGAAGACGGTTTGCCCGCCACGGACAAGGGCGATTTTGTCGCCGACCTGCATACGACGCGTAACGACGAACGCCGCGCGGCGCTCGTCGACGATCCGCAGGCGCTCGCCGCCCACGATGCCGATCCCGACAACGGCGAGCCGCTGAACCTCACGCGCTACACGTCGCTGCACGATGCGCTCGTGCTCGGCCGCGAAGGCACGCTGGCGGGCCGCTACGGGATCGCGCTGGTGGACCGCACCGCGCTCGCGCCGGACGGCTCCGCGCCGCCGGAAGCGATCGTCGGCCGCCTCGTTCCGGACATGGCGGGCACCAACGTGAATCTGTCGCTCGACCCGGCGTTTCAAGGCGATCTGCGCATCAATTATCCGCGCGGCTTCGAGCCCGGCAAGCCGCTGATCCGCGCTGAAAACGGACGGCGCATCGACGTCGTCAATGCGCTGCCCACACGCACGGAAACGCAATGGGCGGCGTTTCCGCGCCGTGAAGCCGACCTCGCGATCTACGCACCCGACCTGATGCGCCACGAGAACCAGTTGCCCAACGGCGAACGCCCGCAACTGCCCGTGCCGCCCGGCCACTTCGCGGTGTATTGCCACGCATGGACGGATGCGTTTTCCGATGCCCACGGCAATCCGTTCGACGCGCCGCAAATGGCCGAGATGATCCGCGCCGCCGGATGGGACGGCAAATCGCCCGTCATCCTCTATGCGTGCGGCACGGCCACGCGTGTGAGTCCGCTGTCGCAACTGTTGGCGAGCGTGCTGGGCGTCGACGTGTACGGCGCTAGCGGCTTCGTTGCGTGGCGCGGGCACGGACCGAGTGGCCGCGTGACGACGGGCTATACGACCGGGATCGTGATCGAGCCGGGTGCATACGACCGGATGCATCGCGTCGACACGTCCGTGCAAGACGCGCCGCGCGTGTTCCGCTTCAGCCCCGAGTTGCCGCTCCTCGATCAGCATCCGACCGCGATCGACTGGAGCGGCGAACAGGCGCGTCCTGTCGTCAATCGCTGGGGCGATCCCGACGTGGCCACGACGTCCGCGCGTGCGCCGCTCAGCGTCTATCTGTGGGGTGTGCTCACCAAGCGCGGCGCGATCGTCAATCCGCGCACGGGCTCGCCGGCGAGCGCGCTCGACCTGACCTACGCGCTCGAAGCGCTCACGCAGCGCGGCTACACACCGGGCACACCCGTCGCGCTCGACGGCGCGGCGAGCGGCGCGGACCCGGCGCTGATCCAGGCGTTCTCCGATCTGATCCAGACGCCCGTCTACGGCCGTCTGGGTACGACCGACGCGAGCGGCTGGCGGCGCGTCGACCCCAACCCGCACCGGCAGCTCGCGCGCTTCGAGATCGAGCCCGATACGCAAGGCAGGTTTTCGCCGGGCGGCGCGCAGCCGATCAAGCTCAATCCGCTCGAACTCCGTCCGGTGCCGGGTACGCGCGTCGTCAATCTGCTCGGGCACGCGGTGGCGCGGCAGTATCTGAAGGTGTCCGGCTTCGATATCGCGGAAACGCATGGCACGACGCCCGATGACGTCGCCGTCGACAACACCGTCGCCGTGATGCATGACGGCCCGCGCTTGACTGCGGAGCGCTTCGTCCAGGCGCTGATGGAAGACGACGCGTACACGCCGGGCAACGGCGTGCTCGTGACGGGCTGCTATCTCGGCTCGGGCGGCTATCCGTGGGCGCGCGATCTGGCGTATCACCTGCAGGCGCCTGTGATCGCCAGCATCACGAGCAACAGCACGCGCGGTACGGGCGTGTTGACGCTGCATCCGCTGGAGCCGGAGATCGCCGTGCCGGAGAACGATCCGGACGTCGGCACGCGGCTCTATCTGCATTTGCCCGAAGCGCCCGAAGAAGGTTTCGAGCCGGAAATATTCAAGTACCAGCGCGAGCACAACATCGACGCCAGTGCGATGCGGCCGCCCGTCGAGCCTGTGGAAGCGTCGCGGCCTGTCGTCGGCGAGATCGATCCGAACGAGGATTCGGGACGGCGCGGTATCG
Source organism: Paraburkholderia sabiae (assembly GCF_030412785.1). Taxonomy (NCBI): domain Bacteria; kingdom Pseudomonadati; phylum Pseudomonadota; class Betaproteobacteria; order Burkholderiales; family Burkholderiaceae; genus Paraburkholderia; species Paraburkholderia sabiae. The sequence goes on from NZ_CP125296.1 coordinate 1,918,085, forward strand.
ACGGTTCAGCGGATGACGAGCCTTCGAAAGCGCTCGAACCCGTCAAGCCCGACGCGATCGAACCCGACGCCATCTTCACCGCCGACGAATGGGCCGCGCGCAACGACGACGACTATCTGTCCGGCAAGACGCAGGCGCACTATCCGCCGCGCAGCAAGGCCTACACGCGACGTGACGTGATGGCCGACGGCAGCGGCATCGTGACGGCGCTCGCAGGCGATCGCCCCGCGCTGCTGCAACCGGGCTTCGACGACGTGACGGGCATCGCCGCGACGGATCATCCCGAGTTTCTGCGCCCCGCCGATACGCTGCTGATGCCCACCGACGATCCGCTGCACGCCGTCGGTGAGCGTGGCCTGATGTCGCCGCCGGGGCATCACGTGATCTTCGGACACGGCATCTCGCCGGATGAAATGCTGGGCCCGGACGGCGTGCCGATCGGCGTCGATGAAGTCGCCGCACGCGTCGCGCCGCTCCTCGCAGATGGTCAGGACGTCACGCTGTATTCGTGCTACGCGGGTTCCGACAAGGCCGATCCGCTGCGGGCGCGACAAGCCAGTCGCGGGCCGCGCGTGAACGCCGCGTTCGCCGATGCGCTCGCGCAGCGTCTCGCGGATGCGACGGGCCGACCGACGACCGTCTGGGCGCCGGGCGATATCCTGCTCGTCGAGCCGAACGGCACGGCGTCGGTGCGCGTCACGCGCTTCACTGGTCAGGTCGAACGTACGGGCACGCTGATGACGCCGTTCCGCGCGCAACCTGCTTCTTTGCACGGCGCTCCTGCATCGGCGCGACATGCTGCTGCCGAAGAGCCGGCACCGACGCCCGACGAAAAGCCGTTCACGCCGCAAGTCAGCGATCTGCATCTGACGAACGCCGCCTACGACTTTTCTCCCATCGCCGACGACACATTCGATTCCGTCGCGCTCGATCACGCTTTCGCCAGCGCGCTCGCATCGCGTCCCGGCGTGCTCGGCGATGTTGCGCGCGTGACGCGTCCCGGCGGCGAGATCACGCTGTCGCGTGCGAGCGGATTGCTCGACGAGCCGCGTCCGCTGCAAGCGCTCGAAGATACGATGCAAGCCTTCCGCGATGCCGGCCTGACGAATCTGCGCGCCGAATTCGTGATGCTCGGCGACGCGAGCATCGAACTGGGCGACGGCGTCGATATCGGCGCGCTCGATCCTGAAGACGGCTACTTCCGTTTCAGCGGCACCGTGCCGCACGCTGAGAAGACAGCGTCGAACGCGAGCGTGTCCGATCTCGACCAGGCATTCGCCAGCCGCGAGCCGTCGCAACAATCGGCGAAACATGTGTACGTCAGCGCCGATGCGTTGCCCGACGAATCGGCCATCGCGCCCGACGCCGAGCCGCGCGAGCGCTTCGAAGCACGCATGCAGGCCAATCTCGACGCGGTCGCGCAGACGACGCCCGTGCAGGTCCACAAGCTGTCGTCGCTCGGCTACGACCCCGCCGCCGAGCTTCGCATCGAGACGCCCGAAGGCATCCTGATCAAACCGGCGGGCGTCGACATGTACATCGTGCAGACGCGCGATGAAACGACGGGCGCGACGTCGTACCGTCTTGCCGCGATCGATGAAAACGGCCTGCCCGAAGGCTACGCCGCCGTGAACGGCAACGGCATGCGCGCGCTCGCGATGATGCGGCGCGGTCCGCTATGGCCCGTCGCGGGTGCCGCCGATCCTGCGCCGTCTGCGTCCACGCCCGCCGTCACGCCCGAACAGCAACGCGCCGCCGCCGACTGGCTCGACGATCACGATCTGCGCACGCTGCAACGCATCGACGGCGAGCATGTGCCCGTGCTGTCGGGGCTTTTGCGCCGTCTGGGACGCAACGCGCATGTGCTGATCACCGAGCACGCCGCGCGTCCCGATGCCGATCAGGAACATGCTCAACCGACATTCATCGCATCGCTGACGACGGACGAACATGGCGTGCTCGGCTCGATCGAATCGATGCAGGGCAAATCCGTGCCACGCGCACTCACGAAAGCGCTGACATCGGCGAGCGATGGCGGCGTGACGGCGCGCAGGAAGTACGACTTCTACGTGTCGCCCGTCGATGCCGCCGATCTCGAGCGCTTCGGCGGCGCGTCGAAGATCGAAAGCGTGACGATGATGGGCAAGACGTCATGGAACGTCACGCCGTCCGGCAAGCCTGTCGATGCTGCTATCGTCGGCGATATCACGGAACTGTCCGACGCATTGCGTTTCAAGCGCCCGAGTCACGCAGCGCAAGCCGCCGATGCGCAGCAGCACATCTATGCCGTCGAAGAGAAAACCGGCAAGGTGCTCGGCTACGCGGAACGCAACCTCGATCACACGTGGACGTACTACGAGAAAGCGAAAGTCGGCGATACGAAGATCGATGCGCAGGATCTGAGCGCCGCGTTCCGCCGTCGTGCGCACGGCATTCCGGTTGGCCGTGCGGGACGGCGCGGCGTGACGTTCGTCGTCAGCGAGACGGAGCCGTCGGCGCTCGATCGCGTGGGCGGATTCCGGCCCGCTGAAAAGGACGAGCCGGTTACGACCGAAGGCGTGGACCAGACCGAAACGAAGCCGCGCCGTAAATCGGGTGACGTGGTGCAGTTGCAGGTCGCGCGCGCCGACCAGGCTGCGCGGCGCACCTGGGCGCAGGTGCGCGGCCGCGAACTGACGGGCAGCGACAATCCCCTCGTCGAGCCGAATCTGCTGCCTTCCGCCGACGACAAGAACCTCCACGCCGTCGATTTCAGCGGTCACAATGCGCTGCATCTGTTGCGCGCAATCCAGCAAGGCTCGCTCGACAAAAACCACACGATCTATGTGTTCGACACGAAAGACACGCTGGCCGAAGCGATCGGCAGGCCGCGCGGCATCATCGCGTGGCGTGGCGAGCAGTTGCGCTGGTTCGACAGCGTCAGGGAAGCGAACAACGCCAAACGCGACGGCAAGAGTCTCGACGAAATGCCGATCGGCACCGACCGCTTCGGCGCGAACGTCCACTTTCTGCTGACGCGCCTGGAACCGCGCGAATTTCTCGCCGTTGCCAAACCGACGCGGCTCGCCGCCCTCACGTCGCGCGCGCAAACGCTCAAGGAGCAATGGACCACCACGGCGGCGACGGGCAAGCAGCACGCCGCCCTCAGGCAGCGCGCCGATCAGATCAAGACGAGCTACGAAAGCGTGCGCCGCGAAGCCGACGATCTGCTCCGCGAAATGCAGGGCACGCGCGGCTCGCGCGGCCGTCGCAAGAACAGCGCGAATCTGGCGCACGTGCGCTCGCCGATGAAGATCGAGCCGTATCAGCCTGGCCTGACATCGACCACCGTCATCGAATCGAATCTGCGCAGCGGCGCCGCGAAGCTCGACCAGTACTTCCCCGAGTCCGAGCGCATCGAGGCGTACAACGAGCGCAGGAACGGCCCGCAAAGTCAGCGCATCCGCTTCACCGGCAAGCGGCAGACCATCATGTCCGACGCCGTGATGTGGAAGCACCTCGGCAACGATCTCAAGGTAGCGCGCGAAGTCTCGACTTCGTCGTCGCGCTTCTTGCCCGTGCCGCGCAAATCGCTTGCGCGACGATTCGGCGCGGCGACGGTCGCGGATCGCCGCATGGTCCGCTACTTCGTGCGCCACGATCCGGCGATCCAGGATCGCATTGCGCCGATGGCGCGCTCGTTCTCGCTGCGCGACGATCCCGCACTCATGACGGCGCAGATCGAACGCTATGGCGGCGTGATGCCGATGGTGTCGCTCGTCGTCGATCCGCATTCGCTCAAGGCCGCGCTCGGCAAGCCGCACGACCCGGAGTTTCTCGAACGCGTGCGCGCGCTCGGCGATCAGCAGAATGTGCGCTTCGACGGCGAGAAAGGCACGATCGAGCCGGGACCGGATTCGGAAGACGAGACGCTGCATCTCGACGATCTCGACCATCTGATGCGCTGGCTCGACGAAGCATCGAAATCGGGCTTCGCGATCCGGCTGGAGACGGCGCCCGCGCGTGCGCTCGTCGGCAAGGACAACCGCTTCCAGGCGGGCACCAACGACGATTACCACGACTACGTACGGCTTTTCAGCAAGCTGGAGACATGGGCCAACGAGCACCCCGACGCGCCCGCGCCGAACGTGATGGTCAGCTTCCACGGCTGGGACGCCGTGCCGGAATCGGTGCCGGGCTCCGGTCACGCGAGACTGCTTGAAGCCGTGCTCGCGCGCAAAGGGCTCGAATGGGTGCACATGGGGCTGTCGTACGGCACGCACGGCGCCGACTTCATCGCGAATCAGGATCTGACGACGCGGCTCGCGCAGATGATCGTCGACTATCGCAACGCGCCCGACGTGCTCGCGCGGCTGCATGGCGCGGACTCGCTGACGCGCGTGTTCGAGCGCGTCGACCGGCAGACGCTCGCGGACCAGCATCAGTTGCTGTTCGCGGAGATCGAACGGATCGGCGAATCGAAGGGCATGAAACCCGCCGAGATCGACGCGTTGCGGCATCAGCTGTACGAAGGCAACACCACCGCGTTTCTCGACAGCGCGCGCAAGGCGACGATCGAGTACGCGCGGCCGCAATGGCAAACAGGCGAGAACGCGCCGAAGGGCAAGACGGAACGGCTCGCGCGCGCGTTCGCACAGCGCTGGATGGCCGACACGGGCGACGCATTGACCACGACGCGGCCGACCACGCGCTCCACCGCGATCGAATCCGAACCGGCTGCGTACTGGCGCTCGGTCGTGGCAGACCCGGTGCTGAAGAACGACGGCACCAAGCCGCTCAGTGCGAACCGCAAGGCGTCGGCGCAACTCGCCATCGCGAGCCGCGAGCACGAAGGGAATAATGGCCCTGACGGCGCGCAGCCGCTCAGCGAAGAGGAGACCAACCAGCTGCGCGCGTCTTCCGAACTCAACGCGCTGCGCGTTCAGCAAGGCAACGTCGACCGCAACAGCGTGGTGAAAACGTCGCTGCTGGTCGGCGGCGCGGGTACGACGACGGGCGTGGCCGCCGCCAGCGCGTTTCGTCTGCTGCGCCAGTTCAGCGCCGAAGGCACGCTGCACGCGACCAACACGCTCTATACGGGCGTGCGTGTCGGCCGCGTGTTTCAGGCGATGCACCAGGGCGCCGTCGCGAGTCTGAAGAACGGCGATCCGCGCGTGTTCGACCAGATGGTCGACCGGCTCGCGAACGGTCTGAAGAGCCAGTTGAAGGCGAACCGTTTCGACGTGGACGTGCGCACGGAACAACTCGAACTGCTCGCCAGCGAAGGCAAAGCGAAGGCGGGCCAGTTGCGCGCGCTCAACGAGGCAGGCCTGATTTCATTCGACGACGCCGTCACGCACACGAAAGGCATCGCCGCCGACATGCTCGCGCAGATGCAAGGCGTAGTCGGCGGATCGTCGCTGAAGATGCTGCACCATGGCAACCCGCGTCACTGGGTCGGACTGATGGGACGCGGGCTTGGCATCGCGGGCTATACGGGGACGATCACGCTCAACATGGCGTCGATGATCGATCATCCGACGCTCGCGACCGCGCTGTCCACAGCGGGCGCGACGATGGGCGGCACTTACACGACGCTCGTGTTCCTCGGCAGCATCCGGCATCTGAACGCCGAAAACCGCAGCCGCTTCGCGCGTTTTGCGAGCGCATCGGGCGACTATCTGGCGTCGTCGGGAAGTTTGATCGGCGGCGTGACGAAGATACTGGCGGGCGATCCTGTGGCGGGCTCGCTGTCGGCGGCGTCGGGGTTCCTGCTCGGCAGCGCACGGCTGCATACGCAGTTCCCGAATTCGTCCCCCTTCATGGAGAAGCTGCCGACGCTCATCGCACTGCTGCCCGTCGGGCTGTTCGTCGTGACGACGGCGCAAGGTCTGTTCTTCAGCGGCAGTTCGGGGAACGACAAGACCGATCCGAACAACACGCCCAACAAGAACAACCTGAACAGTCCGCAACCGTCGATCACGGCTTCGGCGACGCCATCGGCTTCACAACCGGCTTCACAACCGGCTTCACAACCGGCTTCACAACCGTCTTCGCAGCCTTCTTCGCCGGCACCTGCGCCGTCAGCGTCGCAACCTTCGTCACAACCCACGACAAAACCATCGACCCCGCCGCCGACCGTCAAGACAGCCAACGGCGACTCGCTCTGGTCGATCGCCGACGATCACAGCCGCACGCTGCTCGACGCCGCGCATGTGCCCGACGCCGATCGTCAGCACATGTCGCACGATCATCTCGTGCAGCTTGCGTTCGACGAAATCCTGCAACTGAATCCGCAGTACACGAAGCATCCGGGTTCGATCGATCCCGGCGACACAATCGTGATCGGGTGATCAGCCGGCGCCCTTCGCCCACTTCAGCAGCCGCGCCACTTCCTCGAAGTGATGCTGCCCGATCGTGCCGCTCTCGGGCGTCGCTTCGTACAGCGATTCGGCGAGACCCGTATTGGCGAGCGTCGGCCGCAAGCTCGCCTGCGCGAGCTTAACGATACGCTCGGCGACTTCGCCTTCGCCACGCGCGAGCACCCACGGCAGCGTGCCGGGACCGCCATAAAACAGCGCGACAGCCACGCGCGGCGAATACACGACAGCCGATGCATAGCCGATCCGGTCGTTCAGCGACGCCATGCGCATTTCCAGTGCGATCTGCTTGCGCCGCCCCTGAATATGCGGATCGCCTTCCGTCTCCTTGTGCTCGCGCCGCACTTCCTCGACCGACATCTTCATCTTCTGATTGAACTCGTGCCGCTGATGCACGATATCGATCAGCGCCATCACGATGAACACGAGCGCGGCCCAGCCGAACAGCAACAGCAGCAGATGCGCGATCAGCGCGAGAATCGACAGCGGCCGCGTGAAGCCCGCCTGCACGGCGGGATCGAGCGACGTGCGGATCAGCCAGCCGAGTGTTGCGACGAGCAGGGTCGTCTTCACCAGCATCTTCACGAGATTGATGAGGTTACGCAGCGACCAGAGGTTCTTCAGCCCTTCGGCGGGATTGATGCGCGACAGCGACGGCGCGAGCCGGCTCCACGCCATGATGCCGCCCACCTGCACGAAGCCCGCAAGCAAGCCTGCCGCGAGACCGATGCCGACGAAACCGAGAGTCGGCAGCAGCAATGTGTGCGATGCCTCGCCGACCAGCGATGCGATACGCGCACCGGGATCGGCTGCACCGACGGCATCGAACACGAGACGAAACAGCCCTTGCACGCGCGCGTAAATCTGCGCGAGGCCGCTCGCGAGCGCGATGCACACGCCGACGAACATCGCCGTCGAAATGGTCTCCGCGCTCTTCGCGACCTCGCCTTTCTCGCGCGCTTCGCGCAGGCGTTTCGCGGTGGGCTGCTGACTCTTTTCCGCCATGCGCGCGCGACGCTCAGTGCGTGCCCTGCAACAGCGAGCGCAGCAGCGCCACCATGCCGCCGTCGGGATTCAGCATGTCGTGCAGCGACGCGTACACGACGGGCAGGAACAGCACCATCATCAGCATCGCGAGCGCGCTCTTGACCGGCTGCGAGAACGTGAACACGTTGAGCTGCGGCACCGCGCGCCCGACGAGTCCGATGCCCGCCTCGACGAGCACCAGCACGATCACGACGGGCGCGGCGAGCTTCACCATCCAGACGAACACGGCGTCCGTCTGCTGCACGATGAAAGTCGACAGCACTTGCGAGAGATTCGGCAGCAGCGCGCCGATCGGCCACCACGCGTACGACTGCGCGAACACCTGCACGAGCATCTGCAAACCGCCCGCCGTGACGAACAGCGCAATCGCGACGAAGTTGAGAAAGCCCGACGTGGGGCCGCCTTCGTGTCCGCCCATCGGATCGAAGAACGACGCGTTGCCGCTGCCCGTCTGAAAGTCGATCAGATAGCCGACGCCCTGGATCGCGAACAGCACCGCGCTCATCGCGCCCGCGAGCAGCACGCCGACGAGCGCTTCCTTCGCGGCGATCAGACACCAGACGAGAAACGGCAGATCGACGATCTGCGCGGGGTCGATCACGGGCGCGACGAACGCGGCGATCACGACGGCGATGCCGTTGCGCACGAGGCCCGTGACGATCTCCTCGTTGAACACGGGCACGATCAGCATCACAGGCAGAAGACGCGGCATCACATACAGCAACGGCTTCGCGCTGCCCGCGATATCGGAGAACTGCTGCGCCTGATCTAGCATCGCGGGTCGCGGGTGAAGGGAAGCGGTTCGTGGGCGGCGTCGCTGTCGGGCGTGGACGCGTCCGTTGCCTGTGGGTTTGACATGCCGAAGCGACGCACCGCGAAGCTGTCGGCGAGATCGTCGGCGGCGCGTTCGATGCGCGCGGCGCGCGACTTCAGCGCGCGCTCGCCCGCTTTCTCCAGCTTGTCTTCGGCGGCTTTCGCGCTACGCGCCGCGCGCTGCAATTGCGCGAGTTCCGCTTCGTGGTTGTCGTGCGTGACGCTTGCCTGCATCACGGAATGCGTTGCCTTGCCGATTCGCATTGTGGCCGTGCGCGCATCGGCGGCGGCTTCCTGATAGACGCGCGCGGACGCAGCCACTTCAGAGCCCGCGCCGCCTTCTCCATTCGCAAGCCGTTGCTGGATCGCCGCCTTCGCCGCGATCTGCGCATCGAGACGCTGCTGTGCGTCATCGAGCACGCGACGGCTTTGCGCCGCGATGCCCTGCTGCCGCGCCGCCGCGACGCGCGCAAGCTGCGAGCGCATTTCGCGCACACGCTTCAGTCGCGCGAGCGTGGCGAGCACGGCGGCATCGTCGGCGTCAGACATGGGCGTCCGCCAGTTGCGCAAGACGCGCGAGCGTCGGTTCATACGGCGCGTTGTCGGTGGACGATTGCGCGCAGAACGCCGCGAGCGCATCGCGGGCGCGCAACGCGAGATCGCCGAGCCGATCGCTGCCTTCGCGATACTCGCCGATCTGCACCAGCAACTCGATCTCCTGATACTTCGCCAGCAGTTCGCGCGCGCGTCCCGCCGCGCGCTGATGCGCGGCGTCCGTCACGAGCGGCATCACGCGCGACAGGCTGGCGAGCACGTCGATCGCGGGATAGCGGTTCGCCAGCGCGATCTTGCGCGACAGCACGATATGGCCGTCGAGAATCGAGCGCACTTCCTCCGCGATCGGGTCCGATTCCTCATCGCCTTCGACCAGGACCGTATAGAGCGCCGTAATCGAGCCGCGCTCGCCCTGCCCCGCGCGTTCGAGCAGACGCGGCAGCACCGCGAACGTCGACGGCGGAAAGCTGCGGCGCGTGGGCGGCTCACCGCTCGCGAGACCGACTTCACGCTGCGCGCGGGCGAAGCGCGTCAGCGAATCGACCAGCAGCAGCACGCGCTGCCCGGCGTCGCGGAAATGCTCGGCAATCGCAGTCGCGACGAGCGCGGACTTGACGCGCTCCATCGCGGGACGGTCGGATGTCGAGACGACGAGAATCGAGCGCGCGCGCACTTCCGGCGACAGCGAATGTTCGATGAACTCGCGGACTTCGCGGCCGCGTTCGCCGACCAGCGCGATCACGTTGACGTCGGCCTGCGCGCCGCGCGCGATCATCCCGAGCAAGGTGCTCTTGCCGACGCCCGAAGGCGCGAAGATGCCGACGCGCTGTCCTTCGCCGAGCGTCATCAGTCCGTCGATCACGCGCACGCCCGTCACGAACGGCGTGTCGATCATGCGTCGTGCCAGCGGATTCGGCGGCGGCTGTTGCGTCGAGACCCACGCGCCGCCCGTCACAGGACCACGGCCGTCGAGCGGCGCGCCGAGGCCGTCGAGCACACGCCCGAACAGCGACGACCCGACCGCGAACATATGAGCGCGTCCGGACGGCACGACCGTCGTTTCCGGCGACAGCCCTTCGACATCGCCGAGCGGCGTGAGCAAGGTCGTCTGCCGCGAGAAGCCGACCACTTCTGCGAGCCGAACGGGTTGATCGGGCGTATGCAGTTCGCAGATTTCGCCGAGCCGCGCGCGGATGCCCGTCGCGTTGAGAATCTGCCCGACCGCGTGATTCACGCGCCCTTGCACCGACACGGGCGAAAAGAACGCGAGCCCCGCATCAAGATCGCCGACGAGACGGCCGCCGTCGAGCGGCAACGCGTCGTCGTCGATTTCCGTTTCGCGTGACGGCGTGTTCATCGCGTGGCTCCTGTGGCTCCCTTCAACGGCTCGCGGCGAATCGCCTGGCGCAGCGCGTCGATCTGCAAGTCGAGGCTCGCATCGATACGTCCCGACGGCGTTTCGACCGTGCAGGCCTGCGCTGCGATCTGCGCATCTTCGACGACGCGAATGCGCGAACGGACCTGCTGCATCGCCGCGCCCGCGAGCGCCGCGTCCATCTCGTCGCGACGCCCCGGCGCGACATGCACGATCAGAAAGGGCTCATCTCTCACGAGCGGCAGGATGCGCGCGAGCGCCGCTTCATAGAGCCGCTGCGTATTCGTTTCACCGACGATCGCGCGCACCGCTTTCACGACGATCTCGGCCATCGCGTCCTTCATCGATTCCATCGTCTTCGCCGCCGCGAGCGCCTGGCTGTACGCCTGCGCGGCGTGCTCCTGCTGCGCGCGTCGCAAGCCTTCTTCGTAGCCCGCTTCGCGGCGCGCGTCAAACTCGCGCTGCGCCGCCTCGACGATGCGCTGCGCTTCCTCGCGCGCCGTCGCGATCACCGCCGATGCATCGAGCAGCGCCGCGTATTCGCGCTCCTTGAGCACCTTGCGCTCCGAGAGCAATTGCAGGTTGTCGCTCGTGATCAGAAAAGCCAGTCCCATGCCGCGAACCTCTCGGGGATCAGATACAGAAACAGCAGCTCGCCGAACTGGTCGCGCTGCGCGTGGTTGAGCAGATACGGCGCTTCGCTGTCGATCGCGAGATTGAACTTGAGCATCGCGCGCCGCTCGACGGCCTCGCCCGCCGCGCCAATGAAATCCGCCAGCAGTCGACCGCCGCGTGCGCGGATCACGGCGGGCAGCGCGGCGGGATCGTCGCGCCACGGTTCGAGCGTTTCGCCGAGCGCGCCGAACTCGGGCGCGCGTTCGAGCGCCAGTTCGAGCGCATCGGCGCCCAGCTTGCCGACCACTTCCGCGCGCACGCGCCGCTGCTGCAACGCGTCGCGCAGCCACGCGCGATGCAGCAGCAGACCCGCATACGACGCCAGCTGTTCGAGCGCCGCGCCCGGCAGCAACGCGAGCCGCGCGAGCGGCGTCGACGCTGCGAAATCGGCTTGAGCCGTCTGCGCCACGCCGTACGCCTCCAGCAGATGACGCGCGATCAGCCGCCGTCCCGCTTCGCCGAAGCGCGAGAAATGCTGATACGCGGGCGGCCAGTCGGCAGGCACGCGCGTCACGTGCAGATAGGTGTCGGGCCGCAACACGAACTCGCACACCATCCGGTAGAACGCGACATGCTGCGGCGGCGCGGGCGGCGCGAGCGCATGCGTCCAGGGCAGGTTCGGCGTCATACGCGCTCGTCAAGGCCGCTTGCCGCTGCGCTACACACTGTCGCGCGCACTTTCGGCCACGCGCGCGCCGCGCGCATGCACCGCGCCTTCGCTGCGTGCACCACCGCCCAGCAGACCCGCGAGCCGTCTGCCGAACATGCCGCGCCGCGCAGCCGACAACGCGATCACCGCGAGCGTCAGCAGAATCAGCGCACCGACCAGCCAGCCGAGCGGCGAGCGCAGCCGCACGATATCGGTCAGTGCATTGCCGATGCCGTTGACGGGCGTGGACTTCGCTGCCGCCGGTTGCAGAAACAGCGACACGTTGTCGTACTGCAAGCCCTCGATGCTGTGCGCGACGAGATCCTTCACCATCGGCGCCATCGCGCGCAGATCGACGCCCGGCTTATAGCGGATATACACGGCCGCCGACGAAGGCTTGATCTTGTCCGCGAGCGGATCGTTCTCGGGAATCACGACCTGCACGCGCGCGACCACCACGCCCTCGATATCCTGCAACGTATGCGTCAGATCCTGCGACACACCGTACAGATAGCGCATGCGTTCCTCGGCGGGCGTCGACACCAGCCCCTGCTTCTGGAACAGTTCGCCGACGCTCGCGAAATGCGGCTTCGGCAGACCGTTTGCGTGCAGCACGGTCAGCGCGGGCTGCATGTCGTCGTCGGCGACTTCGACGAGCCACGCCTGGCGGTCGGACGCATCGCGCGCATCGTTGTCTTTCGACGCAGCGATGCCCGCGTCGCCGAGCACGGCGACCATCTGGTTCGCTTCCGCTTCCGTGAGGCCCGAATACACTTCCTTCTGGCAACCGGCGAGCAGCAGCACCAGCGCGCCGACGCTCGCCGCGCGCGCGATGGTTTTCAGGCGCGGCCTCGCGTCAGACATCGGCGCGCCCGGGCCGTTGAGTGAAGCTGTCATCCGTCATTCCTGATTCTTCAGAATCGAATGCGTCAAGCCGTTGGTTGCCTGCGCGACGGCAAGACTCAACTGATATTCGGAAATCGTCGTGGTCGCGCTCCACTGGAAATCCATCGCCTGCGCCATCGACATCAACGGGTCGTTGCTGTTCTGCGACATCGACGTGAGCATCTGTTCCTGATGCTTCTGCAAGCCCGAATAACGCGTGTCGAGATCGTTCGTGAACGTGCGCAGACGCTCGACCAGCGACGAATGATTCGCGTCGGCGGGCGTCATGCGAACGTCGGTCGAGACGGGCGGCGTCTGCTGCGTTTGCTGCGGCGCTGACGTCGGCGACATGCTCTGCACGCCTGTGCCCGTGTTCGACGTCTGCATCAGGCCGTCGAACTGCTTCACGTGCGCTGCGTCGGGCGACTTGCCTGCATTGACGTTTGCACCAGCGTTTGCATCGACGCTTTGTGAAGCTGTGGCACTGGCGAGCGCCGCCGTCGAAGGCGGCGCGACACCTGAGACTGTCATGATCGGTCCTCCTTGTACTCATCCAGTCGACGCACGGAAAGCCGGCCGCAGCGCGCGCGTACCCAGCCGCCGCCGATGCGCTTCATCGGCGTAGCGGACTCGCATGCATGGGCGCTACGCGGGCGGCCAGCGCCCGGCGTCAGGAGCGGCCCGCCGAACCGATATGCTCCGCAGCCTGCGACGCGGCCGTCCCGGCTGCGGACGTCACTGCGCCCGTCGTCTGGAACGTGCTCGTCGAGCCTTGCACCATGAACTGGATTTCAGTGAGTTTTTCCTGGGCCTGGATCAGCTGGTTGGCCTGGTTCTGGACAGCGCCCGTATCGGTGACGGGACCCGTGGTATTTCCGCTCATCTCTCACTCCTTCAAGTGTTGACAGACATTCCGGCTGCGCGGGCAAGGTGCCCTGCGTGGCCGCTTACGCGAGTCTTCGGATCTGCATATCGAATCTGCATCGATCCGGAGTCTTGCGTTCTGGTGCGCGACGCGATGGGTTTCTCGTTCGCGTCGCGCGAATACTGTTGCTGATGCGCTCATGGCTGTGTTGCGTGTACTCCTGACGCGGCCTGTGCGGACGGCGGTGCTTCAGAAGCCGTCGTGCCCGATACCGGCATCGCCACGCCCGCCGCCGCGCCACTCTTCACAGCGGATGCAGCCTCCGCCGCCGAAGCGCTCACTGGCGTCCCTGCTGCCTTGCCGCCGAGCGGCATCGTCACGCGCCGTCCATCCACATCGAACACGACTTCGTCCGCGCCGATCGATACCACCGTCGGCCCCTGCTTCATCCTTGCGCCTTCGAAATAGCGGTTGCCGTCGACGGCCTCGATATAGCGCTGATCGCCGTCGCCCGCGAACACCGTGACGATCTCCGGAATGCCCGCCGTGCCGCCGAGCATGCCTGCGCGCATCGGCGGACGCGGATCGTCGTAGCGCACGTGATCGACGACTTCGAGCGCGGGCCGCGCATCCTTCATGTAGTTCTGGATGCGCTGCGCGATCTGCGCGCGCGGCGCGCTGCCCGTCAGTTCGATCCGTCCGCGTCCTTCGTAGCTCACATTCAGCGGCGTGTCGCTGAAGTAGGTTTGGGCGGTGGCGAGCAGGTCGCTGACGACATAGATGTTGCCGAGCGCGGCGTTATCGACGCTCGCGACGACCTGCGCGACCTTCTCGCGTTCCGCCGCATCCTTCACATAGCCGCTGACGAGCGCACCGTCTTCGCGCGGCGCGACGTTCAGTTCCGGATAAGGACGCAGCGCCTGTTGCAGCCGATGCACGCGCGACAACGCCGATTCGTGCTGCCACGGCAAGCCGCCCGACCACGCGACGAGCCCATAGCCGAGCGCGCCCAGCAGCACGCCGAGCCACAACGCCGCCAGCACGATCACGAAGCGCCGGCTGCCGACGCGCCGTCCCGCGTCCGCGAGCCAGCCGAGCCATGCGGCGTCGCGGCCCGTCTGCGGCTTTTCGCTTTCGGCGGGCACGGCCACCGTCGACAGCGCATTGCGTGCGATGCCGAGCCGGATCGAGCCGACCGTGACGACATCGGCGGGTGTCATCGAACGGCGGCCCGTGCCGAGCGGTTCGTCATTGAACAGCACTGCCGCCTTGCTCTCGCCGAAGTTCTGCACCGTCACGGCCAGCGCGCCGACCTGCAGACACAACTGCTTCGCCGCGATCTCGCGATCGGGCAGGATCACTTCGCAATCGGCTGCCGTGCCGACCCAGTTCGCGCCGCGCGCCAGCGACATCGTGCGTCCATACATCGGGCCGCTGAGAAAGCACAGGTTCCACGGCGATGCGACGGCATCCTGCGCTGCGGCAGGCGTTGCGTTCGCTGCGTTCGACATCGCCGCGTGCGGATCAAGGGTGGTCGTAGGCATGATCCTGCGGTCCCTGGGTTTGAGGCGCGCCCGTTTGCGTCGCGGCGGGCTGCGACGCTGCGTCTTCCGGCGCGGGCGGCGGAAGAGGCGGGCCATAGCGCGTGCCCGGCAACGGCTTCGGCGTGAGCGGCACGGCGACGTCGTTGTCTGGCGGCCGATACATCGTCAGGCCGTTCGCATCGGGCGCGCTGCCGAGATTCGGATTGATCGGCGCACCGTCGGGCGCATACATCGACGCACTGCTGACGACGCGCGGCGTGAGCAGATAGAAGCGCTCCATGTGCTCGCCCGTCTTGTCGGTGTACTTGAAGAGATTGCCGATCAGCGGAATGTCCTTCAGCCACGGCACGCCGCTTTTGTTTAGCTGCACCTGATCGTTGTTGAAACCCGCGATCAGCAGGCTCCTGCCTTCGTCGATCATCGTCTTCGTGACGATGTTGCGCTGCTGGATCACGGGCACGTTCGACACCGATTGTCCCGGCACGACGTTGCCGTCCTGGATGTCGATCGACATCATCACGCTTTCCGCGTTCGGCGCATGCGCGGCGGCCGCCTGCACAGCGGCATCGTCGACGATCATCGGCGTGACCTTGATGCTCGTGCCCGTCGTCACGCTATACAGCGACGAGTCCTGGAAGCCCTGCACCTGCACATAGAACTGCGTGAGGTTTTCGAGGATCGCTTCCGTGTTGTCGAGCGCGAGCACTTTCGGCTTCGAATGCAGTTCGGCCTTGCCCGTCTGCGCGAGCGCGTTCACGCGCGTCAGCAGATAGTCGCGCAGCGAGCCGCCGATCGACGCCGTCAGCGCGATGCCCGTCGGCATGAAGGTGCCCGTCTGCCCCGTCTCCGACGTGCCGACGCCGAACGTGAGCGGCGGATTGCCCGCGCCGTTGTACTGCGTGTTGCCGTTGAGCGGATTCGCACCGTTGCCGATCTGCACGTCCCCGTGCGTCGTGTGCAGACGCCAGTCGATGCCAAGGCTGTCGAGCGAGTTCTCGTCGATATCGATGATCGTCACGTTGATCTCGACGATGCGCGGGCGCACGTCGAGTTCGTTGATCAGCGACTGATAGCGGTACATGTTTTCGGGCAGATCGCGCACGAGCACTGCGTTGATGGCGGGATCGGCTTCGATCTGCGGCAGCGTATCGCTGTTGCCCGACGCGCCGCCTGAAAACGGCAGCTGGCCGTCCGGCGAAGCGTTCGTCGCGCCGTATCCGCCGTAGCCCGCCGGGCCGCCCGCGATGTCGGGAAACTCGATGCGCGGCACCGCGATCGTCACGCCCGAGCCGAGCTTCATCTGTCGCGCGGCGGCGCCGAGCGTCGCGTTGGTCGGCATCAGGTTCTGGCGCGAGCCGCCTTTGCCGTACAAACGTTTGAGCATCGTCGCGACGCCGGGAATCACGACTTCCTTGCCCGAGCGGTTGATCGTGAAGTCCGACGCCCAGCCGTACTTGAGACGGAACGCGCGCACGTCGGCAAGCTGCCCGTTCGACGCCGGATTGCCAACGGTGCTCACCGCCTGCCGCACGAGTTCGATATAGCGGCGCGGGCCCGACACGTAGATGCTGTTCGCGCGGTCGTTGATGACGAGCTGGAAGCGCTTGTCGGTGATCTGCATCGTCTGCAGCGTGCGGCCGATTTCTCCCGCCGAGTTCGGTGGAATCGGAATGACCTGGCTTTGCGACTGATCGGCGGGATCGACGTAGAGGAACGAGCCGTCGTAGTACCACGTGAGGCCGTAGGTCGCGCAGATCGTATCGAGCGTCTGCTGCGGCGTGCCGGAAAACCGGCCGCTGATCGTGCCGTCCACTTTCGGATCGACCACGGCCGTCACGCCCTGCGACGACGCCAGCTCGCGAATGAAGTCCGCGATCTTGCGACCGTTCGCGACGATCGTGAACGGCCGGTTGCGCCAGCGCAGTTCAGCGGCGCGCGCGGGCTGCGACAGCGCGGTGAACATCGTGACGGACAGCAGCGCGATCACGGTCAGCATCGCGAGCGCGTTCTGCGCGCGTTTGCGGTCGCGCTTTGCGTCGAATCGGAGAGGAACGGCACGTCGGCCCATCAGAGAACACCCGTTGAAGAAACGAACAAACGCGTCAGCGCCTGCTGCGCGAAACGCAGCACCTCGCCACCCAACCAACCGGACAACACCACCAGCGCGACCATCACGGCAATCAGCCGCACGGCAATGCCGATGTTCGAGTCCTGCACCTGCGTCACCGCCTGCAAGATCGCCACGGCGAGACCGACCACCGCTGCCGTCAGCACGATCGGCAGCGACAGCAGCAGCACCAGCACGAGCGCCTGCTGCGTCAGATCGAGGATCGTCGAACTGGTCATGGCGACGCCTCCGTCGTGCGCACGCCGGCGCCTGCGCCAACCGTGCCGTCGTCGGGCGGATTCTTCACCCAGCCGACCGTATGCAGTTGCACGTCCTCTTCGATCTCCTGATACGACAGCACGGGCAGATCGGGCAGCACCGGTTGCAGGATCGACTTCGTGTAACGGCGTGCGCCGAGCGCGACCATCACGGCGAGCCGCGCATTGCCGTGCTGTCCCGGCGACGCGCTCGACGCATGGACGATCGCGCGCACCTGTTCGCAGATGTCCTGCTTGATCGCGCTCGACAGCGCGAGAAAATTGCCCTGCTTCGTGCGCATCACCGCGCTCTCGATGCGCTCCTGCAGGTTCTGTTCGAACAGCACGACGCGCAATTGGCGCGCGGCGCCCGCGTGCCGGTCGGTGATCATGCGTCGCAAGTCGATGCGCACGAGTTCGACCAGCGCGATCACATCGTCGGGCTCGTTCGGCGCCCACGTGATGAGGCTTTCGAAGATCACGCGCAGATTGCGGATCGGCACCTGTTCGGCGAGCAGACGCCGCAGCACCTCCGTTATGCGCTGCAAAGGCACGAGGCGCGTCAGTTCGCTGACGAGTTCGGGATGATCGCGCCGCACCAGATGCACGAGCGCCTGCGTTTCCTGAATGCCGAGCAGTTCGTCCGCGTGTTGCCGCACGACCTGCTCCACGTGCGCGGCCAGCACCGCTTCATTCGACAGATGCTTGCCTTCGGGCGCAACTGCCGCATCGGTTTTGATCCACAGCGCGGTCGCGAACGGGCCGAACGCTTCCGCCGGCTGACGCTCCGCGCTTTCGGGCAACGGCGATACGCCGTCCCACAGCAGCCAGCCCGGCTTCAATGCGCCGTGCGCGGCGAGCACGTCTTGCAGATAGATGCGGTAGCTGCTGTCCGGCGCGCCTTCGTCGTCGTTGAGCGTGATGCGCGGAAACACGGTGCCGATGTCGGCATCGACGCGCGCCTTCGCTGCCGAGAGCGCCGACTGCAACTGCGCGAGATTGAGCGCGCTGCGCAGATCGGCGGCGAGCGACACCGCGATCAGCGACGTCACGCCCGCGACATGCGACACGCGCGCGGCCTGCCCTTCGCCTTGCGCGCTGTCGATACGCCCCGCGATGTTGATCAGGTTGAACGAAGGCGCAGCCGTGCGGCGCTTCATCTGCATGATCGCGACCCCGCCGAGCCCCAGCGCGATCAGCGCGAACGACCACTTCGGAAAGCCCGGCACGATCAGAAAGCCCGCAAGCACCAGCGCCGCGATCAGCAGCGCGCGCGGATGGGCGCCCAGCTGTTCGCCGAGTTGCTCGCCTAGCTGGCGCTGACGCGTATCGCGGGTCGCGACGCGCGTCGTCACGATGCCCGCCGCGATCGACACCAGTAGCGACGGAATCTGCGACGCCATGCCGTCGCCCACGGTCAGAATCGCGTAACGCTGCAGCGCGTCGCCGATGCTCATTTCGTGCATCACCGTGCCGACCGCGATGCCCGCGACGATGTTGATAAAGGCGATCACGAGTCCCGCAATGGCGTCGCCCTTCACGAACTTCATCGCGCCGTCCATCGCGCCGTGCAACTGCGATTCCTGTTCGAGCTTTTCGCGCCGGTCGCGCGCTTCGTCGGCGCTGATGATGCCCGCGCGCAGATCGGCGTCGATACTCATCTGCTTGCCGGGCATTGCATCGAGCGAGAAACGCGCGCCCACTTCCGCGACACGTTCGGAGCCTTTCGCGATCACGATGAACTGCACGACGGCAATCACGAGAAACACCACGCCGCCCACGACGACGTTGTTGCCGACGACGAGCCGCCCGAACGCATCGATCACATGGCCCGCATTTGCATGCAGCAAAATCAGCTTGCACGACGCGATATTCAGCGAGAGGCGGAACAACGTCGTGAACAGCAGCAGCGCCGGAAACGAAGAGAAGCTCACGGCGGAAGGCACATACGTGGACACCGTCAGAAGCACGACGCTGACGGCGAGATTCAGCGAGATCATGCCGTCGAGCGCGGCCTGCGGCAGAGGCAGGATGAACAGCGCGATGACCGACACGATGAACGCCGCGAGAAACAGATCGGCGCGCGGCGCCGCGGCGCGTCGTGCGCCGGACACGCTCGCGCCAGCGGAAAACATCCGCTGCCAGCCGCGCGGAAGCGCTTTTGGATCTGCCATCGTCGAGTACCCGCTCCCTGTTTGAAACACGGTTTGTACTATCTGTTGAGGCTCGTCTTTATGGTTTCGCTCTTGTTTGAATCGTGTCCTCCGGCGCACGGTTTTCGCAGCGCGCACGCGTTCCGATGCCCGATGGGGTATCCGAATGCGAACGAGTGTAGCGGTGGGCGTCGTGTGAAAAGTCCGCGCACCTCGTAGCCATTGCGACGCTTTGACGGTGAAGTGCGCGTGCCACTACGAAATGTGCGAATGGCTCTTAGGTTGGCTCTGAGGTTGGCTCTGAGGTTGGCTCTAAGGCGGGTTCAGCGAACGGTCATGCGCGTACGCGGCGTGCCGCAAGATACGCAAGCTGCGCGCGATTCTGCACCTTGAAAAGCCGCTCCAGCGTCTGGATGTGATAGCCGACCTTATGCAGCGAGAGATGCAGCGCGTCGGCGATATCCTGATCGGGCAGGCCTTGCACGAGCCGTTCCAATACCGCTTCCTGCTCAGGGTCGAGTACGACGGCGCGGACCTGTTGAACCCGCGCCGCAACGAACGGCTGCGCGAAGCGATGCACGGCAAGGCTCACGGCGAGGGCCGTGCCGACCACGCGGTCGTTGATCCAGTCTGCATCGCGCAGCTCGGAGGTGAGCCCTACGCCGACACTCAAGTCGAGTTGCGGCGCGGACAGGCTGAAGATCACGCCGCTATTCATGCCATGCGCACGCAACGATGCGGCAAGCGCGAGTGCGCGGCGATCGCCCGTGCGCTGCGCCTCTTCATCGAGGCGGTCGAGTTGCCACGCGACGGGAAAGCCGCTTTGCAGTACTTCTGCAAAACGCGGATCGGACGCGTACCACATGCCGTCGAAATAGGCCTGCATGAAAGAGACGGGCGCGAGATCGCGCAATACATAAGCGTGCAATACACGCTGGCCAATCATTTCATATGCGCCGTAACTCAACGTGCTAAAACCCGCCGCTCTCATGCGTGCATGGATTTGACAAAAATCGAGTTCGAATGGGTCGGATTTTCCGACTGTTAAATGTGTGCCGGTAATTCCGCCATTGTCGATGTTGCGCTCGTTCTCTTCGTTGCGCGCCGGCAGGCCATCCCAGTGCGCCTGTACATCGGCCTGCGAGAACCATTCGACAAGGGGTTCGCCGTCTTGTGCTGTCATGGGGAGCTTGCTCTCTTATTCTGTTCGATTCATTTCGAACCCCGATATGTCATTGGTCTTTTTATAGGTACGCGACTTATTGTTTTTTCTTTTTTTAGCGCTATCGCTTACGACATATTACGTGAGCATTCTTTCGTATGTACAATGCCCCCGAAAAGCTTGAGTGCATCCATTCACTGCTCAGATTGATTCGTCGTTACACGCGCGCAGTACGATCTCTACGCAGCCAGGCCGTTGATTCGAGGTCCTGCGTGAAATCCGATGCTGCCCGCATCGAGGACTGCGCCAATGTCTGAAGTTGTGTCGATACCCCATGCTGCACCCGGAAATATCACAGTGTGCGCAAATGCCTGCGCATCGCACGATGCCGCGCGCCGCATTCCCGTGGTCTGGTACAACGATTCGAAGCAGGCAGCCGTCGAACAGAAAGACGCGCCCCGTCTGGGCGTCGCGCAGATTCTGTCGAGTGCGCAAAGCGAAGCCGAACGCGCGCGCATCGTGTCGAGCCTGCTGCATCTGACGGGCTTTTCGACCTTCGCCTATTTCGCGCTCGAATTCTCGGGCGACCGTGTGCAAAGACTCTTTCTGCACGAAGCCTTCACGCCTTCCACGTATCGCGGCGAGTATGTGCATCGTCATCACTTCGATGTCGACCCGCGCACGTTCGGCGCGCGCATGTGCAGCATGCCGATCGTGTGGGACTTGCGCAATCTGCGTCAGCAAGGCGAGCGTCAAAGTCTCGCGTTGCCCGACGAGCGCGAAGCCTTCGCCGATTTCCTGCAGACGATGCGCGACGACGCGATGTGCAGCGGCATCATGTATTCGATGGCGATGCCGGGCACGCGCCTGCATGCGTTCATGAGTTTCACCGCGCCGCGCCGCAATCGCGACTGGATCACAGCGGCCACCGTCGAACAGGCGCTGTCGATCGGCTTGTCGGTTCACAAGTTCGGTTCTCCGAAGCTGATCACAGCGGCACGCGAGCACGCGTCGAACAGTCTCACGGCCTTCGAACAGAAGCTGCTGACGGGAATCGCGGAAGGCGCGTCCGACAAGGAAATCGGGCGACGGCTCGATACGAGCGCGCATAACGTCGACTATCATCTGCGCAAGCTGCGCAAACGGTTCGGCGTGTCGAACCGGATCGAGTTGACGTATCTGACGGCGAAGATGGAGTTGATCTGAGCTGAGCAATCTTTACCACGCGTCGTCCCGATGCATCAGAAACTTGCCGGCGTTGCCGCACGATCTGATAATTGAAAGCACACGTCGATAGACGGTGTCGGCATCGAGGAGACATGCGTGAACCGCATTCAGCGCCTCCCGGCAAATTGCGCGACAACCAGTAGCCTCACTCACTGGTTGCACTCGTGCGTCTGCATCACTGTGCTCGTGTTTCCCGGCACGGCGCTCGCAATGAATTTCAAGCTCGATGCATCACCGCAGGTCCATCTGAAAGTCGTGATGGCTGAAGGGAGGATTCAGGATGGCGACGCCGAGAAATTCGCGGCCCTGGCCAGATCGGCCGACCGTGACGACGAAGGGCTCGTCGTCCTCTTTCTGAATAGCCCGGGTGGTAACGTCGAGGCCGCGTTTCGTGTCGTCGATGCAATGGATAAAGTCCGCGTTTATACAGCCGTTCCTGACCACGCGAAGTGCGCATCCGCTTGCGCTTCCATCCTGTTCGCTTCAGGAGAACGCCGCAGTGTCCTGGGTACCGGAATGCTCGGCTTTCACAGTTGCTACCGGCGCGACGCGAAAGGCTACGCCGCGGACTCGCTTTGCAATGAAATCATCGCTGCCAATGCCATGCAACGAGGAATAAGCCAGGCCGCGATCAATCGATTCGTCAAGCGTTATGGCGCGGGAGACATGGCATGGGTCGGGCGCGATATCGCTTGCAAGTCGCTGCAGGGCTTGTGCAAGCCTGGTCTGCTCGAAGCCCGATACGAAACGAAGGCTTCTACGACGCACGTTTCCGATTGCAGCAAGCTTGTTTCGCTCCAGGCGCGGCTCATTTGCGGAGACGCGGAGCTGACCCGTATCGACAGGACATTGGCTGAAATCTATGGGCAGAAGATGAAGACCTCGACCAACAAGAACCGATTGCGCGCCGATCAGCGGACATGGCTCCGAAGTTCGCGCGATGTATGCACTGACAGGGACTGTCTGCTGCGCAGCTATCGGATGCGCATCGCTGAGCTGAAGCGGATGCCTTCCTAGCGACGGCGGCACATTCCCGCGTCGAGCCTTTTCCAGCGATGCCTCAAAGCATCACCGGCACGCTGAGCGCCTGATCGAGCGTGACGCGTACCCGGGAGATGTTCCAGATTCGCTCACAGTACTCGGCAATCGCGCGATCCGATGAGAACTTCCCCGAGTACGCGGTGTTGAGAATCGACATGCGCGTCCAACGGGCAGGATCTTGCCACGCACGGCTCACGCGTTCCTGACACGCGACATAATCCGCATAGTCCGCGAGCACGAGAAACGGATCGGCGTTGAGCAGGTTGTCGACAAGCGGACGAAACACCTGCTTGTCGCCGCGAGAAAAGTACCCGTCAGAAATCAGATAGAGCGTCTCGCGCAGTGCTGCATTGCTCTCGACATGCAGCGCAGGCCGATAACCCTCTCGCTTGACGTTCTCCACCTGCGCTGCAGTGAGACCGAAAAGAAAGAAGTTCTCGGGACCTGCTTCATCGCGGATTTCGATGTTTGCGCCATCCAGCGTGCCGACCGTGAGCGCGCCGTTCATCATGAACTTCATGTTCCCCGTGCCGGATGCTTCCTTGCCGGCGGTGGAAATCTGCTCGGATACGTCGGCGGCGGGATAGATGAAGTGCGCGTTCTTCACATTGAAATCCGGAAAGAACACGACCTTTAGTTTGCCGTTCATCGCCGTGTCGTTGTTGACGACCTCCGCGATTCCCGTAATCAGCCGGATCATCAGCTTTGCCATCGCATAGCCTGGCGCCGCCTTGCCGCCAAAGATGAAGCAGCGCGGCGCGGCGTCCGGCTCCTGATTGCGCCGCAGCCGCTGATAAAGCGTGATGATATAAAGCGCGTTCAGATGCTGCCGCTTGTACTCGTGAATGCGCTTTACCTGAACGTCGAATAGCGCGGCGGGATCGACGGCAATATGCGTGACATCGCGGATTCGCTCGGCCAGTATCCTCTTGTTCGAATGTTTGACATTACGCCATTTCGCCTGAAACGTGGGGTCGTCAGCGTATGCGTCGAGCGCTCTCAGCCGTTTGAGATCGGTAACCCATCCTTCCCCAACCGTCTCGTCGAGCAGGCTGGCGAGTCCCGGATTACTCAGCAGCATGAAGCGGCGCGGCGTGACGCCGTTCGTGACGTTGAGAAAGCGCTCGGGCCACAACTCCGCGAAGTCTCGCAACACGGTCTCTTTGAGCAGTTTGGAGTGCAGTTCGGCAACGCCGTTGACAGCATGACTGCCGACCATCGACAGATGCGCCATGCGGATTTTCTTCTCGCCGCTCTCGTCGATCAGCGACATACGCGCAATGCGCGCTTCATCGCCGGGATATCTGCGGCGCACGGTTTCGAGGAAACGGCGGTTGATTTCGTAGATGATCTCGAGCAGGCGCGGCAACAACTGATTAAAGAGCGGCAGCCCCCATGTTTCGAGCGCCTCAGGTAAAAGCGTGTGATTGGTGTAAGACAGCGTGCGGCAGGTGATCTCCCATGCCTCGTCCCACGCAACCATTCGCACGTCGACCAGCAGGCGCATCAATTCCGCCACTGCGATAGAAGGATGCGTGTCGTTCAGCTGCACCGTGAACATATCGGCGAAACGCGCTACGGGTTCGCCCTTCAGATCGAGAAGACGCAGCATGTCCTGCAATGAGCAGGACACGAAAAAGTACTGCTGCGCGAGGCGCAGCCGCTTGCCGGCTTCGGGTTCGTCGTTGGGATAGAGCACCTTCGAAAGCGTTTCGGAGATCACCTTCTCCTGCACGGCCTGGTAATAATCGCCCGCATTGAAGTCCTGCAAGTCGAATGACTCGACAGCTTCGCTCTTCCACAAACGAAGCGTGTTGCAGGTATTGACGCGAAAGCCGAGCATCGGCGTATCGCAGGCGACGCCCTTGACCATGCGTGCCGGCACCCAGCGCACCTTGTACCGGCCTTGTTCATCGGTTGCGCTTTCCGTGTGGCCGCCAAAGGCCACGTAATACGCCACATTAGGGCGCACGATCTCCCACGGATTGCCTTTTGCCAGCCACTTGTCCGTCACCTCGACCTGACAGCCGTCGCGAATCTCCTGATCGAAGATACCGAATTCATAGCGGATGCCATAACCGACCGACGGAATTTCGAGCGTTGCGAGCGAATCGAGGTAACAGGCCGCCAGCCGCCCCAACCCGCCGTTCCCGAGCCCCGGTTCTTCTTCGAGCGCAAGCAGCGTGTCGAGATCCTGTCCGAGCGAACGCATCGCCGCACGCGCGTTCTCTTCGATACCGAGGTTGACGAGATTGTTGCCGAGCTGAGGCCCGATCAGGAATTCGGCGGAGAGGTAGCACGCCACCCGCAATTCGCGCGTGGCGTAGGTCTGGATCGTCGCGGCCCAGCGCGCGAGCATGCGGTCGCGCACGCTGTAGGCAAGCGCCATGTACCAGTCGTGCGGCGTCGCAATACCGGGCGGACGTGCCTGCAGGCAGATCAGATTGTCGAGCACGCCGTGGCGCAGCGCGTCGACGTCCATTCCGTTGCGAGCGGAATCCGCGCTCAGCGTGATGCTCGACGTCGCGGCAGTGGCCACCTGGCTTCCCCTTGTTGCGTCGCCTCAAAGCTTCAATCGGGCCATGCAACATGAAGCGGCCGTGAAAGCAGAATACGTTACCGGCACTGCATTTCAAGTGCTATTCCACACGCAGCGTTCCGCCTGTTTCGACGATGACGCGCTTGCTGTGTCGCTCAGGATCCCGCCGGCTGAGCATTTAATCCCGACAATTGCGGAAGCTGCTGCGGGGCAATCGTTCCGCGTTCGACGGAGACAGAAGCGGCGGGCGGCGCAACGGCGGTGGACGGTTTTGGCGTGACGGCAGCATCGACAAGAAATCCACTCGATGTGAGAAAGATTGCGAGTAAAAATACGAATTCCATCATGTGCCTCGTCTATGTCAATGGTCCCTTCCGGCGTCGCGCCGGCGTTCGTATGTGACAGATGCCCGCCAATGGCACTGGCAAGTATCGAGTCTGCTATATCCCTCAGATCAAGGATATTGTGCAGATCGTCGATATGATATTGGACCAAAGTCCAATATCGCGCTAAAACTTCCTCGGAACGGGAGTCGAACGTTTGCAAGCAATCGTCATGCGTATCGCGGTGGCGGCCATCCTCCCGGTAACGTCGAACATCCAGACCTTGTCGGGCCCGCAGAGCGGTTCGTGCGTATTGTGAGTCGCAGCAAAGCGCATCTACTGGCCCAACGCTCGAGGAGGAGACACAGGGCTGCCGCTTCTGCAAAGGGCACTTCTTTAGCACGCAGTCTTTCTCCGCGCCAAAGCAATTCTTCCGACATAAAAGTACTGTGCTTGCGCCTGGCGGGATTTTTGCCCTGAACAAAAATTGGTGTCGCTTCGTATCCGACCTGTCACACGTACATCGGGCGGCTCAACGCGGCGCGGCGCGATAGCGTGCGAGGAAGCGGTCCAGTTGCCCTGCGAACACCTTCCCATCGTTGGCGGAATAAGGTGTCGGGCCACCCGTTTCGATGCCCGAACTGCGCAACTGATCCATGACATCGCGCATCGTCAGACGCTCCTGGATGTTCTCGCGGCTGAACCACGTGCCGCGCGGATCGAGTACATGTGCGCCCTTGTCGAGGGCAGCGGCGGCAAGCGGAATGTCCGCCGTAATCACGAGATCGCCGTTCTCAACGAGTTCGACGATGCGATTATCGGCAGCGTCGAAGCCCGCCGGTACTTGTATCGCCTTGATAAAACGGGAAGGCGGTGTTCGCAGATATTGATTCGCGACCAGCGTCACGCACACTTCGACGCGACGCGCAGCGCGAAACAATATCTCCTTGACGACGACCGGGCAGGCGTCTGCGTCAACCAGCACTTGCATCGAAGTAACACCCATAGAGGAAAAGAGCAGACATCTTACTGCCTGCTCTCGCCTGACGCGAACTTCGGCATGACGGTCACATGTTCACTTCGACAACGGACCGCGTCGCATCGACCTGCACCGCGACTGCATCGAGCGCGGCGCCAGCGCACGGTCCTTCGATGCAGCGCCCATCCTCGAAGCGAAAAAGCGCGCTGTGATGTGCGCACATCAGTACCTGTGCGCGATAGCACGACACCTGTCCTTCTTCGAAATCGAGCCGGACAGAGAAATGCGGGCAGCGGTTCACATAGCCCCATACGCTGTCGCCGCGACGCACGACGATCACGGGCCGGCCTGCGCGGTCCACGACGTGCGCACCGCCATCGGGCACGTCACCGAGGCTGCACAGCCGGTGTGTTTCGCCATTCATACGCGCTGCTCCGGATTGCCGAGGCTCCAGTCCCACGGCCGCACTTCGACCCGCTCGAACAGGCCTGCCTGCATATACGGATCGTTGCCGACGAACGCCATCACATCGCCGATACCATCCGCTTCGACGACGAGCAGCGTGCCGTTCATCGCGTCGCAATGCGGCGCGAGCGTCGGGCCACCGAGCCGCACGAACACGCCGTGCGACGACGCGCTGCGCAAATACGCGCGATGACTGGGCCGCACGCGCTCACGCACTTCGCGCATTTGCGGCTTGTCGGTGGCGAACACTGCGAAGTAACGTCTCATGACGCGGCGCTCCCATCCAGTACGAAGTCGTAGCGCGCTTCGCGATAAGAACCGTTGAAACCGAAGCGGCGCGCGAGTTCGTCTTCTGCGGAGCGTTCGTCGTATGCAACCATCAGCGAAGGCTTCACGCCGAACACGGCATCCGATTGCAGATACGGATCGTCCTTGTCGAACAGATGCGTGACGAGCGTGCGATAGTCCGGCGCCTTGATCATGAAATGCAGATGCGCAGGACGCCACGGATGCCGCCCCGTCGCTTCAAGCATCTGACCCACGGGACCATCCGTCGGAATCGGATAGCTGACGGGCACGATCGTCGTGATCGCATAGCGCCCTTCGGCGTCCGTTCGATAGCGCCCGCGCAGATTGCCATGCGGCTGCGCCGTGTCCTGTCCGGAGTACATGCCGTTGTCGGCTGTCTGCCACACGTCGAGCAATGCACCAGCAATGGGTTCGCCCGTCGTCGTCAATACGCGGCCATGCACGAGCGCGGGCGCGCCCGGCGTGAAGGCCATGTTCTCGCCGTATGCACGCTCCGGCATCCCTTCGATATAGAACGGTCCGAACACGGTTGTGTCGGTCGCGCCCGTGGCCAGCCGGTGATTGATCGCGTCGACGAGCATCGACACGCCGAGCGTATCCGACAGCAGAATGAACTCCTGACGCACGAGGTCGTCGCACATCTTGCCCGTCGCGGTCAGAAAGCGGATGGCCGACATCCACTCGGCCTCTGTCGGCTCGACCTCGCGCACGAATGCGTGCATGTGCCGGATGAGGCTTTGCATCAACGTGCGCAGCCGCGCATCTTCCGTGTTCGCGAAGCTTGCTACGACCTGCTCTGTCAAGGCTCGTTCGGCCTCTCGTTCGTCTGTCGACATGTCTTCCTCCAGGTTCTTGCCTATCGTGTTCAGGCCGGCGCTGTGCCCTGCCATGCGCGCTGCAACAGCGCGCGGATCGCATCGCGTTCTATCGCTCGCGGATTCGCATACGGATTGCGGCACGCAAGCTCGGCGGCTTCGTCGAGACCTGCTTCGGGCATGCCGATCTCCGCGAGCGACACGGGAATGCCGAGCGTTCGGTTCAATTCGTAGAGCAGTGGCCCGGCCTCGCTCGCGTGCTGGCCGCCGAGCGCCTGCGCGACGCGCGCCAACGCATCGGACGCGGCCTCGTGGTTGTAGTGTGCCGTATGCGGCAGCATCGCGGCATGCGTCTGCGCATGCGGCAAGTTGAACGTGCCGCCGAGCGTATGACACAGCTTGTGATGCAGCGCCATGCCGACCGCGCCGAGACAGCTGCCCGCGAGCCACGCGCCATATAACGCGCGGCTGCGTGCGTCGGCATCGTCCGGCGTGCGCACGATCGCGGGCAACGCGGCGCCCAGCGCGCGGATCGACTCTTGCGCCATCAGGCTGATGACAGGGTTCGCGTCTTCCGCATAGAGCGCTTCGACCGCGTGCGCAATCGCATTGACGCCCGAGGCCGCCGAAATCGACGGCGGCAACGTCAGCGTGAGCGATGGATCGTAGACAACCGTGCGCGGCAACACGCGCAAATCGCGCCCTGTGCGCTTGACGCGCCCTTCCGTGAGGCCGTATATCGGCGTCATCTCCGAGCCCGCGTAGGTGGTCGGCACGGCGATGATGGGCAACGACGACTCCAGCGCGATTGCCTTGCCGAGACCGATCGTCGAGCCGCCGCCGACGGCGATGCAGCAATCGGCGTCGAGCGTTGCGGCCGCTTCGCGCGCGGCGCGTGCTACGTCGACGGGCACATGCATCACGGCCTGCGCATGCACGCCTGCCGCACGTTCACCGAGCACGCGCGCGACTTCATCGGCCAACACGTGCTGCTCGGGCGTAGCGAGAATCAGCGCGCGCCGCGCGCCGAGCCGCTCGACTTCCGCGGGCAGTTGCGCAAGCGCGCCCCACTCGAACACCACGCGCGATGGCGTGCCCTGATAGACAAAGCCCTTCATCGCCATTGTCCTTTCTAGCGCTTGAAATGCGGCGGCACGTTGCCGTCGACGTTGACCCACACCGAGCGCGCTTCCGTGTAATCGTGCATCGCCTCGTAGCCCATTTCGCGTCCATAGCCCGACTGTCCGACGCCGCCGAACGGGCTGCCCGGATTCACGCGCTTGTAGCAGTTGATCCAGCACATGCCCGCGTGAATCTGTGCCGCCGTGCGATGCGCGCGCGACAGATCGCGCGTCCACAAGCCGCTGCCGAGACCATAATCGGTGCCATTCGCGATCTGCAGCGCTTCTTCATCGCTGCCGAAACGCAGCACCGTGACGAACGGCCCGAACACTTCTTCCTGCGCGATGCGGTCCTGCGGCGTCTTCGCTTCGACGACCGTGGGCCTTACATAGTAGCCGTTCGCGAGCGACGCATCCTGCGGCGACGTGCCGCCCGTCAGCACGCGTCCGCCCTGCTCACGAGCGACGTCGACATAGGCCTTCACACGCTCAAGATGCTGCAGCGACGTGAGCGGTCCCATTTCCGTTTCAGGATCGAGCGGATTGCCGACGCGGATCGATGCAGCTAGCGCGACGAAGCGTTCGAGGAACTGATCGGCGATGCGCTCGTGAAGAATCAGCCGCGAGCCCGCGATGCACGCCTGCCCCTGGTTGTGGAAGATCGCCCATGCCGCGCCGTTGATCGCGGCATCGAGATCGGCGTCTTCGAACACGATGTTTGCACCCTTGCCTCCGAGTTCGAGTTGCACGCGCTTCAGATTGCCTTGCGATGCTTCGACAATACGCCGTCCCGTCGCCGTCGAACCCGTGAACGCGATCTTGCCGACGCCGGTATGTTCTGCAAGCCGCTGGCCCGCCGTGTTGCCATAACCCGGCACGATATTGACGACGCCGTCAGGAAAGCCCACTTCGGCCATCAGTTCGACGATGCGCAGCGTAGAAAGCGGCGTGATCTCCGACGGCTTCAGCACGACGGTATTTCCCGCCGCGAGCGCCGGGCCCATTTTCCAGCTGGTGAACATCAGCGGGAAATTCCAAGGCACGATCTGTCCGACGACGCCGATCGGCGCGCGCTGCACGTAGTTGAGAAAACCCGTTTCGACGGGAATCACCGAGCCTTGCAACTTGTCCGCCATGCCGCCGAAATAGCGGAAGCATGCGGCCGTGCGCGGCACGTCGAGCGAACGCGAATCGCGAATCGGATGACCTGTATCGAGCGATTCGAGTTGCGCGAGTTCTTCCGCATTCGCTTCGATGGCATCGGCGAGACGCAGCAGCAAACGCCCGCGATCGGCAGCGGCCATACCCGACCATTTGGGAAACGCCCGCGTCGCGGCGGCGACGGCGAGATCGACATCGACGGCAGTCGCCGCGGCGATCTTCGTGATCAACGAGCCGTCGTGCGGATTGAGCACGTCGATCGTGCCGCCTTCTGCGGCGTCGACGAAACGGCCGTCGATAAAGAGTTGGTTTTGCATGAGAGATCCTTGATTCAAAGCTGGCGCGTCACTACTCAGAAGTCGACGGGATACGGTTTCAGTTCGCCGCTTTCATAACGTTTCGGCAGATTCGGTGTCGCGTTCTCCCACACGAGCAGCATCGAGCGCTTGGTCGAATAGCCTTGATGGCGGATGTCGGCCGGCATCGCGCAGATGTCGCCTGCGCGCATCGTGATGCGGGCGCGCGGCGCACCCGTGTTCTTGTCGCCGATGTCCCAGACGATTTCATCCGACAGCTGCAAGAACCATTCGACGCGGTCGTTGCCGTGGAAGACGGGCAGGATGTACTCCTCGGTGGTCGGACAGAACAGGCTCTGACCGCACACCGACGTCACGGACGGATTCCACGTCACGTCAGAGCGCGACAGATACTTGAACAGGTTGAACGCATGCAATTGCCCTTCGAAACCGGGCTCGACGTGCACTTCGGGCTCGTCTTGCGATACATCGGCGAATGCGCGGTTGATGGGCACATCGTCGCGCAGCGGTGAATCGCCTTCGAGTCCCGGCATACGGCGCGTCGCGATGCGCGTGCGTTCGATGGCGGCGTCGTTGTCGCCATGCTTGCGGCCGAATGCCGTGCCCGTTTCTTCGGGTGCAGCGAACGGATCGAAGCCTTCGTTGGTCCAGTCGTGCAGGATCGCCTTGAAGGTCGCCATGATGGTCGGCGTTTCGAAGGTCTCCATGTAGTCGACGCCCGCTTCCTTCATGATGCCGTTGAACGAGCCCGCGTAAATGTCGACTTTGCCGTAGTGATTGCGCGTGCCGAATACGTGATCGAAATTCACCCAGCCGTAGAAGAATCCCCACGCGACATCGCGCATCATCGCGCGCAGGAAGGCGTCGGCGGGCACGGCGTGCGTGCGCGTCTGCCCTTTCGCGGGCCAGTTGATCTTGACGAAGTACTCGTCGCGCAAAAATTCGAATGCGCCGAGCGTGAAGCGCCTGTAGCCGGTGACGGGATCGGGTTCGCTGGCCTTGACGGTGTCGGCGGCGAAACCGGCGGAATGATCGAGCGTGTCGAGCGTTGCCATGTCGTGTCTCCTGATGTTTATTTGGGGGGGCGTCAGTGCAGGCAGATGTCCGCCCACTTCTCGACCGAGAGCTTGCCGAGCATCGTTTGCACGAGCGCCACGCCGGGCTTCTGCGCGCTGAAGCGATACGCGCAGCCGGCAGGCAGCAACGCCTGATGGCCACGGCGCAGCACGACATGTCCCATCGCACGGCCTGCTTGCTGCTCGCCGGCATTCGACGCGTACATGGAACCCGACACGTTCTGCGGCGGCGTATCGAGCTTGATGAAGTCGATGCGTGTTTCGCCGTCCATCAGGATCGCGAACTCGTCGTGCGAACTCGCGAACCAGCGCGACTGCCCTTCCATGCGCAGCACTTCGATCACGTATTCGAGGTTCTTGCCTGCTACGACTTTCTCGTAGGGCGCGGATGTGGATGCGACTTCGAAGATGTTGGAGAACACGTAGTGGCGCGCGGAGCCACTCGTGATTTCGATTTCGCCCTTGCGGTAGCCGTCGAGCGAACCGAAGAAGGTGTGATACGACGTGTCGGTCATTGCTGTCTCCATAGTTCCAACAAGTGGTTGATTTGAACTTTAGGAGCGCAGCGGCACGTCAACAACCGGCACCGCACCGATTACGGCATTTGCGATTCGCGAATAATCAGCGAATCCAGCCGCGTTCGATCAGCGGCGTGTCCCACGACGGCTCAGGCCCGAGCCAGTCGGCGAGAAATTCGACCAGTGCCTTCACCTTGAGCGCCTGGCGCTGCGTCGCGGGATACACGGCCGCGAAGTTCAGCGGCGAGAGCGCGTAATCGGAAAGGAGCGGGACGAGCGTGCCGTCGAGCAGCGCAGCGCTCGCGACGAGCGTCGGCAGGCACACCACGCCGCCGCCCGTCAGCGCATAGTCGCGCAGCAGGTGCACGGAGTTCGAACGGATCATGCCGGGCAATTCCATCTCGACGACCTCGTCGCCGCGCGTCATCGTCCAGCGGTTTCGCGATGGATAGCCCGAATAGAGCGCCGTGGTGTGCTGCAGCAAATCGCGTGGATGCTGCGGCGCGCCATACTCGTTCACATAGGAAGGCGCGGCGCAGAAGAGCCGCCGCACGGGAAAAAGACGCCGTTCGATCAGCGATTCGGAGATGGGCGGGAAGATCTGAAACGCGACATCGAAGCCTTCTTCGATGGGATCGACCACGCGGTCGTTGACGATCACATCGAGCTGAATGCCGGGATAGCGCCGGTTGAACTCCGCCAGCGACGCGCCGAAGTGTCCGAGCGCGAAGCCTGGCAGCATCTGGATGCGCAGCCTGCCCGTCGGCGTGGCGCGCAGTTCGCGCATCTGATCGGTCAGTTCGTTGACGCGCCCGACCACTTCCGCGCATTCACGATAAAACGCTTCGCCGACTTCGGAGAGCCGCACGTGACGCGTGCTGCGATGAAAGAGCGGCGCATCGACGAACTTCTCCAGTTGCTGGATGCGGTTCGTCACGACCGAACTGGTCACGCCGAGTTGCCGTGCGGCCTCGGCGAAGCTGCTGGTCTCCGCGACCCGCACGAAGGCTTCGATGCTCAGAAAACGATCCATGCTGCGTCCTTGTCCCCGTCTCCAGCACGTCAGTGTATACGTGCTGGAGCGCAGATCGGTGCGCGCGGCATCGAAGGAAACTGCCGTTATTCGGGTTGTTCGACGGCAGGGAAACGGGCGGACTCGTCGACGGACGATGCACTGCGACGGCGCACTTTGGCGGGCGCTGTCTCTTCGAGCAGCAGGCTCACGCCGACGCCGAGAATCACCGCGCAGATGGGCAGCCACAGGATGTTCTGAATGCCGAAGTGCGTCGCGACGAAACCGGCGAGCGCAGGCGCAATGCCGCCGCCGAAAATCTCGCCCGCGCCGACCACGATGCCGATCGCCGTCGACACCATGCCGACGGGCGCCGCCTCCGTCGCGATAGGCCCGGACAGCAGCGACACGAGACCCAGCGTGAAGAACGACGCGACGAACAGCACCGCGAACAGCGCGACCGGTTGCGCGCCGAGGCCGCGGAACACGTACAGCATCACCGCCGTGCCGACAAAGCCGACGATGCTCGCAAGACGCCGCCCGACAAGATCGGACAGCCCCGGCAAACCGAACTGCCCGACAAAGCCACCAAAGCCGATCGCCGATACGACGACACCCATGCGTTGAGTGTCGAGCGACAGATAGTCGGTCAGATAGAGCGGCAGCATCGCGCCGAGCACGAACACGCCCGTCATCGCGCAGAACAGCGCGACCATTGCGACGCGAATGTTGCGGCTTTTCAGCACGTCGCGCCAGTTGCCATTCATCTTGTGCGTGGGCGTCTGCGTGATTTCGACGGATGAGTCAGGCTTGGGCTCGCGAATCACGCGATACATCAGCAGACCGAGAATCAGCCCGGGAATCGACACGAGCGCGAACACCCAGCGCCAGCTCATTACGCCGAGCAGTTGCGTCGCGATGATCGGCGACAGCGCCAGCCCGAACAGCGCAAAACCGCTTTGCTGCAAGCCGAGATTGAAGCCGCGCCGTTTCGGATGCGAAGCGTCGGCGGTCGCAGCGAAGCTGGTGGGACAGAACGAGCCCTCGGCCACGCCCATCAGCGCGCGAATGCCCATTAGCGCGGCCAGCCCGCCCGCCACGCCCGAGAAACCCGACAGCAGCGAGAACGCGATGATCGCGGGAATCAGCACCTTGCGACGGCCGATCTTGTCGGAGATGCCGCCCATCAGCGCCGCGAACACGCCCCACGACAGCCCGAGTATGCCGATGCAGTTGCCCACATCTTGCGCATTCAGATGCAGGTCTTTCATGATCGACGGAAAAAGCGGTGCGATTAGCCACCGGTCAAGCCCTACGAGGCCGAAGCCAAGCGCGAGCAGCGTCACGGCTTTCCATTCGTAGGACACGTCCCACTGATTCGGTTTCATCTCTGTCTCCAATGTCATATTCGAGCCGGCGTGCGTTGTGCGTCGCAACGTCGGCTCGATGCTTCGACGTGCGGGCGCGCCACCGGTTTGACGGAGAGTGGCCCAAGCCGGGACGAACTGGAATGGGGATGTCGGCGAATGCGGCATTCGCGAATTGCGAATAATGGGGCGTATAGCGCGGGCTAATTCAATCGGCCAGTTTCACCCGGCTCTGATTGGCAATCGACTCGAACCGCTCATAACTGCGCAGCTTGTCGAAGCAGGCATCGAAGCGCAGCGAGAGCACGATCGGGTCGCGTCTTTTGCGTGCCGAATCGAGCGCGGCAATACTTGTCGGGTAATCACCGATCGCCACGGTCAGCAATGCGCGATCGGCAACCGTGATCTGCGCTTCTTTCAACAAGCGCGAAGCACTGGCGGGACGGCCCAGCCACGCCTCAAGCTCAGCGGGAACGATGCGGTGCGCGAGGTTATTGCTCGCATGGTTCGAGATGTCCTCGAGCAGCGCTGCGGCTTTATCGCGTTCCCCGCACAACACATACGCAAGGCCGAGATATCGCAAGACGTCGAGATTCGGCTTGCGTGTCTCGCGATCTTCGAACATCGCGATCAGCGCATCGTAGCGTCGCGCGAGAAAAAGCGTGCGGGCGATGGCCGTTCTGACCGACTGCGCGAACGGATCGAGGGCAGCCGCCTTGTGCAATTGACGCAGCGCTTCGTCAAAGCGCCCGTCGTATGAGAACAGGATGCCTTGCAGGTAGTTCGCACGCGTTACATCGCCCGCAGCGAGCGCCGCGCGCAGATGCGTCGACGCCTTTGCCCAGTTCCAGCGCAGCCAGCCATGCACGCCCGCAGCCGCACAATGACCTTCCGACGAGTTGGAATCGATCGCGTGAACGCGCTCTGCCGCCGGCTTCGCGGCTTCCCAGGCCGCTTCGTGTTCGAGCGCGCCAAGCCGGAACAGCTCGACGTGACAATCGGCAAGCGCCGACCAGAGTTGCGTGCAGGTCGGCGCCCTGCCGACCGCCGCCGTCATCGTGCGTATCGCGGCGACCATTGCGGGCGCCGTCTGTCCGTCGATCGCCTGACGCGCGCGCATCGAAAGGCCGATCGATCGCACGGCCGTGATGCTGGGCGACACGTGCATCGCGCGTGCAAGCGAATAGTCCAGCCTGCAACGGCTCGCGATGGTCGTCGCAATCCGCTCGGGTCCATCCTCGATGTTCTGTGCGCTCATGTCGAACCGATCCGACCACACGACGAAGCCAGTCGCGTCGTACATTTCCGCCGTCACGCGATAGCTGCTGCCCGCGCGCCGCACGGTTCCGTGCAGAAAGACATGAATACCGCTGCCGTTCGGAATCGCCGCGCGTTCCATCGCGCCATCGAATGCCGCCGGTACGGCATGGCGCGCAGCGACGCGATATCCTGGCGAATGGCTCATCAGGTACGTCAGTTCTTCCGTTAGCCCGGCGACGAAATCGGCCGTATGCGCGCATTCCGTCACGCATCTGAAGGGCAGAATCGCGAGCGCCGCGCCTTCGCCGTCGTGGTAAAGCGCGGCCGTCTTCTGCTGCACGGGCGAATCGGCTGGTTCGGATGTACTGGAAGTCTCGCTGAAAACGACGAACGTCGGCGCATACGAGCCGCTCTGAAACGCGATGCGCACATTCGCGGCGGCGCCCGCCGTTTCATAGTACTGGTTCAGTTTCGAACGCAGACGGCGGGCTTCGACGCGCACGACGGAATCCACGCGCGGATCGTAGTCGCCAGTCCGGTCGTACACGTTCGTGCCGATCAGGTATTCCTTGAGAAGATGACCTCGACCGTTCAGTACTTCATCGACGGTAAAGCGCAAAAAGCGCACGAGGCGCGCGGAATTCGCAAAGAGCCGGCTTCGGGCGATCCGGTCGAGTTCTTCGTTGATACCTTGTACGTTTTCGTCTATTGCTAAAGTCATCGAACTACCTGTGTGGCCGTCGCTCTCGTTCGCCACGTATGTATATGCACGTACGCGGGTATCGCTGTTGCAGGAAAGCGCCCGCTTGAACTGAAGTGGCGTCGAGATGCACAGTCTGCAACTCATAGAAATTCAACGCCACCGCATATCATCGGGCATTTCGGCTTATAGATTGATAAGCGTTTGGTCAACAGTCTGCTGGGTCTTGATCGATTGGGAATTAGCCTGGTAATCGCGCTGGGCGGTAATGAGGTTGACCAGCTCGCTCGTCAGATCGACATTGGACTCCTCGACGGCCCCGCCCTGCAGCTGACCGTGATTCGTCGAACCGGGAACGGCAACCTGAGGGACGCCGGCCTCGACCGTCTGTCCATAAAGATTGTTGCCCAGATTCGTGAGCCCGTTCGGATTGGCGAAATTCGCGAGCACCACCTGACCGAGCGCGCGACTCTGGCGGTTCGTGAACACGCCGGTGATCACGCCGTCCGGGCCGACCGAATAGCGTTCCAGCTCACCCGCAGGCGCACCGTCGATATTCGGCGGGCTCGTCACACCCGTCGACTGCCCGTACTGCGTCGTCCCGCTCAGATCGAGCGTCAACGGTTGCGTGGTAGCGCCGCCGTCGGCGCCGTTGGGGATGGTGAATGCGAAGCTCATCGGGTTAGGCGACGTGACATTGCCGCCGGTGTCGAAGGTTATCGTGCCGAGACTGCCGTTTGCGCTCGGGCCCACGGGAGTCGGCGGCGTACCCGACGTGCCATACGCAGTCCACGAACCGACAGAATTCTTGACGAAATAGATGTTGACCAGCTGCGTTCCGCCGAGCGAGTCGTAGACGGGCATGGTTGTCAAGCCGGTGTAGCTCTGCGGGTCCGTTGGCGAGAACGGCGTCGTTTTCGGCAGCGGGTCTTGCGAATTGAGATTGAACGACAAGCCGATATTCCTGGTCACCGTCGGTGCTATGTCGGTGGTCGGAATAGTAAGCGGCACGACCTGGCCCGGATTGATCACGCCGTTTGCGTCCGCCGCATAGCCCATCAGATGCAGGCCGTCCGCGTTGACGATCGAGCCGTCGCGGGCCATGAAGAACTGGCCGTTGCGCGAATACACCGTAGCGCCGTTCTGCGACAACTCGAAGAAACCGTTGCCGTTGATCGCGACGTCGAGATCGCGATTCGTCGAGGTAATCGAGCCTTCCGTGAAATCCTGCGCGACGGTCGAGACCCGCACGCCGATGCCGACCTGATTGGCCACGGCCGTCGTCATTGCGCTCGCATACATATCGGCGAATTCCGCCTGTGCCGATTTGAAGCCGACGGTGCTCGCGTTGGCGATGTTGTTGGAGATGACATCCAGATCTTTGGATGCGCCAGCCAGTCCGCTTAGGGCCGTTGCATAGCTCATTGTTTATCCTTTGGGGTGGAGTAGAGAGAACATTGCTGCGTCAAGACTTCATGCTGTTCACCGTCAAGACTGACCGGCAACTTCAATAAAGACGCTGCTAACGAAAGGAGGATGAGGAACAGTCGGCGCACCGCCGCCGCCAAGCTGAAAGCGCACCTGGATCGACGTCGACATGGGGAGCCCGAGTTCTTCGACTTCGAAATCCATTGCTTTGGGCATGCGCTCGCTGAAGTACCTGAAATCGACCATGCCGATGAAGCTCATTTGCGAGTCGAAGAGATATCCCGTTGCCTGAATCGGTCTTCTCGCCTTGTCCATGCACGTGACGCCTACCGTTATTCGTTTGATGCGGCTTGCGCTATCCGCCGACACGGACCGGAATGTCGGCCCCGGATAATCGTGATTCCAGTCGCGGATGCTCACGCCGCAAGTGGCAAACGATTTCCATCCGTGCTCGAAAGCGTGCGTTTCAACCAGTGCTTCAGGTGACGGTAGCGCGTCACGGCGACCTTGCCGCGATGGATGAATGCAATCCCAGTAAATCGACGCGGGAAAGAATGGCGGCTTATAGCTCGGTCTCGCGTTTTCCATGTAACTCTCTCGTTGAACTCGCTTGTGCTTTCGGTGATTGCATTATTGTTCTGTGAGCACACCGCACATTCGATCGAGTTCCAAGAGGTTTTGCCTCCACTTCCCGTTTTGTGTTTTTTAGGGAATATGGCCAATTTCAACTTGAGAATTTGTTTAACGGTTAGTCGTATATCGAATAACGTTGCTTCTTTATTTTTAAACGGTGAGATCTTTTTTAGAAGCGCTGTGACCGAAAGATCGCTATATATCGGTCGCCTGAAGGTTCTCTGGATGTTATGTGCGTCAGGCGTGACATTCAGCTAACGGTTAGCGCGTAGTCTTCGTGTTCGTCACACCCACGTCGCCTCGTCGCTGATCCGTTCGCACGCGTCGTGTATCGTAGCCACCCACGCTCCTTTGCAAGACCCAAAGAACACATCGGACGACACGTGACTTTCTCCATCACCTGGATTGCGCTATTCATTGCCGCGCCCACCGCCTTGATCGCCAGAATCCGCTGGCCCGGCACCGCACTGCTGATCCTCGCGTGCTGTGCCGCGCTGGCGCTCGGACAGCTTGCCCCTGTGTCGCTCGTTGCGCTCGCGCTTCTCGTCGTCGCGGCCTATGCGGTCTCGCCCGACCGCGCGCGAACCGTCCGCTATGCCGGACATGTTCTATTCATCGCGCTGGCCGTCGCGCTCAGCATGCATTGGTTGCCGGGCTTTCATAATCAGCGCGTGATCGGACCCGAGCGCATCACGCCCGATGCCGTGCCGTTCACGATGTACCTCAACCTGGACAAGCCGCTGATCGGCTTCTGGCTGCTGCTCGCCGTGCCCTGGCTGCACACCCGGCACGATTGGCGTACGAGCTTGAAAGTAAGCCTGCTTTCCATGCTCGCCACCACGGCTGCGTGCCTCGCGGTCGCGCCACTGCTCGGTGTGGTCGGCTGGGCGCCGAAGCGTCCTGACGGCAGTGGCCTGTGGTTGCTCAACAACCTGTTCCTCGTCTCGATCACCGAAGAAGCGCTGTTCCGCGGCTATCTGCAAGGCGGACTCACGCGTCTGCTGGCGCGCTGGCGGCACGCGAACCTGATCGCGCTGTGCGTGAGCGCAATGGTGTTTGGTCTCGCACATGCGCCGGGCGGCTGGCAATGGATCGTGCTCGCGAGCATCGCCGGCATCGGCTATGGAATCGCCTGGCGCTATGGCGGATTGCGGGCATCCGTCCTCGCGCACTTCGGCCTCAATGCCGCGCACTTCTTTCTGTTCACATATCCGATGCTGCAATCGGCCGTTCATCGATGAAGCCGGGTTGACGGCGCCACCCGTCCTCCCCTAGCATTCCGTCAGCGGTGCAGGCCGCTTCCGGGTCCGCGGAAAGGGTTGAACCCGCCTGTGATTGACGACGCAGTACCTCACCATCCTTTGTGCAGGCGGTGTTGCGGACCGACAGCCTCAAATGCACGAGGATCCGGAATGAAGACTCTTCCTCCCAAGGTCAATCTCGACCATCTGAAGAAGCAGGCGAAAGAACTCCTGCGCCTGTATCGCCACGGCGACGCGACGGCCATTGCGCGCTTCATCGAATTTCTTCCCGCTGCCGCTAATCGTTCGCCCGATGCCGTCATCGCCCTCGGGCTGCGCCTGCACGACGCCCAGTCCTGCATCGCGCGCGAATATGGATTCGCGTCGTGGGCGGACCTGCGCCTGTATGCGGAAACGCATGCGCTGCAAGGCGATCAGGCGGCGTTGATCCGCCGCTGGCTCGGCCTGGCGTACAGCGGCGACGTCGTGGGTACGTTCGACGCAGGAAGGCCGCGCGTCGCCGCGCAATTGCTGCACGACCACCCCGGCTTGCCGACGGCCGACGTGTGGGTCGCGTGCGCTGCGGGCCATGTCGACGTGATCGCCCGCGCAGTTGCCGCAGACTCCGGCTGGATAGACCGGCCAGGCGGGCCGTTGAATCTTCCGCCGCTGGTTGCCGTGACGCACTCGTACCTCGGAAAGCTACCCGAGTTCGCCGAGCGGCTGCGCGAATGCGCGCGCTTTCTGCTCGACGCGGGCGCAAATCCCAATGATCGGATCGGCAATCGATATCCGCCCGCGTCGCTGGCCTCGCCCGACGAGTCGGCCGCCTTGTCCGCGCTGTATGGCGCGGCGGGCGTCAACCGCGATCCCGTTCTGACGGAGATGCTGCTGACGGCGGGCGCCGATCCCAACGACGGCGAATCGCTCTATCACTCGCTGGAGGAGCCCGCTTGCACGCGGTTGCTGCTGAAGCATGGCGCTCGCGTCGGCGGGACGAATGCGCTGTACCGGGCGCTCGACATGCCCGACCCGGCCGCGCTCGAACTGCTGCTGGCTCACGGCGGCGATCCCAACGAGCCGATCGCAGCCGGTCCGGTTACCGCGTGGGGAACGCCGCTGCTGCGCGCGATCGCCGTGCGGCGCTCGCCTCGGCACATCGCCGCACTGCTCGCGGCCGGCGCGGACGCGCACGCCAGGACGCCCGCGGGCATCAGCGCCTACGGCCTCGCGATGCAAACCGGCCTGCAGGAAGTCGCCGACCTGCTGCGTGCGGCGGGTGCCGACGACGCGCTCAGCATCGAGGATGCGTTCGTAGCGGCCTGTGCGCACGGCGATCTCGCCGAAGCGCAGCGCATCCAGGCGCGGCATCCGGCGCTTCCCGGCTCGCTGCCCGCAGACCGGCTGCGCCTGCTGCCCGATACGGCCGCGTGGGGTTCCGCCGATGCCGTCAAGGTCATGGTCAAACTCGGCTGGCCCATCGCCGCGCGCGGCGGAGACTGGGACGCGACCGCGCTCAATCACGCGGTGTTTCGTGGCGACGCGGAGCTGACCACATTCCTGCTTGCGCACGGCGCGAGCTGGCGCGAGACGCACGGTTTCGGCGCAGACGTGCTGGGGACGCTCTCCTGGGCGTCATTCAACGAGCCCACCGGGAACGGCGTCGGCGACTGGATCGGCTGCGCGCGTGCGCTCGTCGCGCATGGGTTGCCCGCCATCCAGCGCGATCCGGCGGATCCGGAGCGATTGCTGATCGATGGCCGGCGTATGCAGTTTTCGGAAGCCGTCGCGCAAGCCTTGCTTCCTGCAGACCTCACCGCGCCGGACCGGGACTGACCGCCTGCATAAAGGGCGATCGCAACAGGGTCGCCCGATTCGAACGACCGTTCATCGTCGCCGGCGCAATAGGGGCTCGATATGAGGTGAATATGGGGTTTCCACCGGCGTTCATGTTTTCCGCGCCCAGGCCGATATACGGGTATGCAATGCGCAAGCGCCGCTGCGCCCGTCACTTTCAGAGCCACAAGATGGACCAACAATCAACCGATGCACGCACGACCCTGACGAGTTCAAATCAGTTCGAACTGCTCCTATTCAGGCTTGGCAGCGTGCCGGGCGACACCGCGCACGAACTGTACGGCATCAACGTGTTCAAGGTTCGCGAAATCCTGACGATGCCGACCATCACGCCGATCGTCGGCGCGTCCCCTTGCGTGATGGGCGCCGTCAACATTCGCGGACAGGTCATTCCTGTCGTCGATCTGCCGAGGCTGATGGGCTGCGAGCCCACGCGCGGCCTGAACATCCTGCTGGTGACCGAATTTGCCCGTACCACCCAGGGCTTCGCCGTGCAGGAAGTGGACGACATCGTGCGTCTGGACTGGAATCAGGTGCTTCCCGCGGATGCTGCGGCGGGCTCGGGACTCGTCACGAGCATCGCGCGGATCGACGGCAATACGGGCGATTCGCGGCTCGCACAGGTCGTCGACGTCGAACAGGTGCTGCGCGACGTGCTTCCGACTCACCAGGTACCGGCCAACTCCGAGAAAGCGTCCGATCTCCTGCAACTGCCGCCCGGCACCCGCATTCTCGCCGCCGACGATTCCGGCTTCGCGCGCACGCTGATCCAGCAGGCGCTCGGCGAAATCGGCGCCGAATCGATCATGGCCAAGACGGGCGAAGAAGCGTGGCAGATTCTCGTGAAGCTGGCCGACGAAGCGCAGCGAAACAAGACCCGCCTGCGCGATGCCGTCACGATGGTGCTCACCGATCTGGAAATGCCCGAGGTGGACGGCTTCACGCTGACACGCCGGATTCGTGCCGATAACCGGATGCGCGATATGCCCGTCGTGATTCACTCGTCGCTCACGGGCTCCGCGAACGAAGCGCACGTGCGCAATGCAGGCGCAAATGGTTTCGTCGCGAAGTTTCAGGCGGCCGAACTCGCTGACGCGATCCGCCGCGCGATTGCGGCTTGAGTCGGTTGTAGTTGCTCGCGAAATTTCATTCGTACGCTGGCTCGCTTCGGAGTCGGTAGAGAAACGCGCCATCAATCAGTTCGCACATCGTTATCGACGATGCTGCTTATCAGGCGAAGTACTGGAGAGCGTATTGCGCATTCTCCAGAACTTCGCCTGATTTTCATTCTCATATCTTGAGCTAAACGAAAGCCCCGCTTCATCGTGAGGTCGCATTGAACGCGCACATTACCGCTGCCGTAACAATTCGTAATCGGTATGCGACAACACGTGAGGTGAACAATGAGTCGACTGATCAGATGGGTTGGGGCCGGTGCATTGGCAGGTTCGATGATCGTGCCGCTGGCGGCCGCACATGCAGATGAAGGACAAGGACGAGGTCACGACAAGGACAAGGCGATCAGCCACGTATTGCTGATCAGTGTCGATGGCCTGCATGAACAGGACGTGGCGCGCTGCATCGGCGCGAATACCTGCCCGAATATCGCGCTACTGGCGAAGTCCGGCGTGACTTATACGAATGCCTACACACCGGGCTTATCGGATTCGTTCCCCGGTCTCGCTGCGCTGGTCACGGGCGGATCGCCGAAGTCCGCAGGGCTCTTCTATGACGTCTCCTACGACCGCACGCTATACGCGCCGTCCGATACCGGTTGCACAGGCACGCAAGGCTGGAACGTCGTGTTCGATGAAACGACAGGCATCGATGCACAGGGCGGCGGTGCGCTGACTCATCTCGACGGCGGCGGCAATTTCAACCCCGACGCCATTCCGCGTGCAAAGCGCGATGGCAAGTGCGTGCCCGTCTATCCGCATAACTACATCAAGACGAATACGGTATTCGAAGTCGTGAAGGAACATATTCACGATTCGCGCACTGCATGGGCCGACAAGCACGCATGGGGTTACGACTGGCTGAACGGACCTTCGGGCCGCGGCGTCGACGACCTGTCCCGCACGGAAATCAATTCGATCAATCCGGCGACGGGCAACGACTATACGGATCTCTATACGAATACCGAGATCTTCGACAACCTGCACGTCGCGTCGATCATCAACGAGATCGATGGAAAAGATTCGACGGGCACGCGTAATGAACCTGTGCCCACGCTCTTCGGCACGAACTTCCAGACGCTGAGCGTTGCGCAAAAGGCGCCTGTCGCAAAGGATGGCGGCTACGTCGATACGAGCTTTACGCCGGGCAAACAGGTCGCGGCAGCGATCGGATACGTAGACGATTCGATCGGCAAGATGGTCGCGGAATTGAAGACGCGCAATCTCGCCAGTTCGACGATGGTCATCGTCACGGCAAAGCATGGGCAGTCGCCGACGGATCATTCGAAGCTCGTCAAGAACGGCGATACGCTCACGGCTCTGCTCGAATCGAAGAACTATCTCGATCCGAACGGCAACTTCGGTCAGAACGGCAATGCAAAAGCACTGAACGACGGCACCGGACGTGTCGGCACGGGCCTCGTGCAAACAGACGATGTCGGCCTGATCTGGTTGCGTGATCAATCGCAGCTTTCGCAAGTCGTGACGACACTGAAGGCGAACCTGAGCTGCACGCCGCCCGGCATCTGCGCGGACGGTCCGCAAGCGTACATCCTCTCGGGCGCACGGCTCGCAGCGCAATTCGGCGATCCGGCGAACGGCCGCACGCCGGACATCATCGTGCAGCCGAATCCCGGCGTGATCTATACGTCGAGCACGAAGAAGGACGAAGAGCATGGCGGCAATGCACCCGACGACAGCCACCTCGGTCTGGTCGTGTCGTTTCCGGATGGCCGCTA
Source organism: Paraburkholderia sabiae (assembly GCF_030412785.1). Taxonomy (NCBI): domain Bacteria; kingdom Pseudomonadati; phylum Pseudomonadota; class Betaproteobacteria; order Burkholderiales; family Burkholderiaceae; genus Paraburkholderia; species Paraburkholderia sabiae. The sequence continues at coordinate 1,962,834 of NZ_CP125296.1, forward strand.
TCACGGCAAGACCGTCGAACGTCGCGTGACGACGACTCAGGTCGCACCGACCATTCTGCGCACACTGGGCGTCGATCCTGACGAACTGCATTCCGTGAAGGCAGAAGGAACGCGCGCACTACCCGGACTTCATACCGACGATTGAGCCTTTTCGCGGCTCGAATCCAGTCGACGCGCGGCACTTCGGTGCCGCGCGTCTTTTTGTTTTTGCAGAACGCAAGTGCGTGTCACACCCGATAGACGCCCGCTACAAAAAAGAGAATAAAGCTATGAGGCGCAATACAAACCTTCTCATCACCATTCCCGACCCGCCGTTCGGGAACAGAAATCGCTACTACGCGGAACGTCATTGCTTTTGAATACGGTGGTACTGAAATACATGCCTAACTTCGATACAACAATAGAAACATATCTAACGCATCTGCATCTCGGCCCCTTGCCGAACCTCATCATGAGAGCCCTCACGGACATGTACACGTTCCGTGGACTCGTGCTTATCCCTGTCTTATGGTGGATCTGGTTTCAACCCGGCGAACGTCGGGACTGGCAGCGCGAAATGGTGATTGCAACCGTCGTAAGCGGTCTGTTGGCGCTTATCGTCGGGCGATTGCTAGCAGACTTTCTGCCGTTCAGGATGCGACCTATCTACGATCCCAACTTGCATTTGCACTTCGCCAACAGTTCTTTGAACGATGCGAGGCTGTCCAACTGGAGTTCATTCCCGAGCGATCACGCGATGTTATGGATGGCCGTCGCAACAGGCATATTCATCGTGTGGAGGGTGGCAGGCATCGTACTCATTGCCTATACGGCGCTATTCATCTGCTTTCCACGAGCTTACCTCGGCTTTCATCATCCCACTGATCTGCTGGCGGGCGCGGCAATCGGTATTGCTATTACGTTTCTGATGACGCGCACGCCAATCCGAACGCGTTATGCTGCGGCGTCGTTGCAATGGATGGAGCGGTATCCCGGGCCTGCTTCCGTATTCGCGTTTCTTCTATGCTTCGAACTTGTCACGCAGTTCGATGAACTCCGCAGACTCGCAAGCGCTGCTTCGAAAGCGCTCTGATGTGCGCAATGGCGAATCGAAGAGATCGTCTCCGACTCGCCATTGCTACGCGTCACGCGTCGATTGCCGCGTGCAGGAACTTCTCCTGACGCGCAACGTGCATCGACTTGTAGCCTGGTGCAGTCGACGCCGCCGCCTCAGGTCCGACATAGCTTAGCGTTGCAGGCGCTTTCACGATGTCGAGCAGCGACTCCATGACGAAATGCCATGCGCCCTGATTCTTCGACTCTTCCTGACACCACACGACACGCTTCAGGTTCGGATAACGCTCGAGCTGCGCACTAATCTGCTTCGCGGGGAACGGATACAACTGCTCGACGCGAATCAACGCGATGTTGTCCTTGCCGGCCTTGCGTCGGCGTTCGAGCAATTCGTAGTAGACCTTTCCCGAACACAGAATGACCTTGTCGATCTTCTCCGCCGCTTCCTTTGTCGTCGATTCGAAGAGTATTTCGTTGAATCGGCCCGTTGCGAGATCTTCGAGACTGTTGACGGCTTCCGGGTGCCGCAGCAGCGACTTCGGCGTCATCACGACGAGCGGTACGCGATCGCGCAACACGGCCTGCATCCGCAGCAGATGGAACATTTGCGCGGGTGTGGTCGGCTGACAGACGCGCATATTGTCCTCAGCACATAGTTGCAGATAGCGCTCGAGACGCGCCGACGCATGCTCCGGTCCCTCGCCTTCCTGACCGTGCGGCAGCAGCATCGTCACGCCGCTGCGTTGCCCCCACTTTGCGGCACCCGCAGAAAGAAAGTTGTCGATGATGACCTGCGCCCCATTCGCGAAGTCGCCGAACTGCGCTTCCCACAGCACGAGTGAATTCTGTCGAACGACCGAGTATCCGTACTCGAAGCCCAGCACGGCGGCCTCCGACAACACCGAATTGGTGACCGAAAATCTGCCCTGTTCGTCCGATACATGATGCAGCGGCACATACGTGCCCTCTGCGCGATTCGATCGCTTCTGATCGTGAAGTACCGCGTGGCGATGGCTGAAGGTGCCGCGCTCGCTATCCTGCCCGCTCAGGCGCACGTCGATGCCCGCCGACAGCAGCGACGCAAACGCCATATGTTCCGCCATGCCCCAATCCAGCGGACGTTTTCCTTCGGCCATTTCGCGGCGTGCAGACATCACTTTCGCGACGAGCGGATGCAGCGAGTACTGTTCAGGAACGCGCGTAATCGTAAGTGCGAGCTGTTGCACGTGATCCAGCAGCGGCGGTGCGTAATAGATGCGGCTGGCGTTTCCATCGAGCAGTTGCGGCCAGTTCGCGTCTTCATTCTTCTGATCGTCGGACTTCTTCGCTTCGACGGACTGCGCGGCGTCGAGACGTTCGCGATAGTCGTGCACGTACTTGTCGACGTCCTCCGATGTGAGAACCTGCTCGTCCACCAGCTTCTTCGCGTACAGCGTGCGCACGCCGGGATGGGCCGCAATCGAGCGATACATCAGCGGTTGCGTGATGGTCGGCGTGTCCTGTTCCTGGTGACCATGTCGGCGGAAGCAAACCAGATCGAGCACGACGCTCTTACCGAACGTCGCGCGAAAATCGATTGCGAGACGCGTTGCTGCAACGACGGCTTCAGGGTGGTCGCCGTTCACGTGAAGGACGGGTGCCTCGATCATCTTCGCGATGTCGGTGCAATAGAACGACGAGCGCACGTCTCTCGGATCGGAAGTCGTGAAGCCAACCTGATTGTTCACGACCACATGTATCGTGCCACCCGTTCCGTAGCCTTTCGTGCTGGACAGGTTCATCGTTTCCATCACGATGCCCTGCCCTGAAATCGCGGCGTCGCCGTGAATTTCCACCGGCAGCACGGCGCCCGCGCCCAGCCCGAGCACTTCGGCTCGTGCGCGAGCGATGCCCTGAACGACGGGATTGACGACTTCGAGATGCGACGGATTGAACGCGAGCGTGACTTCGGCGGGCCCGGTCGCTGTCGGTAGCAAGCCCGTAAAGCCCTTGTGATACTTCACGTCGCCCGCCGGCAGCAGATTCGCGGTCTTCCCTTCGAACTCGTCGAACAACGCGGCGGGCGGCTTACCGACGATGTTCACGAGCACGTTCAAACGGCCGCGGTGCGCCATGCCGAGAATCGAACTCTTGACGCCCTGCGTCGCGCCATATGCGACCAGTTCGTCCAGCAGCACGATCAGCGACTCGCCGCCTTCGAGCGAAAAGCGCTTCTGTCCGACATAACGCGCATGCAGATACTTTTCGAGCCCTTCGGCCGCCGTCAGCCGTTCGAGGATGTGCAGCCTGTCGCCTTTATCGAGCGTCGCCCTGGCACGTGACGACTCGATACGCATCGACCACCAGTTGCGCTGCTCGGGATCGGCCAGATGCATGAACTCCGCGCCGAGCGTCCCGCAATAGGTCTCTTTCAGCGCCTTTAGCAGATCGCCGAGCGTTTCATCCTGCTCCGAGAAGTAGGCGCCCGACATGCTGAACTTCGTGTTCATGTCCGACGCGGACAGGTCATGGTATGCCGGGTTCAGTTCGGCCACCGGCAAGGGTGCTGTCCAGCGCAGCGGATCGAGACGGGCGTTGCGCGTACCGACCATCCGGTACGCCGAAATCAGCGCCTGCACCGCGACCTGCTTGCGAGCAAAACTCAACACGTCGTTTTCGTCGTGCCCTCCCGTTCGCGGCTGCTTCGCCAACGCGACAAAACGCGATACAACGGGCGCGTGCGGGACGTCGCCTGTCTCGGACCCATCCACCGCCGGCGTGCCCTGTAACGCGTCAAAATAGCCGCGCCAGTCGTCCGACACAGTCGCGGGATCCGCAAGATAGGTTTCGTATTGCTCCTCGACATAAGGAGCGTTGCCTCCAAACAGGAAGGAGGTTTTCCGGTTACGCATCATCATGATGATTCTGTCCTCAGCCGGGCTCGCGCCCGATAACTGCCACACACACCACCAGGGCAGCACCTGTGGCTGCCTTGGCGAGGCCAACGCTTTCACAGGTACACGAAGACAAAATCCGAGCGCGAATAGGGGCGACATGCTACGTCGCCCTGTCCACGTCAATTTGTGCAATACCGCGCGGCTCCTGCCACCCGGTTCCTGTGCCTGCAGGATCAGCGATCTCCTGACCGCTGATGAATACAGTCTAGGTTTTGTGGTGTGTTATCGCCGCTCAAACTGCGACGGTCCGGGGACAATCGACGCTGGTTTTGGGCCATCGGAAGATGCGGTCTGAAGGAAAAATCTAGGGATGCCTGTCGAGTCTTGCGACGTCGACATAACAACGGTCGGCAAATTCGCGGAGTGCGCTTTCGTTGCGCGAAAAGAATGTCCACTGGCCGACCTTTCGCGCGTGAATGAGGCCGGCCTTTTCAAGCTGCGCGAGATGACACGACACTGTGGATTGCGACAGTCCGCTTCGCGTGTGCAGCATGCCCGCGGAGACGGATCGAAGCGCCGCATATTCAGGCCCGCTAAAGTACTGCTCGGGATCGGCCAGCCATTCCAGTACATTTCTCCGGAACGGATGGGCCAATGCCTTGATGGTTGCATCGAAGTCGATCATCTCACTGCTCACACTGCTAGAACATATCCGCAGCCGGCAGACGTTTGACGTCGTTGCCATTCGCCTGCTGACCGGTTCGCGACGGGATAAACGGTCCGGTGATCATCGTCGCGTAGCTTTGTCCGGGGCCGACCATCGGATACACGTCGGCATTCTGATCGATCATCACTTCGAGAAACGCCGGTCCGTCGAAATCGATAAAGGCCCGGAGTGCATCATCGAGTTCCCCGACGGCCTCGACACGACGCGCGAAACCAAATCCATCCGCCTGTGCCGCCATCACGAAGTCCTTGCGATGAAGCGTCTTGTCGCTGACGAACAACCGCCCTTCGTAATAGAGGTGTTGCCACTGCCGGATCATTCCATCGCCGAGATTGTTGAGCAGCAGCACTTTCACCGGAACGCCGTAAGTGCTGGCCGTTTCGAGTTCGCCGGCATTCATGCGGATGCTGCCGTCACCGTCGATATCGATCACGAGTGCATCCGGCCGCGCAAATTGAGCGCCAATCGCGGCGGGCAAACCGAAGCCCATCGTTCCCATGCTGCCCGACGTCAGAAAGCTGCGCGGTTCGACAAAGTCGAAGAACTGCGCGGCCCACATCTGATGCTGACCCACACCTGTGCTGATGATGGCTCGCCCGCCCGTCATATCGCTAAGCCGTTCGATGACGAGTTGCGGCTGGATGGCGGGACTGTTCCTGTCGTAATTCATGCCGTAGGTTCGCTTGAGTTCGCGCACCTCGTCGAGCCAATCAGAAGGCGCTCGCACACTCGAACCGGACTCCATCAACGAGCGCAGCGCGTCGCCCGCATCGCCTACGTGCGTCCAGTGAGCCCGTTTGACCTTGTTGATCTCCGCTTCGTCGATGTCGATGTGCGCAACGTGACGCGCGTTCGGCGCAAACGCGTCCGGCTTCCCGCCCGCGACCCGATCGTCGAATCGGGCACCCACTGCGATCAGGAAATCGCAATCTACGACGGCATAATTCGCGCATGCGCTGCCGTGCATCCCCAGCATGCCGAGCGACAGTTCGTGTTTGACGGGTATGGCGCCGAGTCCCATCAGCGTGGTCACAACGGGAATACGGTAGCGCTCCGCAAAACGATGCAGTTCTGCCGTCGCGCCGGACGTGATCACGCCACCGCCAACGTATAACAGCGGACGCGTGCTCTGCGCGAGCAGTTCGAAGAACGCGGCGCGCTTGTCGTCGCCAAGTCGAGCGCCCTTCGCCACCATGCGCAGTCGATCCGAGTAGCCTCGAAACTGCAATGTTCCGTGGCCCTCGTAGGTTCCCGTCCAGTTCTGGATGTCCTTGGGCACATCGACGACGACGGGCCCCGGGCGACCCGTACGCGCCACTTCGAATGCGGTACGCAACGTCTGCTCGAGCTTTGCCGGATCGGTCACGAGGAAGACCTGCTTCGCGCACGACGACATGATGTTGAACACAGGCGCTTCCTGAAACGCATCGCTGCCGATGGCGGCGCGCGGCACCTGTCCGCAGATCAGCACGACGGGAATCGAGTCGCCGTTGCAATCGGCAATCGGCGTCACGGCATTCGTCGCGCCGGGACCGGACGTCACCATGAACACGCCGACCTTGCCGCTCGCACGCGCATAACCGGCCGCCATGAAGCCCGCGGCCTGTTCGTTCGCGGGCACGACGAATTTGATCTGACGCTCGGGGTTCGTCTTGTGCAATTCGTTGAAGCGAAAGACGGCGTCGTACGTCGGCAGGATCGCGCCGCCGCTGTAGCCGAACAGCGTATCGACGCCCTGCTCGCTGAGAACGCGCAGAATGATGTCTGCGCCCGACATCGATTCGCCGGCATGCTCGCGCTGCGCGAGGACTTGTGAAGCAACGTTTGGGTTTCGGGTCATGGCTGGAACATTTGCGAAGGCTGCAACATCATTCTGACGGCCATCGCGCCTGAGCGTATGTTTAAAAAGCTGGTTAACAGGCCAAACTGACGCAATTCCCGGCCAACCGCCGCGAGATATCTGACTATGCAGCTTCTGATAGTGGTTGATTCTCCACACAAGCCTGGCATTCCGGAAAAAATGCGCGCGATATTTGCCGGCCGCGATACATTTTCCGTTCGTTCTTGCGATAAGCTGAACGGCTGCGCGTCGCCGGGTCGTGTGCCCGGCTGTCGTGCTTACAGTCACCGAAGGTCACGAAATGAAAGTCGCCGTTGTCATATTCGATGGTGTGCAGGCCCTGGATGTCGCAGGCCCTCTGGACGTGTTCGCCGAAGCCAACGCGCTTCTTCCGGAGCATCAGCGCTATCAGGTCTCTTTCGTCGGCTACAAGGCCGGCGTCGTGACCGCGTCCAACGGAATGCAGCTGACCGTACCCTACGGTTTTGCCGATTACGACGGCCAATGTGACCTGCTGCTGATCGCGGGCGGACCGCGGCTGCCCGACTTCCATCCTCCCGCCGACTTTCTCGACTGGCTGCGGCGTCAGGCAAACGGCGCGACCCGCTATGGCTCCGTATGCAACGGCGCGTTCGTGCTCGCCCGGGCGGGACTGCTCGATAGCCGGCAAGTGACGACGCACTGGGCCGAAGCAGGACGTCTCGCGGACGAGTTTCCGCAGGCACGCGTCCAGCCCGACCGGATCTTCATTCGTGACGGGCGCCTCTTCACTTCAGCGGGCGTCACGGCGGGCATCGACCTGTGTCTGTCGCTGGTGGCCGAAGACTGGGGACACGAACTGGCCGTGCGCGTCGCGAAACGGCTGGTGGTGTATATCCAGCGCGAAGGCGGGCAATCGCAATACAGCCCTTACGTCGGCCTTCGCAAGGGAGAGGACCCCATCATCGGCAAGGTGCATCGTTACGTGATGGATCACATCACGGACGTGCTCTCCATCGAGCAACTCGCAAGCGCGGTATCCGTCAGCCGACGCACGTTCTCGCGCATGTTCGCCAAGTATGCAAAAGTGACGCCGTCGGCGTTCGTCGAACAGGTTCGTGTCGATACTGCGAGAAAGCTGCTCGAAGAAACCGATGCGCCGCTCAAGACGGTCGCGTTTAAATGCGGCTTCCATAGCGCGACGCATATGAGAACGACCTTCGCCAGAAGGCTCAACGTCACGCCGAAACAGTATCGCGATCGCTTTCGCGGCGTCGTCAACGAACCATCGCCGCTTGCGCTCGACACCGTTAGCGAATGAGTCGCACGAATCGAATGAACCCGATCTCCATCACGTACGCCGACTCGCTTCAAGCGCTGCCGGATATTCTCGAACCGCGTTTATCGGTGATCTTTTGCGGAATCAATCCGGGACTGCGCGCCGCATCCACAGGCCACCATTTTGCGGGACGCGGTAATCGCTTCTGGCGAACGCTTCATCTGGCTGGCTTCACTCCCGAAGAGTTACGCCCCGAGGACGGACGCACTCTGCTGAACTACGAATACGGACTGACGACAGCCGTTGCTCGCCCGACGGCGCGCGCAGACCAGCTATCAAGAGCGGAAATCAAGGCCGCCGCCGCTGAGTTCGAGTTGAAGATCGCACGCTATGCGCCACGCTATATCGCCTTCCTCGGCAAGATGGCGATTGCCGAACTCACCGGCAAGCGTGAAATCGAATGGGGACTGCAAGCGCTCACCTTCAGCGGCGCGAGCACCTGGGTGCTGCCGAATCCCAGCGGTCTCAACCGTGCATTCAGTCTCGACGCATTGGTTTCCGCCTATCGCGAACTGCGTCTCGCGGTCGGTTCAGCACATGTAGAACCTTGAGCCGCTAATCGTCTTCAGCGGGCAGATTCTTCGGCGCATCGACGAACTGAAGATGAACGTTTCTGCGTAGTGTTTCAGTGACGAATTCGACGAAGGATCGGACCTTGATGCTCGTGCCCTTTCGCTCGACATGCAGCAAGTTCACTGGAATCGAGTCCGGCTCGAATGCAGTCAGAATCCGTTGCAGAGTCCCGCTGAGTACTTCAGGCGCAGCCTGATAAGAGAGCAGTTGCGTGATGCCCACGCGGTCCACAGCCGCCATCACGGCAGCAGGCGCGAGATCGACGATCATGCGCGGCCGCACGCGCACGGGCAGTCGCAGACCGTTCTCGTAGAACACCCACTCGAGCGGATGCGTGACCCCTGTATAAGAGACGCAATGGTGCGCGCTCACGTCTTTGGGATGAAGAGGTTCTCCGTGCGCTTCGAGGTACGCCGGCGCCGCGTAAGTTCGACGCCGCACCGCGCCGAGCGGCACCGCGAATACGGAAGAGTCGCCGAGATGACCGATACGTATCGCTATGTCGACGCCTTCCTCCATCAGCCGCGTCGTGCGATCGACATAGACGACATTCACATTCACGTCGGGATAGCTATTGGCGTACGCATTCACGAGTGGCGCGATAAACCGTTGGCCGAACAATACGGGAGCGGAGATCGTCAGTGTGCCTGCGGGGCGGATCTGCTCGGCGGCGATACTGGCCTCGGCGTCCGCGATGGTATCCAGCACCTTGCGGCTCGCATCGAGGAAAGCCATGCCCGCGTCCGTGGGACGAATCGAGCGCGTGGTCCGCGCAATCAACTGTACGCCCACGCGCGTTTCCAGCGAATGCAGTGCCCTTGAAACCGTAGGCGCCGACATGCCGAGCTTGTCGGCCGCACCTGTGAAACTGCCTTGATCGACGATGGCAACGAATACTTCCATCTCCCGAAACTTGTCCATCCTGATTCCCGACTTCAGTTCAATACGACAGACCTGTTCGTTGGCAATCGCGCCTCTGGAACGGTCAGGTGCGCAATTGTAGGTGCGATCGCGAGCGCAATTATTGTCCATTAGGAAAACACAGCATTTCATCCGTCGACACCGTATCGCCTTCGACTTGAGCATGGCGCAAATCGAGCACTGATTGGCCCGTAATCCGGCACCTGCGCACTTCAAGAAAGCGGATTCATCTCCGACAATGAGTTCATCCACTGAGCGGTCCTGATGGCAACGTCAACAGATCATGACTTATTGCACTGCCGCCACTCGGTTAGCCAACCCGTCGAAGGAATGTGACATGTTTTCCGCAATGCTCGAAGTGAATCCCATCCCCGAACAATTCAACGCCTATCTCGGGATGGCGAAGATGTTGCGCCCTGAACTCGAACAGATCGATGGCTTCATCGACAACACGCGCTATGGGAGTCTGACTCGCGAAGGATGGCTGCTGTCTCTGTCCAGCTGGCGTGACGAAAAGGCGCTGGTTCGCTGGAGGACCACCGCCAACCATCACAAGATCCAGCAGGCCGCACGCGATCGCGTGTTCTCCGACTATCGCTTGCGCATCGGTCAGAACGTCGCGGATACGCACGTACCCGAAGGCCATGCTTTGACCGAGCAGCGTCTCGATGCAACCGAAGCAGGACTCGGCAAGGCGGTGACCTTGCTCGACGGGCACCGGTCGCCGGAATGGGTCAAGCAGGCTGGCGCGGACTCCGTTGCAGCGGCGCTCGGACTCGATCCCGCGGCACCCGGCCTGCTTGCGTGGGACGTGTTCGATGCGCTGCTGACGCCCGGCGATGTGATCGCTGTCGCGACGTGGGATGACCTCGAAGCTGCCGCAGCCTTCGAACGCGATGCGAAGTTGCCGGACGGTGTGCGTCTTCGGCATATCCGCGTCGTGCGCGAGTACGGCATGTATGACCGCCGCGAAGCGCCGCAGTACTTCGCAGAGGTCAAGCAGAACGCGTGAAGTTGCCAGCAGAAATGAACGTCGGCCGGGACTCATATACAGAGTCGAACCGGCCGACGTCTAACGGAGAGAGCAGAACATGTTTCAGCTAAAGCTGAGGTCCATTCTGTTGAAGATCAGTGTGTTCGTCGCAGTAGGCGCGCCCCTGGCGGCATTCAGCGGCATGTTCTCAGTCGACGAAGCGCTCACGCGCTACGCGGCCGCTGCCTGCGTGTTTGCAGTGGCAAGCTGCGTGCTGTTGCTGAAGTCAGCCTGCAACGACGAAGGCTGATCGATGTGACCGGTTGCGATCGCCGCCGGCCACTTCAAACGCTATGCCTCGACAATCGCCACGTCGTATTCTTCGTCGTGAAAAGCGACAAAGAACTCTTCCGGCATCAGCCATGAATCGACGCTCACCGTATTCGCACCGACGTTTACAGCGACTTTAGCATCGACGTCGACACTCTTCATTGCGCGTTCGATTCTGGAAATATCGTCCGCCTGAATAGCTTCTTTCACAGAGAATTTCATGTTCGCTCACCAATCAATAGCAGTTAAGTCAATTTCGACCTGTCAAATCTGTTTCAACACGCTTTGATTCTATCGACTACCCTATTTATCGTCGATGCGTGTATAACAACTGTGTGTTTCAGATTCACGCCGGTATCCGGGCATGTCATGACGAATTGATCCGGAGACCCTTGTATTGCAAAGCCGGGATCTTTCCTCATAAAAATACTCCCGATCGATCTTCAGACCGGCTATTCAAAATTGACTGGAAGGAAAAACACATTTTCCTCCCGATGATGTAATTGACCGATAAAGCGCATATGGCCAGATTCTTGAATGAAATGGCCTGAATCTTCGCACTCTGCGACTTTGATAAGCCTCGGCCGAATCCTAGAATTATTCACGTTATCGCACGGCAAAGTACTGCCGCAATTCCCGATTAATTAACCATGTAAATGACTTTCTGGTCATTGCACAGCTTATTCGGGGACGCGACGCATTTGTTCAGACCCATTGACCGAGCGCCCCGTTATGACGACTGCCAACCCACTGACGACTGAAGCGGCCACGACAGTTGTCCCGGCTGCGCCGGCAGCACCCGCGGCAACGCCCGCGCCCGCGCAACCCGAGATGTCGCTTCGTCTCGCGACGGGTCTGATCGGCATGTTGCTCGCGTCGCTGCTGGCGATCGTCAACGAACAGGTCACCGCTCTCGCGATGACGGACGTGCGCGGCGCGCTCTCGATCGGGCACGACGACGGCAGTTGGCTCACTGTCCTATTCGAAGCCGCCAATGTCTCCACGATGATCTTCGCGCCGTGGTTCGGCATGACGTTTACCTTGAAGCGGTTCACGCTCGTTGCCGTGATCGCGTCGATGGTGTTCGGCTTCCTGTGTCCTTTTGCGCCGAACCTGTCGACGTTTTACGTCTTGCGTGTGCTGCAGGGCATCGCGGGAGGCTGTCTGCCGCCCATGCTGATCATCGTGGCGCTGCGTTACCTGCCGCCGAAAATCAAGCTGTACGGGCTCGCGGGCTACGCGCTCACTGCAACTTTCGGCCCCACGATCGGCACGCCTCTTGCCGCGTTATGGACGGAATACGTCAGCTGGAAGATGGCGTTCTGGCAGATCGTGCCGTTCGGTCTGATCAGCTGCGCCGCGATCGCGTATGGCCTTCCGCAAGATGCGATGAAGCTCGAACGATTCCGCTCGTTCGACTGGACCGGCTTGCTCACGGGCTTACCGGCTGTCGCGATGCTCGTGATGGGTCTGCTGCAAGGCGATCGCCTCGACTGGTTCAATTCCTCGTTTATCTGCGTGATGCTCGTGGGCGGGGTGCTGCTTTTCGTGCTCTTTCTCGTCAACGAGTGGTATCACCCGCTGCCGTTCTTCAAACTTCAATTGCTGTATCGGCGGAATTTCTCACATGGGCTGACGACACTAGCGTGCGCCGTGACATTGCTGGTTGGTGTCGCGGTGATTCCGGCGCAGTTCCTCGCGAAGATTCATTCGTACAGGCCGCTGCAAACGGCGCCGTTATCTTTGCTCGTCGCACTTCCGTTGCTGATTGCGCTTCCTCTGACGGCCGCGCTTCTGAACATTCGCCGCATCGATTCGCGATGGGTCATGGCGTTCGGACTGTCGCTCATCGCGACGACCTGTTTCCTCGGCAGCTTCATGACGTCGGAATGGGTTCGCGAGAACTTCTACTGGCTTCAGTCGCTGCAGATCGTTGCGCAACCGATGGGGATTCTCGCGATCCTGATGGGCGTAACGACAGGCTTGCCGCCGACAGACGGTCCCTTCGCTTCGGCGATGTTCAACTCGCTCAAGTCATTTGCAGGCGTCGCGGCGACTGCGCTGATCGACGGCCTCGGCACGTCTCGCGAACATTTTCATTCGAGCATGCTGGTCGATCATCTGGGCAACAACGCGTTGATCGCGAGCCAGAGCATCGACGCCGCTCATGGTCTCGGCGAACTCGCGCACCGGGTTCACGAGCAGGCGGTCGTGCTCACGTCCGCCGATCTCTATCGCGTGATGGCGGTGATCGCCGTTGCCGTGCTTCTCCTCGTTCCAGTGCTGCCTGTGCGTATTTATCCGCCCTGGAGCACGCCGCCTTCCACTCGCTAAAGATCGATTCATATGTCACCCGTCATCCGACTTTCGCCCAAACTGGTTCGCATCGCCGCTGTTGTGGGCGTGCTTGCCGTCGCTGCCTGGGGCTGCACGAAGCTGCTTTCCCATTCCGACGCCGAGTCCACGAACGATGCCTATGTCACGGCCGATTTCACGCTGGTCGCGCCGCGCATCGCGGGCCAGATTTCCGAAGTCCTGGTCGAGGACAACCAGCAGGTGAAGGCCGGTCAGTTGATGGTGCGTATCGACGATCGCGACTATCAGGCGACCTTGCTGAGCGCGCAAGCCGATGTCGCGGCAGCCAAAGCATCCGTCGCGAACTATGACGCCGAGATTGTGCGGCACCCTAGCCTCGTCGATCAGGCGCGCGCCACGCTGCGTTCCGATGAAGCATCGATCGATTTCGCACGAGCCAATGCGGCGCGTTATCACAATCTGTCAGAGGCCGGCGCAGGCACGGCGCAAGAGCAGCAGCACGCGGCGAGCACGCTCGCCGAGCAGCTCGCGCAACAGGCGCACGACCGCGCCGCGCTGGCCGCGACCGAACAGAATCTCGATGTGCTGCGCACCCAGCGCGACAAGGCAGCCGGCGCGCTGGCGCATGCACAAGCGGTACTGGAGCAGGCGAAGCTCAATCTGTCATACACCGAGATTCATGCGCCTGTCGACGGCAAGGTGGGACGGCGCTCGGTGCGCGTCGGCGCATTCGTGACGCCCGGCGCGACGCTGCTCGCGATCGTCCCGCTTTCGGATGCGTATGTCGTCGCGAACTTCCAGGAGAACCAGATCACGAAGATGCGGCCTGGCGAGAGCGTGCGCATCACCGTCGACAGCTTTCCGGGCGTCGTGATCCAAGGGCACATCGACAGCCTCGCTCCCGCAACAGGCGTGAGCTTCGCGCCCATCGCGCCCGACAATGCCACAGGCAACTTCACGAAGATCGTGCAGCGCGTGCCCGTCAAGATCACGATTGATCCGGGTCAGGAAGCGGCTTCTGCATTGAGCGTAGGGCTTTCCGTCGAAGCCGAAGTCGCGGTGAACAAACGTGGCGATGCGAAGATTGCCGGAGCGGAAAAGAAATGAACGCGCGCGACTTGTCCTTTCGTACGCCCGCGTTGGCTGTACTGTTCAGCCTTGCGCTGAGCGGCTGTCTGGTCGGCCCGAATTTCGAACGCCCGGCGCAATCGTCGCCCAACGTATTCGATCGAACGCAAACCGCGCAGGCGCCGAGCAAGCCCGTCGAGTCCGGCTTCAACGCGCACTGGTGGGAACTCTTCAACGACCCTACGCTGAATGCGCTGGAACAGCAGCTTGCGGATGCGAATCTCGATGTGGCCGCTGCGTCTGCACGTCTGCGGCAAAGCCGCGCCGAACAGCGCGTCGCGGGCGCCGCGGAATATCCGACCTTGACGGGCGCTGCATCGTATAACCGCGAGCGCGGCAGCGAAAACGGCATTCTCTCTTTGCTCGGTGTCACGCCGACCAGCCAGCAACCGCAATCGGCGTCGGGCAGCGCACCGCTCGGTGTATCGGCGATGCCGGGTTCGAAAGGCTCGCCTGCCTACGATCTCTATCAGTTCGGCTTCGACGCTTCATGGGAAGTCGACATCTGGGGCCGCGTTCGACGCAGTGTCGAAGCGGCGTCCGCGCTGACGGACGCATCGTACGAAGAGCGCAATGCGGTGCTGTTGTCCGCGCGCGCCGAACTCGCGCGCGACTACATTCAGTTGCGCGACACGCAGGCGCTGCTGCAGATCGCGCAACAGAACCTCGACATCGCTCGCGACGCGACGAAGCTCACGAAAACTCGCGTGCGCGAAGGCGTAACGACGGATCTCGACGTCGCCAACGCATCGGCGCAGGAAGCGACGATCGAAAGTCTGATTCCGACGCTCGAATCGCGCAGAGAAACGACGATCAACGCAATCGGCGTATTGCTCGCGAAGGAGCCCGGCGCACTGCGGCAGATGCTCGTCGATCCGCGCGATGTTCCTCATCTTCCCGAGCAGGTGCCAATTGGATTTCCGTCCGAGCTGGCACAGCGCAGGCCCGACATCCGCAAGGCGGAAGCGCAGTTGCATGCGGCCACGGCGGCTATCGGCATGGCGAAGGCCGATTTTTACCCGCGCATTTCGCTCAATGGCAGTGCGGGCTTCCAGAGTCTGCAACTGTCGAATCTCGCCGATTGGGCGTCGGGGCAGTTCGTTGTCGGGCCGTCGATCACGCTGCCGATCTTCGAAGGCGGACGCCTCAAGGGAACGCTGCAATTACGCGAAGCGCAGCAGCAGGAAGCCGCCATCGTCTACAAGCGCACCGTGCTTCAGGCGTGGCGCGAAGTGGACGATGCACTGATCGTGTATGACGCCGAGCAGCAACGACACAATCGCCTTGAAGCCGTGGTCGATCTGAACCTGCGCGCGCTGTCGATTGCACGTCAGCGCTACAAGGCGGGAGCCGTCGACTTTCTCGACGTGCTGAATGTGCAAAAGCAGTTGCTCGATGCGCAAAGCAATCTCGAGCAAAGCAGAGCCGATGCCGCAGCGAACCTCATCACCTTGTGCAAGGTGCTGGGCGGCGGTTGGGAGTCGACGTATGTCAAAGCGGATGCTGCGCCTCATTGAAATGGCGGGCCCGCGTCGTGTAGTGCTTTTTTTCAAGCGCCGTGGAGAGGCTTTTGCGGCGCATCGTTTGTGGAGATCTGTATGAAGTCTTTGGTTCGCAATCTTGTCATCGTAGTAGCCGTCGCTGCGCCCGTCGTTTCGTTCGCTCAGGAGAACACACCTGCCGCTCAACCACAGCAGAGCAACGTGCAAACCTCAAGTTACGGCGGCACCGCGAGCGGAAAGGATCAGACGGGCTCGCAGCAGAAGGGCTTCGGCCTTCTGCATCGTCACGATGACAGCGTGCATGGCGACAACTGCGCAGGCCCTGTCAGTTACTGCAGCATCTTCTTCGGCAATTAATCGCGCCGACGTAGCGGCACGGCGCTTGCGCCCGATGCGTTAGCATGGAGAGGCGCGCCGGCGCGATCCTGAATGCTCATCGCGAGCTTTGATCGGATCCCAGCCGGCCTTCTTCCCACTGCCTTGCATGGAGCGAAGAATGCCCTACCGCAATTACCACAAGCGCAAGATCGCCGGCCGGAACCTGCATCCCGAAACGCAGATGATGTCCTATGGATACGATCCGTTCCTGTCGGAAGGGTCGGTCAAGGCGCCTGTCTTTTTGACCTCGACGTTCGCGTTCCGCACGGCCGAAGACGGCGCCGAGTTCTTCGATATGGTTTCCGGCCGCAAGCAGCTGCCCGAAGGCGAAAGCGCGGGACTCGTGTATAGCCGCTTCAATCATCCGAATCTGGAGATCGTCGAAGACCGGCTCGCGCTGCTCGACGATTCGGAAGCGGCCGCCGTCACTTCAAGCGGAATGGCTGCAATCGCAGCGATTCTGCTGGCTTTTTTGCGGCCCGGCGACTGCGTGGTTCAATCGGCGCCGCTCTATGGCGGAACCGAAACACTGATTTCGAAGTTCTTGCCCGAATGGGGCATCGCTTCGCAAGTGATCGACGATGGTCTGTCGATCGAAGCCATTCGCCATGCACTTGAAGCAGCTGCGCAACGAGGCAAAGTGCGGATGTGTTATGTCGAAACGCCGGCCAATCCGACCAATGCGCTTTTCGATCTGGAAGGCCTGCGGCAAGAAATCAATGCATTCGAAACACGTCACGGCTACCGGCCGCTTTCCGTGTGCGACAACACCTTGCTCGGTCCGCTGTTCCAGAAACCAGTGAATCAGGGCATCGACTTGAGCGTGTATTCACTCACGAAGTACATCGGCGGACATAGCGATCTGGTCGCGGGCGGCGTCACGGGCAGCAAGGAACTCATTACCAAAGTGCGCGCCATTCGAAGCACGTTCGGCTCGCAACTCGATCCGCATTCATGCTGGATGATCACGCGTTCGATGGAAACGCTCGTGCTTCGCATGGAGCACGCCGCGCGCAGCGGGACGACCGTCGCGCGCTGGCTCGCGAGCAATCCGTTCAAGCCCGTGAAGGTGCTGCACCCGGAACTGATCGACGATCCCGCTTATCAGGCGGTGTATCGGCGGCAATGCAGCGGGCCCGGTTCGACGTTTGCGTTTGTGCTCGATGGCGGCCGCGAACAGGCGTTCCGCTTTATCAACGGATTGACGCTTTTCAAATCGGCAGTGAGTCTGGGCGGCACGGAATCGCTGATCTGCCATCCTTCGTCGACGACGCATTCGGGCGTGCCCGTCGAAGCGCGGCTTGCCGCGGGCGTTTCCGATGGATTGATACGCGTGTCGGTCGGGCTCGAGCATCCCGACGATCTTATCGCCGACCTGTCGCACGCGCTCGAACACTGCTGACGCAATGAACCAACGCATGCGCAGGCGTCGATGTCAGAACGTCGTGCGCATGCCCACCATCACGCTGCGCCCGCCCTCGGGCGCGATATCGCGTACGACGGAACTCGCGTAACGGATGTCCTGATTCGTCAGGTTGTCGCCTCGCACATAAGCGAGCCAGTTGGTCGCGCCGACGTGGAACTTGTACGTGAAGATCAATCCGAGCCGCGTGTAGCTCGCGGTCGGCAGATCGTCTTCCGGCACGCGATGTTGCGCCCATGCGTGTTCCATTTCCGCTCGCGCGCCGAAGGGACCGTAGCCGTAGTCGACGGCGAGCGTCGCACGCAATGGCGAAATGCGCGGAAGCGGCTGCCCGGTGTCCATGTTGCGCGCGTGCGTGTAATCGCCGATCAGCGAGACGTCGACCTCATGCGCGCCCTTCTCGAACACGCGCCATTTGCTGTCGAGTTCGATACCGTAGAACTCGGCGCGCACGCCGCGATAGACGGCTTCGTTCAATGCGTCGTCGGTGCCGGCCGGTACGACTTCGTCGTCGTCATTGACGAGACGTCCCGTGTTGAATTCGGTCAGGTAGTTCCGGAAGCGGCTGTAGAACACGCCGACGCTGCCCTTGTTATGACCGCTGTCGAAACGCAACGACAGATCAGCGGATACGGCTTTTTCCTTCTGCGCATCCGGATTGCCGATCAGATATTGGCCCGTCGCGTCGTGCGGTCCGTTGGCGTAAAGCTCGTAAAGCGCCGGTGCGCGCTCCGTATAGCCGACATTGCCCGCTACGGCCCACACGGGCGTGAGCTTGTACAACGCACCGAGCGATGCACTGATCGCGTTGAAATCGCGATCGGTTGCGCTCGCGAACCTGTCGTTGCCGGCCGCCGTCGGCTCCTGCTTCACATGTTCGTAGCGCGCGCCTGCGCTCAACTTGAAGGCGTCGGTGACGTTCCATTCTTCGAGGCCGAACAGCGCCACGTTCGTAGTCTGCGTCGTGGGCACGAGCGCCTCGTCGCCGAGCGCGGAGAACGTGTTCTGGCTCAGCTGGATGCCGATCGCGCCTTCGAGCGGACCGAGCTTCCGATGCCGCGCCTCGATACGCGCTTCATAGCCGTGATTGCGAAACGTCGTGCCCGTCACGCCATTGTCGATCTCCTTATGCTCATAGTCCGTGTAGCCGAAGTCGAACTTGAGTTGCGAAAACGGCCCGTTGAGATTGCGCACTTCCGAAGCGAAGGCGACGTGATCCTGATGCATGCGCAAACGCACGTCGTCCTCGGCGACGGAGCCGTAGTTTGCCTCGTAGCCGTTGTACGAAAGACCCGCGTAGCCATCGGCCCATGTGTACGAACTGCCAACCGCGCCGCCATGCCAGCGGCCGTCGCTGTTCGGGATGCTGCCGTAGGCTTCGTCGGCGTCCGGACCGTCCAGCGCACGTTGCCGATCCGAATGCGCGAAGCCGGGAATGCGCTCCTTGCTGGTCTCGCGATCGAAAGCGTCGACGTGAAACGCGAACTGCCCGTTGCCGCCTTCGACCATCGCAGCGCCGGCGCGCGCGTTGTTCGCGCCGCCATAGCTGGCGTCGACGGCGCCGTCGATGCCCTTGATCGCTTCGCGCGGGATGCGGTTGTCGATCGTATTCACCACGCCGCCGATCGCGTTGCCGCCGTATAGCAGCGCGGCCGGTCCTCGCACGATCTCGACGCGCTCGATGGTCAGCGGTTCTTGCGGCACCGCGTGGTCATACGAGAGCGACGACGCATCCCACGCGGCCACGCCGTTCTGAAGCAACCGGATGCGATCGCCGTCCATGCCGCGGATGATCGGCCTGCCGACCATCGGCCCGTAAGTTGTCGTCGACACGCCGGGCAAGCCGTTCAACGTCTCGCCGAGCGAGTTGGTCTGCCGAAGCGTCAACGCATCGCCGTACAAAGCCGTGGCAGGCGAAATCAGATTCGAATCGCCCAGCGGATTGGCAGTGACGAACACAGGCGCCAGCGAGCCGCCCGGCGCAGCCGTCGGGTTATCGGCGGTGTTCTGGTTTTGTGACTGTGCGTGTGCGACGGCCGTCAGTAGCGTGAGATACAACGGCGACAGCTGGCGCGCGCGGGCGCGCTTGCGATGTTGGTTTCTTTTCACGATGTTGTTCTAGAGGTCCGTGATGTGTCCGGCCGCTACATTAAGAATGTTATAACGTTGCATTAAATAGACGGACCGGTGCTCGCATTGGGAACCACGATAAAGGCTTTGCCCCGACGATTCCTCCCCGTCCCCAATGTTGGCGCAATGATATAACGTAACATTTTCTGCGTAAACCGCAAACACTAAAGCGCCGTCGATGAAATGCCGTTATCGCCCGTAGATGCGTCGCCTGCGACACGACGCAAGACGTTTTATTTCCACGGATCAAGTCGGCGACAACCCGTCATACTTCCACTTTTTCTGCGGACGACCCGCGCCATTGGAACGACAACGGCGCAGGCGTAGCGCGATGCGGGTCTATCTGGAGCCCACTTTGCAATGAGTTCGCCCCCAGTCATTCCGTTTGCCCAAAACAAGACGAATCCCGGCGCATTCGTCGGCGCCGCTCCCGCGTTTCGTCAACTCGTCCGTCTGATCGACCGCGTCGCGCCGACCGATCACGCCCTGCTCATCTTCGGCCCGACGGGTTCGGGCAAGGAACTCGTCGCGCGTCGCGTGCACATGCGCAGCCTGCGTCACGACCAGCCGTTCGTCGATGTGAACTGCGGCGCGATTCCCGAGCATCTCGTCGAAGCCGAACTGTTCGGGCATGTGAAAGGCGCGTTCACTGGCGCCGCCGACAATCGCCAGGGACTGTTTCAGCAGGTCGGCAAAGGCACGCTGCTGCTCGACGAAATCGGCGAATTTCCGCTCGCGCTGCAACCGAAGCTGTTGCGCGTGCTCGAAACGCGCACCTTCCGTCCGATCGGTTCGTCGACGAATGTGCGCTTCGAAGGACGCGTCGTCGCCGCGACGCACCGTGATCTGCGCGAACTCTCGCGCGAAGGACGTTTCCGCGAAGACCTGTTTTATCGGCTCGCGGTGTTCGTGCTCGGCGTGCCCGGTCTTGAACAGCGCGTCGAAGACATCCCCGCGCTCGTCACGCATTTCGCTTCGCAGCAGCCGCGCAGTCTGGAGTTTTCGCCCGCCGCCATCCGGCGGCTTAGCCAGCACACGTGGCCCGGACACATCCGGCAGTTGCGCAATCTGATCAGCCAGTTGAGCGTGCTAGCCGAAAACACGCTGATCGATGTCGATACGCTCGAACCGTTTCTCGCCAACGAAGCATCCGGCCCGGTCTCGCGCGCGAGTCTCGCCGACATGCTGCTGCAACTCGACGGCCGCGACAAACTCGCCGCCGCCGAAGATCTGCTGATCGACCGCGCGCTCGAACGGACGGCGGGCAACAAGAGCGCCGCCGCGACGCTGCTCGGTGTGGGCCGGAAGACGATCGAGCGGCGGCTCAAGTCGCGCGAAGAACATCATCGCGAGGCGCACAAGTGCCTCGAACATGCGACCGCGCTGATCGCCGAATCCCGTTTCGCGGAAGCCATTCCGCCGTTGCGCCGCTGTCTCGACGTCTTGCAGGCGAACAACGAACAGGACTCGGTGCGGCGTCTGCAATTCGACGCGTACCGGATGCTCGGCATGAGTCTGCGCAGCGTGCACGGCTGGCTGTATGCCGAGGCGACCGCCTGCTACGCGGCGGCGCTGGCTGTCGGCGAAGGCGTCTGCGAGCCGGCCGAAATCGCCGCGATCCAGTTCGGCGTCTGGACCACGCAACTGACCACGCTGCAACTCAAGCAGGCGCGCGCCACCGCGCAGGACATGCTGCAACGCGCGCAGAACAGCGGCGATCGCGTTTCGCTCGACGAAGCCCACGTCGCGATGACCAACACGCTCTTCTGGCTCGGCGACAGCGAGGAAGCGCTGGCGTGTCTCGCGCGCGGCAATCTGCTCGGCGTGGGGCGTCACGACATGCGCACGGGCTCGCAGGGCATCGACCTCGCCAGCCTCGCGCTGACGTTCGAAGGACTCGCCGCGTATCAGATCGGCGCATTCGCGCAGGCGCGCCGCGCGATGGAAATGCTGATCGCGCGCGCCTCCGAGCCGGGACCGCACGCGTTCGCGCACGCGGTCAACCTGCAAGGCGCGTCGTGGCTCGCGTGTCTCTTCGACGACGCCGAGCGCCTCGGCCGCCTCGCGAGCGAACTCGAATCGGTGTCCATCGCGAATGGCTTCGCGTTCTATCGCGGCGTCGGGCAGATCCTGCGCGCGTGCGATCTCAGCAAGCGCGGCCATTCCGACGAAGCCGAAACGATCATGCTCGACGGCTTCGACAATCATGTCGTCTGCAACGGCGGTGCGCTGTTCTACTCGTTCATGGCGTGGCAGCACGGCGAACTGCTGCTGCGCGCCGGCCGCGCGCATACCTGTGACGAGATGCTCGCCAAGGCCGTCGATGAAACGCTGGCGCGCCAGGAGCGCGTCTATCTCGGCGAGCTGCTGGTCACGCGAGCGCGCGCGCAATGGGCGATCGGCGATCTGACCTCGGCAGAACAGGGGCTTCGCGCCGCGCTGTCGACGGCCCTCGCGTTCGGCTCGGTGCCGGCGCGCGTGGACGCGGCGCGCTATCTCGCTACTTTGCTTCAATCGACGGACCGCCGCGCCGAAGCGATCGACACGCTCGAACGCGGACTGCGCGCGCTGCCGCCGGACCCGACAACCCGGATCGCCAGCGCAGTCGCGTTGCTCGCGGAGCTCCGGCAAGAGGTTTCGCTCGACAACGACAACGAAGGAATCGCACATGGCCTATGAGATACGACGGGAAGATCTGGAACCGCTGCTGCTCGGCGCAGCGTTTTTTGGCAGCGGAGGCGGCGGCACGATCGAATCCGCGCGGCATCTGGCTGCGCATTTCGTCGCCGGCGACTATTACCCGACGGACTCGGTGAAAGTCGTCTCCGTCGATGAAGCCACGGAAGGCGCAGCCGTGATGGTCGCGTATCTCGGCGCGCCGGAAGCGATCAACACGGCCACGTATCCGCTCGGACCGGTGACGGCCGCGCAGAACGTTCAGGCTCGGCTCGCGTCGCAGTCCACGAAGCTCGCCTATGTGATGCCGCCTGAAAGCGGCGCGCTGGGCTTCACGGTCGCGGCACTCGTCGCGGCGAAGCTCGGCCTCGCCGTGATCGACGCGGACGGCGCGGGACGTGCCGTGCCTTCGCTGCCGATGCTCACGTTCGCCGCCGCCGAAATCGATCCGCGCCCGGCGTTTCTCGTGAGTCAGGGCGGTCTGAGCGTCGAACTCGATGTGACGCCGCGCCAGGGCAGCAACGGCGGATCGACGCATCAGCGCGACGTATCTGCGATCGTCGAACAGATGATGCGGCCCGTCGTCGCCGATCCTGAGTTCGGCCAGTTCGGCGGCCTCGCGATGTGGGTCATGACGCCCGCCGACATCGGCCGTGCAACGCCGATCCGCGGCACGCTGACGCGCGCGCTGGAACTCGGACGCGCGGTGCAGGCCGGCCAGATCGGCAGCGTCGAACAGATGACGCGCTATCTGAAGGAGCGCTGCGGCCTTGCCGTGCGCGCGATTTCGGAACCGGGCGAACTCGTGTCGGCGGAAGTCGATACGGCGGGCGGCTTCGATGTCGGCAAGATCCGCGTGCAGTCCGGCTCGCACACGTACACGGTGATCTACCAGAACGAATCGCTGCTCGTCTGGGACAGCAAGCGCGCGCATCCCGTCGTGCTGGCGCCGGACAGCGTCGCGTATTACGTCGGCGGCGAAGGCCAGTCGATCTTCTCCAACGGCGACCTCGTGCAGGACGACGGCAAGCTGAATCCGGCCATCGGCAAGCGCCCCGTCACGCTGATCGCGTGGCGCGCCGAAGCGGAAATCAGCAAGCCGGGACTGAATCTCGACAGCTTCGTGCGGGCGCTGAACGCGCTCGGCTATCTCGGACCGTACGTGCCGCTCGACAAGCTCGCATCCATTCATCAAGGAGACGCCTCTTGAACGCGCCGCTTCGCATCTGCGTGCTCGTGCCCGTCGCGACATCGCAATACAACGACCGCATCATGAAGGCGATTGCGCCCGTCCTGCCGCCCGACGTGCAGGTCGAGATCCGCAACATCACGCGCGGGCATCCCGATATCGAGAACCGTACGAACTGGCTGCAAAACGGCATGCCCGTGGTCGAACTGGCGCAGTCGATCGCTAACGACGGTTTCGACGGCATCTGGCTGACCGACTTCGACATGTGCGGCGTCGAAGCGGCGCGCGAGGTGATCGACATCCCGATCATCGGCGGCTTTCCGGCGTCGGCGTTCGCGGCGCTGATGCTCAGCCAGCGCTTTTCGATCGTCACGATCCTGCAAAGCACGCTCGCGATGCAACGCGGCCATCCGCAGACCTACGGCATCCAGGACACGTTCGCGTCGATTCGCGCGATCGATTGCCCCGTCGCGCAGCTCGACAACATCGACGTGGTCGTCGTGCGTACGTTCGAGGCCGCGCTGACGGCGATCAAGGAAGACGGCGCGCAGGCGATCCTGCTCGGCTGCACGGGTTTCGTCGATGTCGCGAGTCGCGTCTCCACGCTGCTCGGCGAGGCGCTCGGCAGCTACGTGCCCGTGATCGATCCGAACCAGGCCGGCTTCAGTTTTCTTGTTTCGCTGGTGCGCATGCGCGTGCGGCCCAGCCGGTTGACGTACAGCAAGGTCAGTCTGCAATCGTAGACAACGCGCTGCTTCGGCAGCGCTTTTCTCCGGCGCGGCGCCCTCCGCCGCGCCCGGCTTCGCTTTTTCTCCCCGCCAACACTTCTCCGTGCCGTCCAGCGCGCGCGGTGCCATGCGCTTTCCTTTTTCGCTCTCGCAGTGGACGGATCGGGCGAATCATCACCACGAAAAGCATCAATTGGCCGTAATCGTCCATCGCCTCAAAGTGCACTGGTCGAAATCGTCCACTTCGTCAATGTCCAGGTCGGGGTTTTCCCGTTGCGCAAGGCCCTTGCTCAATGGCACGGCGATTGCTCAAGAGTTGGACTGATCTTCACGCTCCTGTTGCCTGTCGATCGCCAGTTGAGAGAGGGCCGTGGTGCTGTTGTAGAGCTTGTAGCCGTAGACGTCGGTGTCAACAACGTGGCGATCGATTGCTTCCACAGAGAAGTGCGTCGCTTTACCCGAAACGGCGGAGCTCGTCTGGCGAAGTGTCAGGCGACCCGCCTCGTGGCCCGGCCGCCGCCGCCGAATCTCCGAGGGCAGGCAGCGGCGGCCCGGTAAGCGAAGAGTCTGGCCGCATCGCTCGATAAGCGTCCGGCAGGGCTCCCGCAAAGAACAAATTTCGCATGGACCATTGCGCTACTACATTTGACATCCGTTGCCGTTCGCAAGACGGAATCGGCCCGGCCTGGCCGGTTGCGTACGCAAGCGTGTATGTCACGACGCCCGGCCCGGTCAGCTATCCGGATGACGACAGTGCTGCCACCGAGCCGCGCGCCGTCATGGTCGATCAGGTGCGGCGCTACGTTCAGGCGCATCTGTGCGACGACGAACTGTCGCCCGAAAGCGTACTGACCGCGCTGCAGCTTCCGCGCTCGACGCTGTACCGGCTGTTTCAGCACGAAGGCGGACTGGGCGCTTACATCCGTCATCTCAGGCTGCGTCACGCAGCGGACGATCTCGTCCGCTATCCGCACACGCTGGTGCTGGATATTGCTTTCGGACTCGGCTTCAAGAGCGCGTCGGTGTTCACGCGCGCGTTCCGGCGTGCTTATGGGATGGCGCCGCAGGAATACCGCGCGCTGGGCGGCAAGGGAAGCGACGTCATGTCGATTCCCGCGCTGGCGCCGCTACCCGCTTGAGCAGCGCTTAACCCGCACTTAATCGCGCGCTGCCGGTTCCGCCTCGGCATCCGCCGATTTAGGCGAACCCAGCACGTCGGCGCAGACCTTCAGCAGATCGCGCCAGCTGACGATCCCCACTGGACGAAACGCTCCATCGACGATCGGGATGCACGAGATCGGATGGTTCAGGAACAACTGGATCGCGTCCGTCACGTCGGCGTCCGGGCGCAGCGTGACCGGCTTGCGGCTCATGATCTGATGCACGCGCCGGCTCAACGTGCCGATATCGCGCTGCGTCTCCACCACACTGTCGATGAACGGGCTGAGCGCGCGCAACAGATCGCGGTCCGACACGACGCCCTGCAACGTCCGGTCTTCGACGACCAGCAGGTGATGAAACCCCGACTGCTCGAAAATATCCTTGACGGTTTCGAGTGGGTCGTCGAAGCCGACCGTCACGACGCGCTTCGTCATCAGATCTTCTACTTTCATCATTGAACTCTCTGTTTCTCCTGTGAGGCCCCGCGCAGAGCGGAACCGCCCGCCGCCGTTTCAACGTGTGATTCGTGTGCTAATGATTCAACACGTTTAACGGCATCCAGAATGGAAACTCAAACCGAGGGGCCAGAATTGGGGCGTTCCTTCATGCAGAAGGAATGCGTGGCC
This sequence comes from Paraburkholderia sabiae, assembly GCF_030412785.1. Taxonomy (NCBI): domain Bacteria; kingdom Pseudomonadati; phylum Pseudomonadota; class Betaproteobacteria; order Burkholderiales; family Burkholderiaceae; genus Paraburkholderia; species Paraburkholderia sabiae. Next base: position 1,988,702 of record NZ_CP125296.1, read on the forward strand.
GCCGCATGCGGCCATCCCAAGGAGCAATGCATGTTGACTCGCGAAGCAATCCCTCAGGTTCTGTCACGTACGTCCTCGCTGCTGTCGACGGAGATGATCGAAGGATCGCCACAGAAGACCTTTCACCACGTCATCGACATTTACCTCAAGGACTCCAATGCCTTCATGAACACCTATTTCGCCCGCTATTTCGAATGGCAGGGCATCTGCCGGGAACGCTGGTTCCATGAGTGCATTCACAACAATCTGCTGGCCGCAGGGGGCACCTTTGTCACGAAACGCGCGCATCAGGAATACGTGCAGGAGACGTTTCCGTTCCAGCGCGTCGACTGCTACCTGAACACGTTCCAGGTCCGGCAATGTTCGGCGTATCTGCTGTTCCGCTTCTGCGTCGACGGGCGTCCCGTGTCGCACGGCTATCAGCAGATCCTGTTTGCCGGAACGGACAAGCGGATCCGGCGTTTTCCGGAAGGGATCATCGAGCGGGTCAAGGAATATGAAGTGATCCTGCCGCCCGTCACGAACTAATTGATCTCACGCTGCCCGGCGCGCGAGCGTCGGGCCTTAACGGGCGGATCGTGCGCTGCGCGGTCCGCCATCGAACCAGGCTCCGGCAGCCGCAGCGTGAAGGTGGTCAGCACGCCCGGCGTCGACGCGCACGAGATCGTCCCGCCGAACGCGTCGCACACGCGCCGGCAGAACTCGAGCCCCATGCCGCCGCCCTGGCCGGGCGGTTTGGTCGAATAGAACGGATCGAAGATGTGCGGCAGGATGTCGGGCGCGATGCCCGGACCCGTATCGTTGAAATGGATCACGCAGAAGCCGCCGTCGCGTCCCGCGCTGATCGTGATGTTGCCCAGGCCGCTCGCCTCGATCGCGTACAGCGCGTTCTTCAGCAGGTTGAACAGCACGAAGACGAACAGCGAATCCGTGCCAGAGAAACGCAGTTGCGGATCGATCGGAATGACAGAGACACGACCGCGCTCACCCGGCTGAAACGGATAGCGATCCAACGCCGAATCGACGCAATGGCGGATCGATTGCGGACCGAAGCTGCGTCGATCGAGCCGGTCCAGCGTGAACGACGCGAGCGACATCTCGACGACCGTGCTCGTGCTGTCGATCTGACGGCGAATCGCGCGCGTCAGAGTAGGCAGGCGCTCCGACTGCCCCGGATACAGACCGTTGACGAGCAGTTGATGCCGCACGGCGAGCTGATAGCCGCGTAGCAACTCCGGCAGCGCGTTGCCGAGTTCGTCGGCATGCATGCCGATCACTTCGAGCGGCATCGCGACTTCCTGTGCGACCGTCGCGGCGAGAAAGTACTGGCGCATCAAGCCGTGCCGCACGATGGTGACGGCGAGAATGCCCAGACTGATCGCGATGAAGATCACGCCGGGCGGATAGAACACGTAACCGTAGTTGACGGCGTAATCGCCTGCCGCGACGGAATACAGACACAGGCTGACGAGACAGAGACCCAGCAGGCGGCGTCGATGACGCGCGCGCGCCTGACGCCGCGACACGATCAGCAGCCATCCGCTGCGGCCCGCGAGCATCACCGTCTGCAGCACATGCACGGGATGCAGTCGCCCGGCCTTCGGATAGTCGCCGAAAAAATGGCTGCCGAAGCCGGCCACGACTTCATCGCTCGTCACCAGCAGCACGGCAAGGATCACGCACAGCGCATACGACGCCATCAGCAGCGGCCGCTCGTCGCGCCGCTCCGTGAGTTCGATGACGAAGTGATAGAAGGTGGTCGGCAGGAACAGGATGAAGAAGTAGCCCGCCTTGACGAGCACTCCCGCCGCTTCCGGACTCGTCGACTGGAACAGGAACGCCCACGTGCCCTGCCACGCAAACGTTGTCATGCACATGAGCGCAAAGGGCGCCGATAAACGCGTCACGCCCTCCGTCAGCAGGACGTACACACCGAAGCCCAGGAACAGCGCGGATACGAACGCTGGCAAGGTCGAATACATGATGCCTTATAGGTGTTTCGCCGCTGATTGTCCCTCGGCAGGCTGAAGCTGACGGATGAGCGGCAGGAAATCCGGCAGCGGGCAAACAGCCTGTCGCGCCGGGAAAATCAAGCGACTCACGTTCGTCATCAGCACAGCGGCGTTGTTGTTCTTCGGTCGCACTGGCATCGTGTTCGTGCCAGGCTGTCGGGCGTGTTTCGGCTCTTGCTGCCCGTAGCGAATACCCCCGCGGTGCCAAGATTCTAGCGCAACAAATCCACCTGCTCCGCGCTCGAAACGCACTGCACGCGTCCCGATGCGTCCGCAAAGCCGGCAATGAATTTGCCCGCGAAGCTGTAGACGTCGGCCTTACTTGCTCAGCTTGCGGTAGAGATCGTTGGCGCGCGACAGATGCGCGTGCATCGCTTCCGCGGCGGCGTCGCCATCGCGCTTCGCAATGGCATCGACGATGCGCTGATGCTCCGCGAGCGTCAGCTCTTCCGCGCCGGGCGCGCGAACCAGCGGACGATAGTACTCGCCTGCCCAACGGAACAGCGACTCGACGATCGAAGGAAAGATGGGATTGCCGCTGATCTTGGCGATCTCGCGATGAAACGCCATGTCGCGCTCGATGAACTCTTCGAGGTTGACCATCGACGCGCGATGCTGCGCGACGCTCAGTTGCAGCCGCGCGACGTCTTCTTCGGTAGCGCGTTCGGCGGCCATGCGCGCCGTGCCCGTTTCGAGAAAGAGGCGCGCGTGCTTCAGATGTTCGAGCATCTCGGGATCGGTGCGCAGCAGATGCATCGCGCCGCTTGCGATCTGGCCGATCAGCCGGTCGGCCGTCGGCACGACGACGCGCGCGCGCTCGCCGTGTACGATCTCGACGATGCCCGAGCGTTCGAGCGTCTGTAGCGCTTCGCGCACGGCAGGCCGCCCGACGCCGTAGATTTCCATCAGTTCGCGTTCAGATGGCAGCTGCGCGCCGGGCGCGATTTCGCCCGAGCGGATACGCTCCATCAAACGGTCCACGACTTCCTGGTACAGCTTCCGACGCGGGATGATCTCGCCCATTACATGTATGCGACAAGCTTTCTGGTGTAATGACAATACCATACACCGGTTGATGCTTGCGTGGAACCGTCGGGTGCTTCTGAGGCTTTGCAGCCGAACGCGTCAGCTTGCGGACATGCTCTCCAACGCGCGCGCCGCCGCCAGCATACCGCCCAATATCTTGTCCGCCACTTGCTCCGAGAATCCTTCGGGCAGTTCGCCGCGCACTTTCTCTACGACTTCAGGCGTGCGGGCGATGATCTCCTGCAGAAGCGGTTCGGCGTTATCGCCATAGCCGACTTTCCTGGCCGTGCTGTTGAAGTGCCGCCGCTCGATTTTATGCACCTGATAGTGCTTGTTCTTTCCGAGCAAGGCCATCGCCAGTTTGATTTCCTGATCGACCCACTGATTCGGCCCATCACCGATGACGGGATAAGCCGACATCACGTCATACATCGGCGTCAGCCTGAAGCGACCCGCGTCGCCGGCTTGCAACTGGATGCTGAAGTTTTTGGCGTGACCGTCCGGCGCCCGCATCATCCAGAAAATAATCTGCGAAGCCATGAGCGTGCGCATGTCCTCTGCCGCCTGCTGTGACTGCTGCAAAAGCGTGAAGAGCTTCTGGAGACCCGGACCGCCCTCGTTCTCGTATTTGACCAGCGGCGAGGTGCCCGTTGCCTGGCAGAAGTCTTCCTGAATCAGCCGGAACAGCTGCTTGCCGCTGCGCGAGAGCACCCGGTCGAAACGCTCGACGACGAGCACGCGTTGCGTGCCGAACGTTTCGATGCGCGCCTCTGCTGTCGGCAGTCCGTACTCCTTGAGGAGCCGCATGCACAGCCACTCGTTGTCGACGGACGTGGTGAAGTCGGCCTTGCGCCCGCCCACCATGCCGATAGGCAGCTTGAAGATATGCGTCGTCGGTGTTGCGCCGCGCGGCTTCATCCACTGGCCGTCCCACCACAGAAACGCGTCCTTTTCCTGCGCGCCCGCTAGCGAGATGCGGAAGTCGTCATCGGGATCCCTTCCCGCGGCGAAACGCTCCGGACTGACGACTTCGAGCAAATGCCGCTCGATGGCTTCCTCGTCGACGACGATACCTTCGACCTTGTCGATCCCTTCCGGCATCGCGCCGTCGGGCAAGAGTTGAAGCGCCCCAACGCAATCGCGACCGATGACGGCCAGCAGATCGAACGCTTCGATCGAGCCGGTCTTGAAGCGTGCGGCCACTCGCCTGCGAATCGTCTCGTTGTCCGGCAGCAAGCCGTCGAAGTAGTGGGAGACACTGTCTCCTTTGAGCGGTTCGTTGTGGAGATTGAATGGCAGCGACAGGGAGATCGGACGCCCGCGCGGCGAGTCGCGCCAGGCGGCGTCGTACTGCAGCTCGGACGCCCCGTTGGCGTTGACCGTCCAACGCCCGACCAGATCACCGTTGGCCCAGAGGGAAAGCGTCTGGCTATGCGAGCGGCGACCCATGCTCACCACTCCGAGACATCGGCCGACTCGACCGCACCCCGCTCCGCGAGGCGCAACTCGAGCCCGATGGCTGCGCACCAGCTGAGCAATTGTCTAAAGCTAAGCTCGTCCGGGTTCCGTTCCAGGTACGAAATACGGTTCTGACTCAAGCCGACGCGTTGCGCGACCTCCGCCTGCGTGAGCTTGCGCCGCTTGCGCGAAGCGACGAGCAGCTGACCGAGCTGGGACGCGGTCACGAGCGGACGACTGGTGGGAGCGGCAGACATAGAAATATCCGTTATTCGGCTATTTTCATTTTAGCCGCTATACGGATAAAGTCAAATTAGCCGATATACGGATATTCTGGGTTTATCCGCTATACGGCTATTTTCACGCTGCTTCGCGGCCCTCTTTCACCAGACCGAAAAACCCAGCGCCACCGATCTGCCCGCCCTTCAACACGATCTCCAGGCCGTCGCGCTGCGTCGACTTCGACCACGCGCGACACAGCGGTGCGCCCGGCGCGAGACCCGCAACGACGCTGAGCGCATCGATACCCAGCGTGCTCGCGACTTCGCCCGAACTGTCGCCGCCTGCCACGATCACGCGCTTTAACTCGACGCGATCGAGCAACCGACGCATCAGCTGCGCGAGCGCGCCGCCGACATCGCGCGCCGCCTGCTGACGCGTCAAACCCGCGTCGCGCGCGATATCGTCGAAACGAACGACAGTCGGATCGTCCGGACCTTCCGCGCTATGGACGATCGCGCTGACGCCACGCCGCAGCGCATCGGCGGCGACGGTGACGGCGCGTTCGATCTCCGCGTCGCCCGTTTGCGGATCGAGCGCGCGGCGCAAATCGAGCCGCTCGACATGAAAGCCCTGCGCGCGCGCCCACGCAATCTGCGATGCCGTGACGGGCGAGCAACTGCCGCTCACGGCGGCGATCGCATCGACGGGTTTCGCGACGGGCAGCGAAGACGTCGCGGGCAACCAGCCGCGCGAGCGCCAGTACGCGGCCAGCGCATACTGCAGCCCCGACGACGACGCGCTGAACACGCCCTCGCCGCGCTGCTCCCACACGAGCCGCCCCGCTTCGACGAGCGTTTCTTCGTCGAGCACATCGATCAGCACGGCGGGCCTGTCATCGCCGCCGAGCGCACCGACACGCGCAACGCCTTCGCCGCCGCGCAACTGCACCATGTCGATCAGTTCGATGCGGCGCGACGTCTGCCGCCCGAGATGCACGCGCAAATCCGCTTCGTCCATCGGCGTGACGGGATGACGCGACATCGTCGGATGACGATCCAGGCGATAGCCCTCGCCATTCACGGCAGCGAACAGATTGCCGAACATCTGATAGCGTTTCAGACGCGGCGCACCGATCACCATCGGCGACCAGCGCGCGCGCATCACGTTGACGCCAATATCGATGGCCGCGCCGATCGAACCGGTTTCCGGCGATGAGTCGAACGTCGAGCACACCTTGTATTGCAGAATCGGCGCGCCGAACGCCGCGAGACTCGCGAACACGGACGGCAACACGTCGCGCATCCACGCCGGATTGCGTCCCCGCGACGAACCCGCCAACCCGACGCAGCGCACATCCGGAAAGCGCGCGAGCAGATCGGGCGTCGGAGTGTCGAGACACAGCACAGTCGGCACGCCCGCCGCCGTCATCGCCTCCATCGCATCCGTCGATCCCGTGAAGTCGTCGCCGTAGTACGCGAGCAGCGGTCCCTCTGGCAGTGCTGTTTGCGCTGGATCTGTCATCGCGTGCTCACTTCCAGAAACCGAGCGCCGCGCGCAGCGCCGGATTGCGCTCGGCGTGCTTGTCGAGCGGCACGCCTTCGATGGCCGCGACCCACGCTTCGCGCAGCGCTTCCACGCCCGCCGCGACACCTTGCGGATGACCGAAGATGCCGCCGCCCGCCGTGTGGATCAGATCGGCGCGGCCGAGCGCGGCGTACGTATCGGCCGCCTGCAAACCCGTTTGTCCCGAACTGAACACGGGCATCGCCGTCATCGGCGCGCCGGGCATCACGGGCGAGAGCACGGCACGCGCCGCCGCGATCACGCTGTCGTCCGGTTCGCTGAACTTGTTGCGCAAGCCGTTCACGTGCAAGTGATCCGCGCCCGCAAGCCGCCAGATCATTTGCCACGGCGCGTAGTCCCAGCCGAGTTCGGGACTGCGCGACAGATAACCCCAACCCGCACGATGCGCGTGAATGGGCAGTTGCGCATGCTTGCGCAACTCGTGCATACCGACGAGTCCAACGGAATTGAGCACTGCCATCACGCAGGTGCCGCCATGCGCGAGCACGAGATCGTGACGCCGTCGCATCTGGTCGAGATCGCCCGTCAGATTGAACGCGACCATCGCCTTTTTGCCGGTGCGCTCGGCGTGCTCGTTGACGACGCGCATTACGGCCTTCACGCGTTCGTCGAACGGACAATGCGGACCGTCGGCCTGAAGTTCGTCATCCTTGATGAAATCGATGCCGCCTTCTACCAGCTCGCGCACCTGCTGCGCCGTCTCTTCCGGCGACAATCCGACGCTCGGCTTGATGATCGTGCCGATCAGCGGACCATGCGTGACGCCGCTCAGTTTGCGCGTACCGTCGATGCCGAACGCGGGACCGGGATACGCCGCCGCGAACGAAGGCGGCAGCGTCAAACCGGTGAGCCGCAAGCCCGACACCTGGCGCAATTCGAACAGATTGCCCGCGATCGTCGACATGAGATTCGGCAGCGACGGCCCCATGTTCTCGATCGGCCACGACAGTTCGAGCGTGCAGCGCGTGTACACGTCCGACTTCATGCCTCCCGGCAGACTCGGCGTATCGACGGTTTCGAGAATCTCGAGCCGCTCGACGCGCGCGCCCGAACGCGCCTTCAGTTCGGGCGTCTCGGTGGCCAGCGCGACGAAGGTGCCGCTCGACTGTTCGCCGGCGATCACCTCGGCGGCGCGGCGCGGATCGTCGCCCGTTTCGAGCCAGTAAGTAGCGTGAATGCGTTCGCTCACGATGCAGTCCTGTTCAATTCAAGGTCAAGGGAAAAGCCGCGCATCACGTGATGCGGCGGATGCTTTCCGCGATCTCTTCGCGTTCGAACACGCCCTTCCAGTCGTCGCGCATCAGACGCGGCTTGCCGAACTCGATCGCCTTGTTGCACGCATCGGAGAATGCGCCGGGGATTTCGTTGAAGATCACCGCGCTCAGGATGTTCATGTGGCCGAGCAGAAAATCGCGCGCGGCCTGTTCGGGCACGCCGCGCTTGACCGTTTCGTCCATCGCTTCGCGCATCACGTACAGCAGCGTCGCGCAGATCGTCTCGGACAGGCCAGGCTCCAGCAGCGCCATCTGTTCGACGGTCAAACGGTACGAACGCAAGATAGGCTGGTAGATCGTCTTCGCGACGTCTTCGCCGAGATCGAATGCGGACTCGGGGCCTTGCATCAGCGCGCTCGTGATCGACTGCTTCGCGTAAGCGCCGCCGAAGAAATCGCGGCGCGCTTTCGGATCGTCGTCGTTGTTGAAGATGATCGGGTGGCACGGATGCGCGACGAAGTACGTCAGGTCCGGCCTGTCGGGCAGATGGCCCGCGAACGGCGCAGCGGCGTCGAGCGTCATCACCATCGTGCCCGCCGGCAGCTTCGGCGCGATTTCGTGGCTGAGCTTGCCGATCAGCGTGTCGGGTATCGCGAGGATCACGACCTGCGCGCCGTCGATGGCGGCATCGACGGAGACGCAATCCACATTCAGTTCGTCCTTCAGACGCTTGCGGCCCGCTTCGCTCACTTCGACGTGCGCCACGCGATAGTCCGACTTCAGCAGGTTGCTCGACAGACGGAAGCCCATTTTTCCGCCGGCACCGATCAGTGCGATTTTCTCTTTCATCGTGTTCTCTCCTTGCAGGGATACGAGATGTTCAGGAATGTCCATGGATGTTCAGCTGGCGCGCGGATCGAGCGCGACGGCTGCGTGTTCGTCCTGTTCGCGCGTGCGGCGCTCGCTGCAGAACGCGAAGGCGAGCACGGCGCTCAGCAGCATGAAGATGCCGACGACGAACATCGCCGCGTGATACGAGCCCGTCGCGTCCTTCAGTGCGCCCGTCACGTACGGAGCGACGAAGCCCGCCAGATTGCCGACCGTGTTGATCAGCGCGATGCCGGCGGCTGCCGCTGCTCCCGACAGAAAGCGCGCGGGCAGCGCCCAGAAATTCGGCAGCGCGGAGAAGATCGCGCAGGCGGTGATCGTGATGACGGCGATGCTCGTCGACGGCGACTTCATGAAGAGCGCGAGCGGAATGCTCAGCGCGCCGACCAGCGCGGGAATACCGATGTGCCAGGCGCGCACGCCATGCTTCGTCGCGTTACGGCTCCACAGGAACAGCACGATTGCGGCGGGCAGATACGGAATCGCCGTGATGATCCCTTTCTGGAACACGTTGAAGTGCGAGCCGAACTGCGTCTCAAAGCCGCCGATGATGGTCGGCAGGAAGAACGCGAGCGCGTACAGGCCGTAGATCAGGCCGAAGTACATCAGCGAGAACATCCAGACGCGGCCGCTCGTCATCGCAGCGCTCGCGCGATGCCGATGCTGCGCGCCGTTCGCGCCGCGCTGACGCTGCTCGGCTTCGAGTTCGGCCGTGAGCCATTGCTGCTCGGCGGATGTGAGCCAACGAGCCTGCGAAGGCCGATCGCTCAGATAGAACCACGCGACGATGCCGATCACGATCGCGGGCACGGCGACGCCGAGGAACATCACACGCCATCCGGCAAGACCAAACAGCCCATGCGCTTCAATCAGCAATGCGGCGAACGGCGCGCCGATCACGATCGTCAGCGGCTGCGCGAGATAGAAAAGCGCGAGGATGTGATTGCGATGGCGCTGCGGCACCCACATGCTCAGAAACAGGATCGCGCCAGGAAAGAAGCCCGCTTCGGCGACGCCGAGCGCGAAGCGCAGCCCGTACAGCCCCGGCACGCTGCTGACCCAGGTAAAGAGCAGCGCGACGATGCCCCACGTCACCATGATCCGCGCGAGCCAGCGGCGCGCGCCGAACTTGTGCAGCGCCAGGTTGCTCGGCACTTCGAGAAAGATGTAGCCGATGAAGAACACGCCCGCCGCAAAGCCGAACTGCGCGGCGTCGAGCCCGAGATCCTTCGTCATGCCGTTCGGACCCGCGAACGAAATCGCCGTGCGGTCGAGGAAGTTGATGAAGAACATCAGCGCGACGAACGGCACGAGGCGCAGCGAAACCTTGCGGATAGTCGAGCGCTCCAGCTCGCTCGGGTTGGCCTTGTCAGCGTGTGGGGCAGTTTGCATTGCGTCTCCTTGATCGGTCTCGCGACTCTGTGCCTTCGAACAGATCACTCGTGTGATGTGCTGGTGTGATGAGTAGACCATCATGAATAAAAAATAGGCACTGGGTTTACTACCGACACCTTTCTTCAGTTCATTTGTCCGTCGTCGCAATCACGCAGGCGAACGGGCTCAGCGTGATGCGCTGTTCTGCTGGCAAAAGGCGAAACGGCTCGTCGCTTCCTTTGCCTTGCAGTGATTGTTCGTCGATTGCGAGTGCCTGTAGCGGCGCATCGGTTATGCCGCGCAGATCGAATCGCACTTCCTGCCGTGAGTCGGTCAGATTCGCGATCAGCAGATGCAACTGTCCTTGTGCATCACGCGCCGCCACGCACGCGATCTCGCGCGGAATCACGCCCGCGCACACGAGTCGCGTCGCGCCCGCCATGCGCGCGAGCGCCTTCGCGACATCGAACATCGGATAGGGCCGCACGCCATCGCTGACATCGCTGACATCGCTGACATCGGCGAGACCGCGCGCGCCCGTGAGCGCGCCGAGCGTCAGCGTGTCGATGCGCGCGCCCGCCAGCGCCGCTGCATACCCCGCGAGCCACGCACCGCCGAACAACGCGCGCTGGCGTGGATCGCACGCGGCCATCGCGATACGCTCGCCGTGCGGATTCGGCATCGTCCGCGAACCGTACGGGTTCTGGCGCATTCCGATCGATACAGGACCAATCGAATACGGCTGCTGCGCGCCGATCAGCGCGCGGCATGAGCGCGTGATGTGCGGAATGGCTTCGAGCGTCTGCATGACGCTGCGATCGTCGGCGGCGTGGACGATCGGACAGGTCGCGTGCGTCGTCCAGTCGACGAGTTCGAGCGGCGGACGCTTGCGATTGAGTTCGGTGAAATAGCTCAACATGCCGCCGCCGATCCGCAGTTGCGGAAACGCACGGCGCGCTTCGCGATACACATCGTCGAGCGCGGGACACGGCGGGCTGATGCTGCCAGGCGGATTCGACTGCCGATGCACAGACGGACTCACGACGATGCCCGTCAACTCGATGCGTGACGCCGCGATCAACGAAGACAACGCTTCAAGTTCCGCACGCGGCGCATCGACGCCTGGCAACGCGTATTCGAGCACGCACGGAATCGCGCTTTGGCGCTGCAAAGCCGTGAAGCGTTCGAGTTCGTGCAAGCCGTCGCCTGCAGTCGGATCAAAGCTGAGCGTCAGTTGATGCGGACTCAGTTCCTTTAGCAAAGACAGATGCCCGAGCGTCGGATCGATTTCGTCTGCTGCGACTGCGATGCCGAGCCTGGGCATCGGTTCATCGCCTGTTTCGAATGTGATCACGCAATCATGCGTTGCGAGCGGCTCACGCTCCGCAGATACACGCTCTTCGACATGAAGCGTCACGGTCTGCGTCATCGTCGCGCCTGCGTCGAGCGTGAAAGGCCACGGCAATGCCAGCGGCCGCGAATACGTCTTGAACGATGCATCCGACCAGTTGCGCTGATCCTCCATTTCGAACACATCGCCCGCGAACGAACAGCGCACCGTGAGTCCGCACGGCATGTCGTGTTCGATCGAGCGAATATCCTTGAACGGTTGCCACGGATCGATCAGCGCGGGAAACGCCACGCTTTCACATGTGCCGTCGCTGTGTTCGACGCGCGCCGGCACACCCGCCACGCCGTCGAGCGGATGCAGCACGCAGAAGCCACAACGCGCGGTGAGAAACGCATCGTGTGCGGTGACGGTCGCGCTGAACGAAAGCGCGCCATCGCCCGCACAATCCATCGACAACACGTAGCTCAATGCGTGTCCATCGGGATTCGTGCAATGCGCGCGATACGCAACGCGAAAACCGCTTTCCGTCTGATCGATCTCGAAGCCGCTCAACACCGGACGGCACGTGCCCCAATCCTTGTCGCGCACGAGAAACGCAACGGCGCGAATCACTTCGACGTCGCGATAACGGATCTCATGCAACGCGCCGTCGATCAGAAGCGCGGACCACGGTCCGGCTTGCAAACGCTGCGCTTCGTCGACAGGTTGATTCGTGCCGTAGTAGAGCGTCGCGAGATCCTCACTCATTGCGCGGCCTTTCAAGTTCGCGCAAATCCACGCTACGCCCTTCACGCGCAGACAGATATGTCGCTTCGACAAGCGCGAGCGTGCGCAGATTATCGCGGCCGCTAGTCGCGGGTTCGCGTCCGCTGCGCAAACAGTCGATCCAGTGCGACTGGATATTCAGCACGCTGCCCTGAATCGCTTGCCACGGCGAACTCATCCACGACAACGCGGGTGGCGTTGCATCGCGTATCTCAGTGCCCGTTGCTGCATGAATCTGCAACTGATAATCCGCCATCAATCGCAACGTACCCGCCGAACCGTCCACTTCAATCAGCGTCTGCGGAAACAGCTCATGCGGCAAGCGCGTCGCATAGCTGCAATCGACGATGCTGTTCACACCGCTTTCGTGACACAACATGATCGTCGCGACATCTTCACCCTTGATAGCCGCATTGACGCGCGACGTGCTCGCCGTCACGCGCGTCGCATCGCCGAACAGAAAGCGCGCGATATCGAGAATATGTATGCCGAGATCTTCGACGATAAAGCGCTCGCCTTCTGCCAGATAAGGCTGCCCGCTGAACACATCGAACGCCGAGCGAAACGACACACGGCCCCAGAACGGCGTGCCAATCAACCCTGACTCCAAGGCCGCGCCGACAGCCTGAATCGCGCTTTGCCAGCGGAAGTTTTCGTGCACCATCAGCGGCACGTTCGCTTCCTTGCATGCCGAAACCATCGCGCGCGCATCGTCGAGCGTGCGCGCGAACGGCTTCTGGCAAATCGTTGCAACGCCATGAGACGCCGCGAGTTCAACGAGCGCGCGATGACTCGCAACCGTCGTCGCGATGTCGACGAAATCGAGGCGTTCTTCGCGGAACATCTCGGCAGCATCGGTGTAAAGACGCTCGATACCGAACTCGCGGCCCGCAGCATGCAAACGCGCTTCGTCCGCATCGCACAGCGCGACGATCTTCGCGCGTTCGATATCGCGCCACGCATGCAGATGATTGCGCGCGAAAAATCCACAGCCGATCAGCGCGCCGTGATAAGTCTCGCGATCCCGAAGCGTCGATACGCTCATCGTTCACGCTCCCGTCGCGGCCTGTTTCTGCAGCGCGAAGCGTTGCTGCACGCGGCGCTGAATCTGATCGACGACGACAGCAGCCACGATCACCACGCCCTTGATGACCGTCTGCCAGAACGAGCTGACGCCCATCATCACGAGGCCATCGGACAGAATGCCGATCACGAACGCACCAATGATCGTGCCGCCGATCTTGCCGCGCCCGCCCGACATCGACGTACCGCCGAGCACGGCTGCCGCGATTGCGTTGAGTTCGAAGGTTTCGCCGCTCATCGGATGCGATGCGACCAGTTCGGACGAGATGATCAGCCCGACAATCGCCGCGCACAATCCCGAGAACATATAGACGAACATCTTCACGCGGTTCACGCGCACGCCGGAGAGTTGCGCCGCGCGCTCGTTGCTGCCGATCGCGTAGATCTGCCGCCCGAGCGGCGTGCGTCCCGCGATGTAAGCGGCAATCGCGCCCACTACGACGAGCAGCCAGATCGTCAACGGAATGCCGAGGATCGACGCGCTGCCGAGTATCGGGAAACCCGTCGTGCCGTAGTCGGGATTGCCCGTCAGGTTCGGAAACGTCTCGCCACCCGACGACAGCAACGCCGCGCCGCGCGCGATATACAAGGTGCCGAGCGTCGCGATGAACGGCGCAACGTTCAGACGAGTAATCAGCAAGCCGTTGATTGCACCTACGGCTACGCCCGTCAGCAGCGCGGCTACGATCGTTTCGGGCACGCTCAGATACAGCGTGTATTGATCGCCGATGGGAATGCCATGCAGGATCAGCCCGCCCGCCACCATGCCGGACAAGCCGACGATCGAGCCGACAGAAAGATCGATGCCGCCCGCGACGATCACAAAGGTCATGCCGATCGCGAGGAACGCATTCAGCGCGACGTGCCGCGACATGATCAGCAGATTTTCGATGCTCAGAAAGTTGTGCGCGGCGAACGAGAAAAAGATCGCCACGGCAAAGAGCGCGATGAACGTGCGCAATTTGAGCAGCAGCAGAAGCGGTGCTTCGCCGAGGCTCGCGCCCGGTGCTTCGCCCTTGATAGCCATCGTCATGAATTATCTCCAGTGTGTTGCTGGATCAGCTTTGAAACGCGCCGCGTCAGGCTGCGGCGCGTTGATCGGGTAGCGCCGTGCGGTGGCCGACGGCAGAGGCCGCGACGAGCGCATCCTGGGTCGCTTCGGAAGCGTCGAACTCAGCCGTCACGCGTCCGTTCGACATCACGAGAATGCGGTCCGACAGCGCCATCACTTCTTCGAGATCGGACGTCACGAACAGAATGCCGAGTCCCTTCACCGCGAGATCGCGCATCACCTTGAAGATGTCGGCCTTCGCGCCGACGTCGATGCCGCGGCTCGGCTCGTCCATCAGCAGCACTTTCGGCGTCGTCATCAGTGCGCGCGCGATGATCACCTTCTGCTGGTTACCGCCCGACAGCGAACTCACGGGCAACCGCCAGTCAGCGACCTTGATCGCGAGATCGCGGATGTATTGCGTGATCGAACGCTGTTCGCGCTGCGTGCTGATATGAAACGCGCGCGCGAAGTCGGCGAGACTGGAGATCGTCATGTTGTCGCCGATCGAGAGAATCGGCAGCAACGCGTCGGCTTTACGATCTTCGGGAATCAGTGCGAGTCCTTCAGCGACGCGCCGCGCAATCGGCTTGCCAGCGAGCGGTTTGCCGTCCAGCACGATATCGCCCGTCGCGAGCGAATGGCAGCCGAGTATGCATTCGAACAGTTCGGAACGCCCCGCGCCCATCAGCCCGTAAATGCCGACGATCTCGCCTGCATGCAGCGACAGCGACACGTGATCGACCAGCAGTCCGCTGCCCTTGCGCGGCAGGCACACGTCGCGCACCGTCAGCACTTCGGCGCCGCGCTCGTGACCGATCGGCCGCGAAAAATCCTTCGTGTCGCGGCCGACCATCTGACGCACGATCCAAGGCACGTCGACTTGCGTCATCGGCTGATTGCCGGTGATGCGTCCGTCGCGCAGCACGGTGATGTAATCGCCTATTCGAACCAGTTCTTCGAGCCGGTGCGAGATATAAACGATTGCGACGCCATGCGCCTTCAGATCCGCGATCACCTGAAACAGCACTTCGACTTCGGCCGCGCTTAGCGCCGAAGTCGGTTCGTCGAGAATCAGCACGCGTGCATCGTGCGCGAGCGCCTTCGCGATTTCGACGAGTTGCTGCTGACCGATGCGCAAATCTTCGACGAGCGTATCCGGGCTCACATCCAGTTCGAGACGTTTGAGCAGTTCGCGCACCTTGCGCCGCTGCGCATCGGCATCGATATCGATACCTGCACGCGTGATTTCATGCGCGATGAACACGTTCTCGGCGATCGTCAGATTCGGGAACAGATTCAGTTCCTGAAACACGATGCCGATACCATGCCGCAACGCGTCCGCGCTGCTCGTCAACTCGATCGGCTTGCCGTCGAGCAGCAGACGGCCCGTGCTCGGCTGTTCCGCGCCAGCGATGATCTTCATCAGCGTCGACTTGCCTGCGCCGTTCTCGCCGACCAGCACGTTGACAGCTGCGCGCCGCACCGCGAAGTTGACTTCCTTCAACGCGACCGTGCCCGGATACACCTTCGTCACGCCTTCGACGTGAAGGATCACGTCGTCCACGTCTGCGGTCTCGCTCATGACTTGCCTCCGAGCGCGACGGCAAGCGGCACGATCTCCGGCTGATCCGCCGACGAATCGTATGAGAACGTGCCCGTCACGGTGACAGGCTTGCCTTTGAGCGCATCGCGCGGCAGCGGCTTCATCACGTGCGTGGCCGCGTAGCTGTTCAGCGCGGTGCCGAACTGCGCGTATTCGATCTGATTGCGAAAGCTCGTGAAGGAAATGAAGTCGAGCGTATCGCGCAACGTGGTGCCGAGCACAGTCGGACCGATATCGACGATCACATCGGCCTTGCCGTCTCCGTCGATATCGACGCCCACCGTGCCCTGGCTCGATTGCGTGTCGACGTCGACGATCGTGCCGTGCAGCTTCGTCGGGAAATTCCACGGCGCGCCGTCGTCCTTGCCGCGATAGCCGTATTTCTTGCCCGCCGCGTCGGGGTCCGCCTTGATCGCGTCGCGCAACGTCGCGTAGTCGGTCGCGCGTTTTTCGACGTCGGGCACGATCTTCGTGCTCCACATCGACGCGACCATCGCGTTCGGATCGTAGCCCGCCGACGCATACGCATCGCGCGGGTTCTTCGACGACTGTGCGTCGTGTTTGACCAGCTTGCAGCCTTGCAACGCCCCGCTCGAGGCAATCAACGCGATCGCCGCGTACATGCAACCTCTCATGGATGACCTCTCGGTACGCCGGATGAGAAAACTGATGCGTGGTGCAGACGGTAACGCATGAGAAGGAGATGCGCGCGGCATCTCCTTGTCACGACGTTGTACGTTAACGCAGCGCGAACATGTCGAGCTTGCCCGCGTTCGTCTTCGTGATCAGCGAACAGTTGATCAGCTGCTTTTCCGGCTTGCCCGTCGAACCCGTCTTCATGTACTTGTCCGCCTGATCGACGGCTTCTGTCGCGGCCTGCGCGGCGGGTTGCAGCACCGTCGCGCGGATGTCGTTGCGCATGATCGCGTCGCGCACATCGTTGCTGCCGTCGAAGCCGACGACGATCACATCGGAACGCTTCGCCGCCTTCAATGCAGCCGATGCGCCCATCGCCATCGTGTCGTTGCCTGCAATCACGCCCTTGATGTCCGGATGGCTCTGCAAAATGGTTTCCATCACGCGATACGCTTCCGTCTGGCTCCAGTTCGCCGATTGCCGCTCGACCATCTTCATGCCCGTGAACTGATCGATCACGTCGTGATAGCCCTTCGAACGGATGCCCGCGTTGATGTCCGCCTCGCGCCCGACGAGTTCCACATAGTTGCCCTTCTCGCCCAGCGCCTTCACGAATGCGCGGCCGCCGAGCTGCGCGCCCTGATAGTTGTTCGACACGATCTGCGATACGGCGATGCCCGTCGCGTTGATTTCACGGTCGATCAGGAACGACGGAATGCCCGCCGCCTTCGCCTTTTTGACGGCGGCAATCGACGCTTCGGAGCCGGCGTTGTCGAGAATGATCGCCTTCGCGCCGCGCGCGATGGCCGTATCGACGAGATTCGATTGCTTGTTGGCGTCGTCGTCGTGGACGAGGACGATCGTGTCGTAGCCGAGCGACTTCGCGCGCGCGTTCGCGGTGTCGGCTTCCGCCTTGAAGAAGGGGTTGTCGTGTGAGGGCGTAATGATGGCGATCAGGTTCGCCGCCTGCGCGGCGCCGCTCGCGCCGACGACCGTCAAGGTGGTCAACGCGAGCGCGAGCCACCGCTTCGATGCTTTCATCGTCTTGTCTCCAGTCTGGTTAAACGCCTGTGCACTACATAAAACCAGTCGACGGTCGTTTGTTTTGTATGGCTATTACCGACTCATCACATGTGCCGTCATGATGTCATCATACCAGCTAGCATCTACTCGACAAGGAGAATCGCGCCAGGGTTTTCGCCTAGCGCTGTTTGTTGGTGCGGCGCTTTACGCGAGTGCTGGCGCCGCCAGCTTGCGATCACTGGCGAGCGGACTGCCGACCACTCGCACCATCATCAGCAACAGATGATTGACGGGCGTCGCGATGCCCAGGGCCGCGCCGCGTCGAACGATATGACCATTCAGATGTTCGATTTCGCTGGGCCGGTTCGCCGCGATGTCGTGGGCAGTCGATGAATATTGGCCTGCCGGGATCGTCGCCATGATTCGCGCGACCGTCCCGTCCACATCACAGGACACGTTCACGCCGTCCGCGCTCGCCACCGCGATGCATTCCGCCACGATGTCGCGCATGGCCGAAGCCACCGACGTTCCGCCGCGTCGGCAAAGCTCGCCGAACGGCACTTGCACGAGCGCAGACACCGCGTTGTAAGCGCAGTTCAACATGAGCTTTTCCCACAGCGCGCCGCGCACATTCGCGGAGATCGTCGTCGAAATGCCGGCGGCACTGAGCATTTGCGCGAGTCGCTCGCTGGATTGACCGGGCTCGACGATCAGATCGCCGCCTCCGTGATGCCGGACGTGACCCGCGCCTTGCATCGCCGATCCGACATAAACGACAGCGGCCAGCACTTCGCGATTGACGATTGCGCGCACCCGCCCGGCATTGTCGACGCCGTTTTGCAGCGTGACGATCACCGCATCCTCCGACACGTAGGGCTTCATCGAGGCGGCGGCTTCTTCCGTATCGGTCGACTTGACGCAGAACAGAATCAACTCCGCGTCCGCGACGCCGGACGCGTCGGTGCACGCGTCGACTTGAATGAACTCGTCGAAAGAGGCTGATGCGAACCGCAGTCCGTCACGCCTGATTACCGATACATGATTCTGCCGCCCAATCAACGTGACGTCGTGCCCTGCTCTGGCGAGCAAGCCTCCCGCAAAGCAGCCTATCGCGCCAGCACCCATTACCGCTATTTTCATTTCGACCTCTAGAAATCGGACTGTTTTCGAAGCACGCGTGACGCGCCGTGTCAGGACTTCACGCGTCATCACCTCTTCACAACACGCAGTCCGGGCGAATATTCCACGCGTCAGTCCATGCGTTCGTGTCGATTAAAAGCGCCGAAGTTATCTTCCGTATTTCCATGGCGTAACGAAATGTATCGACGGGCATCGCGCGTTGCGCCCTTGCGTTCACCAAAAATTCATCCGTCCAGCTTCGGTTCAGTCAGCGTTCTTTCGGCCCGCCGTGCGTTCACATCGGTGTTGCACACAACAATTCGCAGGCAAGCACGGGACAGCCCGACGCCGCTTGCCGATGCCGAAGTCAAAGCGCCGCTTCCGAAACTTCAATCACGGAACCCAAGTCATGGCCCCAATCAGAATCACGTCGCGTTCTTCCGTCGATTCAAACGCAAGCACGACGGGAACATCGACGCCGAAGTCGGGTGAAAGCAGACTGAGCCAGCGCTCGTCGCCGCAATTCGATGCGCTGAGCAAGCGGCCGTCGTCGCCACGGCCGGGACCGAACGAGGCATCGACATCGTCCGCGCCGATGCGAACGGACAAGCCGCTGCCGTCTGTTCCTCCCAACGAGCCCGCGCCGAAGCCGCCCGCCGCCAGCGCTTCCGGGCAACGTCCCGCGAAGCCGCTTCCTGCGATTCCCGGCAAACCCGGCAACGTCCATTCGTTCGTGCCGCCGAAGGCCGAATCGGGCGGCGGCTTCGCGCGCTTCGCCAACATGCTCGGCGCGAACAGAAAGGGCGTGCACGCGGTCGGCCTCGCCAGCAAGAAGCCGATGAACAACATATTGAATGCCGCGTCGTCCAACGAGCACGGCAAGTTTGCCTACGATGCCGCGCCCGCGACCGAACTCGTCAACGCCGCCGCGTCGGGTTCTACCGCGATGGCCGCGCACAACATCAGCAAGCGCTATGGAAACAAGGTCAACGACATGCTCGCCGCCGACGTCGCACGTTTTGAAGCGGCGAGCAGCATGGCGGGCACACCGGGCGCGTCGCTCAATCAAGGCCTCGTCAAGCCCAAGGAACTGACGCCCGCGCAAGAACTTGCATTCAGGCGCAATCCGTCAGTCCCCGAAAATCAGCTAATCACCAAAGACGCCAAAGGCAACTGGCAATACGACAAGGCCAAACTCACGCGAATCGCCAAAGACACGTCACATCCCGACTCGACACACGCGCGCGATGTCCTCGCGACGATGAGCATCGCGGAAAACAAGGGCAAACAGCGACGCGGCGCCGCGCTCGCGACGCTGGGCTCGGGCATCGGCGTGGCCGCGACCACGGCGCAGATCGTCGGCACGCACGGCGCGATTACGCCTGCGCTGGTGGCCGGGCATGCGGGACTCGGCGGCAAGGAGGCGCTCGAACTGAAAAAGCCCTTCGTCGAAGCGCGGCAAGACATGCGCAATGAGAAGAGCGACGAGGTACTCCGTCACGTCAATCGACGGATGGACGAACTGCCGCCTTTACCCGCGGATGCACCGATCGGCGCCAAGGCTGGCGCGTATGCCGTAGCCTATGAAAGCGCGCGCCGCAACGCTGCGCAGCAGAACAATTTCGGCTTCAGGATTCCCGGCAGCATGATCAATGACCGCAAGTCGGCGACAGTCAAATCCGACGCGCAGGATCTCGCGAACAAACACATCAGCAGCATCGCGCAGAACGGCATAAAGGCCGCGAGCGAAAACAGCCTGACGCAGCTCGGCAGCGTCGACAAGGAACTCAATCTCACGAAGTCGCAGCGCGAGAAGCGCGCGATGGAGCACATCAACGGCGACGCCGATCTGAAAGCGGTTCACACGCTTTTGACTGATACGGGCATCCCGCGAGGCGAAGCGGCGATGCTGATGTCGAAGATGAGCGAGCATTCGCTGTCCGCGCGCAAGGCCGACGCTGCGCCCGCGCCCGCCAAAGCCACTGCCGATGCCGATGAAAAACCGCTGACGCCAGCTGAAGAACGCACGAAGATCGCGGACATCATCGGTGAGCCGACGCTTAAGCCGGCCGATCCTGTAAAGGATGCGGAAGGCAAGATCAAGTCGGGCCTTGCGCTCAGGTCGTGAACGCCGAGACGTTGCGTTGCATGCGCGTTTTGCATGCGCGTTTTGCAAACATACACATGCCCTGAAAACAAAAATGCGCCACCCCGGTATCGGGATGGCGCATTTTTTCGTGCGTTGCTACGTGACAGCCTTCCGGCTATCGACGCTTACTGACCCGTGTAGCCAACAGGCACGGTCGAGTTGCCCTTCGCAATCGTCGCGTTGTTCGACACGATGTACTGCGGCACTTCCGTCAGCGTCAGCGACACCTGACCGTTCGAGTACGCAACCGTGCTGACATTGCCGTAGCCGTCGATCTTCGTCACGTTGCCCGACGTGCCCGGATTGTCCACCTGCAGCGAATAAGCCTGCGAGTACGTCTGGCTATACGTGCCGTTGACAGGCCACTGCGCGTTGCTGTGCGTCCATGCTGCCGTCACGACCTTGCCGTTGCCCAGTTGCTGGAACGCGAAGGCGAAGACACCCGACGGCGAGCCCTTGATGCGGCCCAGCGTGTTCGTGCCGTCCAGCACTCGCGTCATCGTGGCGAACGCCATTGCTTCAGGCTTCGGCGACAGGTTCGATGCACCGAACGAGCCTTGCGCGTTGTTCAGGTCGAAGAACGAACCGTAGCCGACTTCACCCGGATAGTCCGGACCGTAGAACAGCGTCGTCATCTGCGCGCCGGAACCCAGCGTGATGATGTGCGAGCGCACGCCCACTGCCGCATGGGCGAACAGCTGGTTCTGCGACGGCACCGTCGGACCGTAAGCGAGACCCGGATCGTAGCTCGTGCCCGCTTCCGTGAAGAACAGCTTCATGTTCGGCTTGCCGGCCTGCATCACCTGACGCAGCTGCGCGATCTGGTTGTCGAGCGCGTTCGCCTGGTTCGCCGGGCTCGGATCCGAGTCGTACTGCTCAGGCGGATGCGCCGGATACGTACCTGCGTTCCAGTAACCGTGCGTCGACACCGCGTCGATGTAGTTCCACAGACCGAGCGCACCGAACTTCTTCAGATAGCCTGCCGTGCAGGTATCGCAGTTCGCGGCGAACGGATTGCCCGTGCCCATCACGATTGCGTTCGGGTCCGTCGAGTGGATGCCCTGATACGCAGCCTTGTACATCGCGACGAAGTTCGCGTCGCTGTCGGCCCATGCGAGGCTCGGTTCCCACGTCACCTGATAGTAGTTGTTCTTCTGGTTCGGGTAGTTCGCCGCGCGGATCAGGCTCGTGTCCGTGCCGACCTTCGCCATGAAGTTCTGGAATTCGTTCAGATCCTTCGGTGCGTAGTAGCTGTCCGTGAACTGGCCCGTCTTCGAGTTCCATGCGGGAATGCCGTCGAGACGCACGATACGCATCTGGTCCGGGTTCGCCTTATAGAACGGATCGAGGTCGCTGACGTTCGGCGTGTACGTGTTCGGGCCATTCGGCTCCATCGCCGACTGCTGACGGTCGTCGATCGTCCACGTGATGCCGAGTGCATGCAGCGCAGCGATGTTGCCGTTGAAGCCCTGCATGCCGAAGCGATGCTGGTCCTGATTCGCATACGTCACCGTGCCGAGCGCCGACGACAGGTTCGGCAGCACGCCGAACGTCGCGATACCCGTCGGACGCGTGCCGCTATGCGGCAGCGTGCCGCCGTTCGCGCGCAGCGTGGCCGTGATCGCGCCATAGCCCGACCACGTCGAAGCGCACGAGATCGTGTTGGTCTGAACGCCGGCGCTTACGGGGAAGCTGCCTTGCGTCTTGATCGCACCATTCGAATCGGCGATCGACCAGACCACGGTATCCGCATTCGGCGCGTTCGTCGTGATGGTGACGTTGAACGGCGTGTTGTTCTTGAACACGCGCAGACCGTCGGTGGTCGGCGTATCGGCCGTGATCAGGCCGTTGGCCGTGCCGCCCGCTTTTTGCGTAGGCGTGCCGCACGAGAGTGACGAGCTGCCTGCGGGTGCCGGCGTGGCTGCGGGTGACGGCGCGGGAGCCGGCGTCGGAGTGGGTGTCGGCGTGGGGGTAGGCGTCGGCGTCGGCGTCGGGGTGGGCGTCGGCGTCGGCGTCGGTGTCGGGGTGGGCGTAGGCGTCGGAGCCGGTGTCGGCGCCGGAGCGGGCGACGGCGTCGGCGTAGCCGCGACCGCATGCACCCAGCACGACTTTCCGTAACCGTATGCGGGGTCGGTCTGCGAAACCGCGCCCACGTAACAGCCCACGCCGTTGGTAAACGTGCGCGGCGCAGTCAGCATCACCGAAGGCGCGTTAGGCGGCACAGCGCCGAACACCACGGCGCCCGTTCCGAGGAACGAGCAATTGCCATTTTCCTTGCCGCACAGCGTGTATTGCTGTCCTGCGACAGTGATCGACGTTGCCTGAGCGTGCGCCTGTTGCGCACCGAACGACGTCAGCACGGTTGCCGATGCAACCCCCACTACTTTCCAATATTTCATCATAGTCCGTTGATCTCGCTGAGAGTCTTTTTCCCCGAAGGTCCAGCAAGATCGTTCACAAATCGTCCCGCTGTGGCGTTATCGAATACAACCCGCGTTATGTATTTATTACGGATTACTTACTATTGAATACGCATACGAGCAGAGCATTCGCTCATGCACCGCCGCATGCGCTTGCCAGGAACATACGGAAACCTTGCGCTCTCGCGTGAGGAGAGTTCCGTATGTATCTGGCATCAGACCGGATGTCGTGTCGCGCGAGTCGCGCAAAAAACTCCTGCGATTAGGAATCCTTAGCGCTGACTCAACCTTCTTGCGTTTGTTGACAGCAGCATGCCGCCACGAACCCTTCCGGTTCGATGGAATCGATGCACATCTGTGGATCGGGCGCACCCCGCGTTTTGCATCTCCGCGGTCAACATCGACGCGGAACCTGCAAATGCACGCCCGAAAGAGACGAAACGGCGATTTGCTATGCGCAAGTACTACAGGTACTAATTACTGAGACTCGTACCCCGATAAGTATTAATTACAGAAACTTTCAAGGCAGACGAATTATAAACGTTTCATTCGTGTAACGTTGCCCGCGAAAATCAGAAAAGGTTAAATAGCCGGTAATATCGGGAAATTATCGAGATATGCTTCCGTGAAGCGACGTCACGAAGGGAAGATTCACCTCCGATCGCCCAGAAAAAGTAAATTCATGATCGATATGGTTATTTTTTTGGTTTTTTCGTAATACAAATAACCGATTTATGCATTTTTTCCATACCGCGGATGATTAATTTGAATATCCGGGATTTCCACTACGGGCGTATTGCGGCGATTTTATGAAAATCCGGTCAAATTTGCGAGCACGACGGCCGCAATAATGGACGCGCGTTTCGTGAATTAATCGGCAAGGTCGGTCACGCGTTCGAAGAAAATCTACGCGGCCACGCTGCGGATCGTGTCGAGATCGGGACGCCCGCCGAGATGCAACGGACTTCAAGAGAAGCTATGCCCTCACGGCATAGCGGACGATGTCGATGTTTGCCGCGTCGCAAATCCAGTCGAGGCCAAATTGAAGAAACACGAGAGCATCTTCTTCACGCTGTTTCTCGGCGCCCTGTCGGCGATTGCGCCGCTCTCGATCGACATGGGTTTGCCGGGAATTCCTGCTATCGAAGCAACCTTCAGCGACGCAGGCAGCCGCGGCTCGATGACATTGAGCCTGTTTCTCGTCGGCTTTAGCGCGGCACCGCTTTTCATCGGTCCGCTTTCCGACCGCTTCGGCAGACGCATCGCGCTCATCGCGGGACTTTCATTCTTCTCCGCCGCAGCAATCTGCAGCGCGTTCGCGCCGAGCTTCACGACACTGCTGCTCGCGCGATTCGTGCAAGGCGCGGCGGGCGGCGCAATTGCCACGTTACCCGTCGTGATGGTTCGCGATGTACTCGAAGGTCCGTCTGCGAGAGCGAAGCTATCGCAGATCGTCGCCATTCTCGGCATTGCGCCCATCGTGGCGCCGCTGATCGGCGCCGCGATACTGGCGATCGGAAGCTGGCGCTCGATCTATCTGGCGCAGGCGCTCGTCGGCGTGGTCGAGCTTTTCATTGCGGCAACCTGGCTCGAAGAAACGCATCCTCGCGAACGGCGGCGCTCGCTGGGCATTCGCGTTCTACTCGATGGCTATCGCACCATTCTTTCCGACGGCAGCTTTACCCGCTACGGGCTGGTGTACACGTTCAGCTTCACCTGCATGTTCAGTTACATCTCGACGTCGCCTGCCGTGTTCATGTCGACGTTTGCGTTATCGGATCGCTGGTTTTCCGTGCTCTTCAGCATCACGTCTGCAGGCGTGATGGCGGGCGCTTTGCTCAGTGCACGCCTGTCGAGACGCTTCCACAAGCATGAAACCGTCGTCGCGGCGGGACTGGGCTGCATGGTGTTGTCGACGATCGCGCTCGTCACGATAGCGTCGTTAGGCCTTTCGAGTGCATACGAAATCGCAGCGCTGGCGACCATCGTCATGCTGACCTTCGGGGCGATCGCCGGTCCATGCAATCACGCGGCGCTATCCGATCTCGGACACGTAGCAGGCAGCGCTGCGGGTCTCATGCGCTGTTTCCAGATGTTGTCGGCAGGTATCGCAAGTGCACTCGGCGCGACGCTCGCCGCGAGCATCGATCACGTGTATGTGATGGTCGGACTGATGTTGGGCGCGGCGATGCTTGCGGGCCTCGCTTTCGTCGTTCCCCTTCGACCGTTGCGCCGCCAGGAACAGATGCGGTTGTGATCGCGCGAGCGGATCCTACCGCGGGTCCAGTTCTTCACGCCTCAATACAGGTATCAGTACGAGTTCGGAAGTGTCGAGACGCAGCGCTTCGAGCTTCGTCAGCAGATCCTGCTTGCGCCTGCGCAACAGCATCACTTCCGTGCGTATGATCGTTCGCGCGTCTTCGAGCCACGGCGCGGTCAGGAATTCATCGATCTTGCACTCGATGCGGTCGAGTTCCGACAGACGCCGCCTGAGATCCGCGCTGAGGTGGATGATTTCGGCGAGTACATCGTCGATTGCCTTGTTCATGCCATGAACCTCCGCGAACGCCGCAATCACTGTCGATGATGCAGTGCCTTCCCAGCGAGCCAAAGCGCGACGTTGATCGCATATCGATGCGCGTCCTGCAACGCCTCTTGCTGCGTCTGCATGCTATTTCCCGGCAACTCGGAGACGAAGCTCGGGCACCCCAGCGCTGCGTCCCAGTTGTAGTCGGCGAAATGGTGAAAAGTACTCTGCGCGATGGCGGGACCGCCATGACTCGATCGCTCGAAGGCAACCGCAAGATTGAAGATCTTGCCCGTCGTTTTGCTTTTGCCTCGCGCAATCACGCGCGCCGATTCGCCCTCGGGCGCCCCCACTGCTCCTTCATGCGGATGCGCAGGCAGAAAGCGAATCGTGCCCGTCGGCGAGTCGACGTTCTGCAGGACAGGATGCGTCGGCGCGATTACCGCCACTTCCTGGAAATCGCCATTCGCACCGGAATGGAAATTGGGCCACGAAATATGCGGAGAAAACGGATCGTCGCAGACGCATTGGGATTCGTCGGGATGGACGTTGCGCGTATGAAAGTGATGCGCCTTGCCGACGCCGCCCAGGCTGCACAGCGAACTGCCGACGTCCATGTGGTCTCGCGTGACGAGCAGACCGCGGCCTGCCTGCCGGAAGCGTGAAATACCCGCGCAGTCTTCGGCCGTCAGGCCGTCGCCTTCGTCGACGGCAAAGAGCCAGCATTCGTCGAAGTCGGTTTCGTCGAGACGGGAAAGAATCGCGTCCGGCTGGCCGCGTTCGTCGCGGTCGCGGGCGACGACGTCGAACGCGAAATGCCCTTCGGGGTCGCGATAACTGCGCAGCAGTTCCGCGAGGCAACTGAAGCGGGCGATCGACCAGTCATCGGCGATGGGCGGAATGGTCGTTTGCAGCAGAACCTTGATGGTGTGCATGATGATCCAGCGAACGATAGGCGTGGTGAAGGATGGCCTCCGGTATCGTCGGGTCGACGAACGCGGAACCGGCTCTTGCATATGAGCGGCATGGCGACAGTTCCGCCACGGTACCGTCAGGGCGTATCTGTCCCGGCCCTCCATCGCGGCACGATGATGTAGCCGCGATGGCCTCGATGTACGCTGCGCTCATTGAAGCATGAACTCATCGTAGCCGCGCGCACGCGGGCGCGCTAGGCACGCAACCCGATACACGGTGTTGCCTTTCAGGCACCGATCAGGTTTCGCGCAGTTTTTGCATCGGTCACACGGTCGTTTCGCCGCGCACCACGGCGACAATCTGCTTCGTAAAACGGGGATCGTCGGCGGCAATGTCGGCCGACAAGCGCGCCGTCACTTCCTGCAGCAGCCAGCCGTTGCCGTCGGGATCGCTGAACGACGCATACGATGCGTAGCTCTTGCGTTCCGGATTGAAGCCGCTTACCAGGCATTGGCCATCGGCATGATGGAACACGCCGCCCGCGTCGTGAAACGGCTCGCTGACGTCGATGCCGCGGCCGATCAGTTCCTTTCGCGCAAGCTCGAGGTCCGATACCACGAGATACAGTCCCTGCACCGAACCGGGCGTTGCGCCCGTCATGTTCTTGCCGAACATCACCGAGCATTCAGAGCCCGGCGGCGTGAATTGAATCACGCGATAGCTGCTGTCCTCAGACTGAAAGTCGAGATCGAGCCGCCAGCCCAGATCGCCATAGAAGCGCTTGGCGCGCTCGACATCCGAAACAGGTATTACGACAATCTCCAGCCGCATATCGAAACCGATGCCCATGGTTTGCTCCGTTCAGACGTTGATGACCGACAGGGGCGAAGCCAACTGTCGACATGCAATGTAGCCGCCGGAGTAGCGGCATGTCGCTCATACCATGGTGTTAACGCATCGGCGCGGAACGCGAAGGTCGCGCGCGACGCACGCAGGACGCTGCACTCACTCGAATGAAAATCTGCGTCGGAATACGATCGCGTGATCGCGCGATACCATCGTATGGTGGTGCAACGCGTTCAATGCTGCTACAGGTACTCGACGTTGCCATCGACACTGATCGCCTGCCCCGTGATGTTGCTGCCCGCAGGCGATGCGAGAAACAGCGTCATCGCGGCGATGTCGTCGACGGTGACCATACGGCGTAGTGAAATCTTCTTGAGGTACTCTTCGCGCATGGCATCGAATGAAATACCGAGCGCGTCGGCACGCGCGGCGATCACGCGATTCATCCGCTCGCCTTCCACGACACCCGGCAGAATCGCATTCACGCGGATATTGCTCGGCCCGAGTTCGGCTGCCAGCGACTTCACGAGCCCCACGATCGCCCATTTCGTCGACGCATACGGCGTTCGAAACGGATAGCCGAGACGTCCCGCCACCGACGACATCGCGATGATGCTCGCGCACTCCGACGTCCCCTTGAGCACGGGCACGGCCTTGCGCAAGAAGTAGAACTGGCTGTGCAGATTGGTGGCAACCGTGCTTTCCCACTGCACAGGGTCGAGATCTTCGACTGCGCCCGTCGGTCCCGCGATGCCCGCGTTATTGATCAGCACATCGAGTCCGCCGAGCTTCTGCCTTGCGTCGTCGATCACGGCATCGACCTGCGTCCGGTCCGAAACATCGGCGATACCGGCATGCAGACCGGGCAAACGCGACCGCACGCTGTCGATAGCCGCCGAGTTCACGTCGCAGATATAGACCTTGGCTTCTGCCTGCACGAATGCTTCGGCGATTGCCGCGCCGATGCCCGCTGCGCCCGCCGACACGAATACGCGCAGACCCGGCTGCGGTTTCAGAAGATCGATGATGTTCATGCTGTTGTCTCTTTCATGTTTTGCCAACGGGTCACGGCGTCAGTCCCGCCGCCGCCTCGACTTGCGCCTCGCCGCGAATCGCTCTTGCCAGCAACGGCACCAGCGCGAGTCCGAGCACGGCGGCCACCAGAATCACGGTGAAGCCTGCATCGCTGCGGCCCGTCGATGTTTCCGCCATCCCGAACAGATACGGTCCCACGAAGCCGCCAATCAGCCCGATCGTATTGATGAACGCGAGCCCCGCCGCAGCCTGAATGCCTTGCAAGCGCTTCATCGCAATGGCCCAGTATGACGGCAGCACACCGCCCCCGAAAAACGCTGTCACCGTGAGCAGGACGATGCGCGCCGCAGGGCTCGTCACAGCAAGATACGCGCATGCGCCGACCACCAGCCCCGCAGTCAGAACGCCTAGAAACACGCAGTCGTTATTCATTCGCCGATGAATGCGCGGCAGAATCAGCACACCAAGCAGAAAGCCGAGTCCGACACTCGCAGCAAGCAGTCCGACGAGCAGCGGCGCGTCGACATGCATCTGATGCACGATAGAAGGCGCAAAGAAGTACAGCCCGACGAACGCCACCTGATTCAGAAAATAGATCAGGCCGATCAGCACTGTCGTGGGTCGCTTGAGTGCGGCAAGCCAGTTCGCCGACGAGTACTCGGCACGCCCGTGCATATCGATCACGGCCTGTTTTTCCAGTACTTCACGTTCTTCAGCCGACAACCAGCGTGCGTCGCGCGGCCTCTCCGGCATCGCAAAGAACAGCACGATGCCGACGATCACACTCGGAATGCCTTCCAGCATGAACATCCATTGCCAGCCGTGCAATCCGCCGAAGCCGTCCATCTGCATCAGCGCGCCGCCCAAAGGATTGCCGAGCATCAGCGCGAGCGCCGGCGCGATATAGATCCAGCCGACCACGACGGGACGATCGTGCGGTGCAAACCATAGCGTCACCATGTACATCAGCGCGGGAAAGAGCCCGGCTTCCGCGATGCCCAGCAGCACGCGCAATGCGTAGAACGACGACGGACCCTGCACGAACATCATCGCCGTCGACAGAATGCCCCACGTCACCGCGATACGCGCGATCCAGCGTCGTGGACCGACGCGATGCGCGGCCAGATTGCTCGGCACTTCGAGCAACGCATAGCCGAGAAAGAAAATGCCCGACCCGAAACCGTATGCGGCAGCGCTGATGCCGACATCGGCGGCAAGCTGAACTTTCGCAAGCGCCACGTTGGTGCGGTCGAGAAAGGACATGAAATAGATCGCGCACATCAATGGAATCAGCCTGAGCATCGCCTTGTGCGTAGCGATGCGATGCAACTGTCCCATTCGATGGTCGATGGAAGTGGTGTCCATGACGTCGTCTCCAATGTATTGAGTCGCTGTTTTGGGCTATAGCGTGACCTTGTCGGCGCCCTTGAGTCCTAGCATCTTGCGTGCGTCGGCGGGCGTGGCGATCTCGAACGAGAGCTCTTCGAGAATGCGCCTGATCTTGCGCACCTGCTGCGCATTGGTCTCCGCTTTCACGCCCTTCGACAGATACACGCTGTCTTCGAGGCCCACGCGCACATTGCCGCCGAGGATCGCGCTCATCGTTACCAGCGGCATCTGGTGCCGGCCCGCACCGAGCACCGAGAAGTGATAGTTCTCGCGGCCGAACAGACGGTCTGCCGTCGAACGCATGACGACCATGTTCTCCGGATCCGTACCCAGGCCACCCAGAATGCCGAACACCGATTGAATGAAGAACGGCGGCTTGACGAGACCCTGTTCGACGAAATGCGCGAGGTTATACAGATGGCCCACGTCATAGCATTCGAACTCGAAACGCGTGCCGTTTTCGCCGAGTTCCAGAAGAATGTTGCGGATGTCTTTGAAGGTATTGCGGAAGATCATGTCTTCCATTCCTTCGACGTATTCCTTCTCCCAGTCGTGACGCCACGACGAAATCTTCGCGGCGACAGGATGAATCGAGAAGTTCATCGAGCCCATGTTCAACGAGCACATTTCCGGCTTCGCGAGCCGCGGATACGCGAGCCGTTCCGCGAGCGTCATGCGCGTGCTGCCGCCCGTCGTGATGTTGATGACGGCGTCCGTCGCTTCCGCGATTGCGGGCACGAATGCCTTGAAGATATCGGGGCTCGGCGTGGGACGTCCGTCGATGGGATCGCGCGCATGCAGATGAATGATCGCGGCGCCCGCTTCTGCCGCTTCGATGGCCTGATCGCGGATTTGCGCGGGCGTGATGGGCAGATGTTCGGACATCGATGGGACGTGCGTAGCGCCCGTGATTGCGCATGAAATGATGACTTTGCGGCTGGTGTCGCTCATTGGAAATCCCTGTTCTGCGGCGTGCCGACGCGCCGTCCGTACATGACGAACGGACGCCGTTCACGCTGTCTCCGAGGTTTATAAAAAGGCGCTGGCCGCGTGGCGGACGCATCGCTTGTGATACCGATCTTAGTGGGATACGATGGCGCCCGTAAGGTCATTTCCGGACACGGGGATGTCTTCCAGGGACAATCTGTGGAGCTTTCGTGGCATCGACCCGCCCCCTGATCAACGAGCGCATGTATGCGCCGTACAAGATCGCCGCACTCGTCGAAGTGCTTGCGGAGCAAGGCATTACGGCCGAAGACAGCCTGAAGGGAAGCGGGGTGAGTGTCGATCAGATTTACGACGCGTCGGTGATGACGTCGGTGCGTCAATATGCAATCGTCGCGCGCAACGCAGTGCTGCTGTCGAGCGATCCCGCGACGCCGTTCAAGGTCGGCGCGCGGCTGCATCTGTCCGCGTATGGCATGTACGGCTATGCGTTGATGTCGTGTCTTTCGTTGCGCGACTACTTCCGGCTCGGCGTCAAATACCATCGGCTCGCCACGCCGACGTTGACGATCGAATGGCACGAATATCCCGACCGCGCTGTGTGGTCGTTTCCCGATGCATTCGTATCGAGTCCATCGCGTGAATTGCGCGAGTTCATCATCGAGCAGCAATTCACGCAGCACGTCACGCATCTTCAGGACGTCGCGGGCCACAGATGTCCGCCGATGAACGCATGCTTTTCATATCCTGCGCCGGCGCACGCCGAAATCTACGCGCGGTATCTGGGATGTCCCTGTGTGTTCGACGCGCCGCAATGCGAGCTGATCTACGACAGCGCGATTCTCAATCAGAAGCCGCAGCTTGCGCACAAGCTCACGGCAACGCTGCTGCAAGACACCTGCGACCGCCTGATCGGGCAGGCCAAGACGTCAGCGGGTACATCCGGCGAGGTCTATCAGATCTTGATGAGCACGCCCGGCGTATTTCCCGGCATGGATGAAGTCGCGACGCGTCTGAACATGACGAGCCGCACGTTGCGACGACATCTCGATGCAGAGGGAACGTCGTTCGTCGCGATCGTCGATGACGTGCGTTGTTCGCTGGCAATCGAATACCTTCAGTCGACGAAGATGAGCACGGAAGACGTCGCGATGCTGCTGGGGTTCAGTGATGCCGCGAACTTTCGCCGTGCATTGAAGCGTTGGACGGGCAAAGGGCCCGGCGAATTGAGGAAGTAGTCACACACGCGTATGCGCTGAACTGACTCCCGCACGGCCTTGGTTGAGCGCGCCACCTGTTGGGCGCGGTCGAAGAAGAAACTCGTACAATGGCACGATCGCTGGCTCGAGACAGGTGACCCGTCATGCAGACTGGTGCCAATCTGGATCTGATCGAAATCGTCGGCCTGCTGGTCGGCGGCCTCGCACTGTTTCTGTTCGGCCTCGAACTGATGACGGGCGGACTCAAGGCGATCGCCGGTTCGCGCCTGCAATCGCTGCTAGGCACGCTGACGGCCAACCGGTTTCGCGGCGTGCTTGCCGGCGCGGGCATCACGGCGCTGCTGAATTCATCGACGATCACGACCGTACTGCTGGTCGGTTTCGTGTCCGCCGGGCTTATGACGCTGCAGCAATCGGTGCCGATGATCATGGGCGCCAACATCGGCTCGACACTGACCGCGCAAATCATCGCCTTCAACATCTCCGCGATCACGCCGTTCCTGCTCGCGGGCGGCTTCCTGCTGCATGGTTTCGCCAAACGCGAACTCGTGCGCGAACTGGGCGGCGTGCTGCTCGGCCTCGGCCTGCTGTTCCTCGGCATCGAACTGATGGGCAACGCTACGCGGCCGCTGCGCAGCTTCGAGCCGTTCATCGCGGCGATGCAGGACATGCGCAATCCGCTCGTCGGTATCGCGATCGGCGCGATCTTCACGGCGATCGTGCAAAGCTCGGCGGCCACGCTCGCGATCGTGATCGCGCTCGGCAGCCAGGGATTGATACCGCTCGAATCCGGCATTGCGCTAATTCTCGGCGCCAATGTGGGCACGTGCGGCACGGCGCTGCTCGCGTCGATCGGCAAGTCGGCGGAAGCCGCGCAGGTCGGCATCGTGCATCTGCTCTTCAATATGCTCGGCGTGCTGTTCTTCGCGTTCCTGATTCCGCAGTTCGCCGATTTCGTCCGCGCCATCTCGCCGTCGGCGCCCGAATTGACGGGCGCGGCGCGCCTCGCCGCCGAAACGCCGCGTCAGGCGGCCAACGCGCATACGGTGTTCAGCGTGTTCAGCACGCTGGTGCTGATCTGGTTCACCAAGCCGATCGGCAAGCTCGCCCAAAAGCTCGCGCCGCCGTCGCGCAAGGCGTGGCAGAACCCCGGCGTGCCGCGCTACCTGGACGACACGCTGATGGACATGCCTGCGCTCGCAATCACGCGCGTCCAGCTCGAACTCGTGTCGCTCGGCAAACAGGTCGAGCATCTCGTGCAGCGCAGCCTTGCGCTCGTCGTCGAAGGCAATGCGCAGGCGCTCGCCACGTTGACGGACGACGACAAGGCCGCCGACAACCTCAGCACGTCGATTCTCACCTACGTCGGCCAGCTTTCGGATGCCGTCCATACCGACGACGAAGGCCGACAGCTGGTCGATCTCGCGCGCATCGCCACGTGCCTCGACGCCATCCGCGAAGTCGCGACGACCAGCATGCTCGCGCTGAGCCAGCGACGGCTCGCGCAAGGCACAGACACGGCTTCATTGCGCAGCGATGAAACCGCGCAGTTTGCCGCGACGGTGATCGATCATCTCGAGCATGCCGTGCAGACGGTCGCGCATCCGGACGCCGATGCCGTGTCGCGTATCGTCGATGCAAAACCCGTTATCGAGGCACAGGCCGACGCCGCGAGGCAGCACATCATGTCCGTGCTGCAATTGCGCAGCCAGGAAGATGCCGTCAATTTCCGCCTCGCCAACGACATGATCGAACAGTTCAACGAAGTCGCCCGGCTTTCGCGCGCCATCACGAAGGCCAGCCGGTCGTTGAACGACGTGCGCGTCGTTGCGTCGTAGCGATCTCGCGCACAGCGCAGATGCCTGACACATCGTTCGCGTATCATCGCGCGCGAATTCCCACTACTTTCTGAAAGACCGCAACGATGTCCACGCCGATCGACTACCTCAACCCCGCCCTTCCGCGCGGCCTGCAACGCGTTGTGATGCCTGTCGTCGATGCAACGCCGTCGACGCTCGAAAGCTACGGCAGGCTCGTCGCCGACCCGAACGACTGCAAGGTCGAGATCGTCCGGTGGCCCGCGCAAGGCACGCGTCCGATCGATCCCGGCACGGGCGACGAGGCGGGCACGACAGAAGGCGTGTTCGTAAGCGAATGGCGCGGTGACATTCTTTATGGCCGCAACGAGGCTGTCGGCGGCCACTATGTTCTCGCCTACGCGACGGAGCCGGACGAAGCGCGTGAAGACAACGCCAATGCGCCCGAACGCATGCTGCTGTGGCACGCGAACTATCATCCGGACGGCGGCCAGCTGTTCTTTCCGCTCGATGGCCGCCCGTTCTATGTGCCGCTGGCGCTGCCCGGCGACGACATCACGCCGGACAAGTTCGTGTGCTTTCGCTTCGACGGTCGGCACGGTCTCTACATCCATCCGAACATCTGGCACGAAGGCGTGTTCACGCTCGAAGGAACGCAGCGCTTCTTCGACAAGCAGGGCGCCGTGCATGCGCGCGTGTCCGTCGAGTTTGCCAGTGAGTTTGGCTGTCTGCTCGAAGCGCCCATCGTTCATCGCTGATGCGATGCATGAATGCCTGGCCGTGCACGGCCAGGCATTCAGGCTGTCAGGGACTCAGCGCAAAACGTGACGCACCTGCAAACGGCTCCAGCCATTCTGCGGCGCGGTCCGTGTAGATCTCGGTCTGAGGCGCCGGCAATCCTTCCAGACTGTCGAGCGTGCCCGCCTTGACGATCACCTGACCCGGCATCATCGGAACCTTCGTGATGACGGGCGAGCCGCAACTGCCGCAGAAATGCCGATACAACGGATGGCCGCTATCGCCTCTGTCTTCGTAGACGAGCGTCGTGCCCTGCTGCTCATAGTCGGCTTCGCTGACGAACAGGTTGAACGAAAACAGACTTCCGCTCTGCTTTTGACAATGCGTGCAATGACAGACCGCCACGGCCTGCGGTTCGCCCTTCAACACGTAACGCACGGCTCCGCACAGACAGCCGCCTTTCCTGTACTGCATGATCGATTCTCCCGTGAGACGCCTGGCGATTACTGCGCGACGCGCACCAGCTTGCGATTAAGAAACTCGCCGATACCCAGCTCCGACAGCTCGCGTCCAAAGCCCGAGTTCTTGATCCCTCCAAACGGCAACCCCGGCGAATCGGCAAAGCACGAGTTGATGTACACCATGCCCGACTCGATACGCGACGCCACCTGTTTCGCATGCTCGACATCCGTGTCGAAGACGAAAGCACCGAGGCCATACTTCGTTGCATTGGCGAGCCTGATCGCTTCATCCTCGCTCTCCACGACATAGAACGACAGCACAGGGCCGAACGCTTCCTGCTGATAGAGCGGATTGTCTTCGTCGATATCCGTAACGATGGTCGGCTCCAGATAGAAGCCAGGACGGTCCACGCGCTTGCCGCCAGACACGATGCGTGCACCCGCGGCCTTCGCTTCGTCGATCTGCCTGAGCAGGCCTTCGAGCGCGCGTTCGCTGACGAGCGGGCCGAGCGTGGTCGCTTCGTCCGTCGGATCGCCGACCTTGATCGCCGCGAACTGTTTGCTCAACGCAGCCAGCATCTTCTCGCCGCGCTCCTTGCCGACCACGATGACGCGCTTGATGTTGACGCAGCCTTGTCCCGAGTTGAACGTGCGACCCATCACGCACTGTTCGACGGCGTGATCGAGCGACGCGCCTTCCAGAATGAGCGCGGGATCGCTGCCGCCCAGTTCGAGGATCGCCTTCTTCATGTTGCGCCCGGCGCGTTCACCGACGGACGCGCCTGCGCGCTCGCTGCCCGTCAGCGCGACGCCGCGCACCCGGAAGTCGTCGATGAGCTTTGCGATCTGATCGATGCTGCAAAAGAGATTCGTGTACACGCCTTCCGGCGCGCCCGCTTCCTCGAACAGCCGCGCGAACGCGAGCGCGCATTGCGGGACGTTTTCAGCATGCTTCATCAGCACCACGTTGCCCGCGACGAGTTGCGGCGCGGCGACACGGACGAGTTGATAGAACGGGAAATTCCACGGCTCGATGGCCAGCAGTACACCGATGGGCTCGGCCACCAGCGTCGCGCCCGGTTCGCCCGGCACCGCTTGCGGCGCGAGAAACTTCTCGCCGTGCTCTGCGTAGTAATCGAGGATATCCGCGACCAGATCGATTTCCATGTAGCTGAAGCGGACGATCTTGCCCATTTCCAGCGTCGGATACGTCGCGTATTCGTCGCGCTTCTCGCGCAGGATTTGCGCGGCACGGCGCACGATAGCGGCGCGCTCGGCCACGGGCCGGAATTTCCAGTCCTCGTGATAGCGCTTGTCCGCCGCGCTCAACGCAGCGAACACCTGTTCATCGGATTGCAGCGGAAATTCCTTGACGACTTTTCCCGTAGCGGGATTGACAGTAACGAAGCTCATTGCTTTTTAAACTCCTTGATAACGTGCGAGTGGTAATGGCTACTGTGAGGGCTACAGTGAGCCGGGTCTATCGAATCTGGCCTTCGCAGCGCGTATCGCTTCATCGAAGCTCGCCTCGGTTGCCATGTGCCGATGATCGATCGACACCAGCCAGTTGCCGTGCGCGAGACGCCATCGAATGCGCGAGTCTTGCAGCAGCAGCGAGAACCAGCGCCACAAGGACGCGTCCTCCGTGTTGGCGACGGCAAGTCCTTTCAGGCGGACGATATCGATCGGATTCAAAGGCGTCATCGATGCTCGTTCAACTCGTGAACGAGTGAAGGGACGTGTTCGAAAAGATCGCCGACGAGGCCATAATCCGCGACGCTGAAAATGGGCGCTTCTTCGTCCTTGTTGATCGCGACGATCACCTTCGAGTCCTTCATGCCGGCAAGATGCTGGATCGCGCCCGAAATGCCGACGGCGAAATACAGTTGCGGCGCGACGATCTTGCCTGTCTGGCCGATCTGATAATCGTTCGGGACATAGCCTGCGTCGACGGCTGCGCGCGAAGCGCCCATTGCCGCGCCGAGTTGGTCTGCAAGCGGTTCGAGTACCTTCGCGTAGTTTTCACCGCTGCCGAGGCCGCGGCCACCCGACACGATGATGTTCGCGCTCGTCAGTTCGGGCCGATCCAGTTTCGTCACTTCGCGGCTCACGAACTGCGAGATGCCTGCATCCGATGCAGCTTCGATCTTCTCGACCGATGCGCCGCCGCTTTCCGCTGAAACAGGATCGAAGGCCGTCGTGCGAACCGTGATGATCTTGATCGGATCTCGCGATTGAACGGTCGCTATTGCATTGCCTGCGTAAATCGGGCGCTCGAACGTAGCGGCATCGATCACAGCCGTGATGTCGCTGATCTGCGCAACGTCGAGCTTCGCGGCGATACGCGGCGCGATGTTCTTGCCGTAAGCGGTTGCGGGCGCGAGGACGTGCGAGTAATTCTTCGCGATGTTCAGCACCGTCGCTTCGACGTTTTCAGCAAGCCCTTCGGCGAGTTGCTGTCCGTCGGCGAGCAGCACCTTGGCGACGCCTGCAACTTTCGCAGCAGCGTCAGCCGCGCTTTGTGCGTTGTGACCTGCGATCAGCACATGCACGTCGTCGCCGATCTTCGTTGCTGCAGCCACCGTATTCAGCGTCGCTGCCTTCAGCGCCGCATTGTCGTGTTCGGCAATTACCAGAATCGTCATTTCGTTCCTCGCTTCACAAGACTTTGGCTTCTGCCTTGAGCTTCTCGACCAGCGTCTTCACGTCGGCCACCTTCACGCCAGCCGAACGCTTCGACGGCTCGCGGACTTTGAGCGTCCTCAGACGCGGCGTGACATCGACGCCCAGGTCTTCCGGCCGCAAGGTTTCGAGCGGCTTCTTCTTCGCCTTCATGATGTTCGGCAGCGTCACGTAGCGCGGCTCGTTCAGACGCAGATCGGTGGTGACGACTGCGGGCAGCTTCAACGACAGCGTTTCCGTGCCGCCGTCGACTTCGCGCGATACGGTTGCCTTGCCGTCAGCCACCACAACCTTCGACGCAAACGTCGCTTGCGGTAAGCCAGCCAAAGCAGCCAGCATTTGCCCCGTCTGATTGGAATCGTCATCAATGGCCTGCTTGCCAAGAATGACCAGTGAAGGCTGTTCTTTATCGACTATCGCCTTGAGCAGCTTCGCGACGGCAAGCGGCTGCAGTTCCTCACTCGATTCGATATGAACCGCACGATCCGCACCAATCGCCAGCGCTGTGCGCAGCGTTTCCTGACACTGCGCGACACCGCACGACACGGCGATCACTTCGCTGACAATCCCCGCTTCCTTCAACCGAACGGCTTCCTCAACGGCGATCTCATCGAACGGATTCATCGACATCTTCACGTTCGACAGGTCGACGCCCGAGTAGTCCGATTTCACGCGAACCTTCACGTTGGCATCCACCGATCGTTTCACTGCTACCAGTACTTTCACATTGCTCTCCTTTCCCAGAAGCGGCCATATTCCGGCGCTCGCTTTTGCGTGAACGCATCGAGTCCCTCTTGCCACTCTTCGCTCGGAACGTCGAGCGGCGAGCGCAGCACGCGGTCCCAGTCGATCGCCGCGTGAGCGCGCAGATTGAGCCGTGCGGCTTTGAGCGCGCCCGGTGGCACCGACTCGACGATCTGCGCGGCGAGCGACAGTGCGCCATCCAGAACTTCACTCTCCGGCAGCACGCGATTGACCAGGCCGATGTTCAGCGCCTCTTCGGAAGACACGCGTCGGCGCGTCAATATGATTTCGAATGCCCGGCGCATGCCGACGACGCGCGCGAGCAAGGCAAGACCTGTATTCGGAATTACGCCGTGTCCGAGTTCGGGCATCGAAAACCACGCTGATTCAGCCGCGACGACGAGATCGCACGCCAGCGTCAACTCCATGCCGCCACCAACGGCAGCGCCATGAACGGCCGCGATCACAGGCCGTTCGAATTCGGCAATGCGCCTGAACATCACGGCGGGATCCTCGGCGGGATCGGGTGATTCCATCCAGCCGTTGCGCAGATCGTCGATATTGGCGCCCGCACAAAATGCCGTACCCGCCGCTGCGATCACGACGGAACGTGCGCCATCGCGCAACGCCGTATCCAGCGCATTCGACATGCCGCGCACGATTTCACGCGACAACGCATTGCGACGTTCGGGATCATCGAGCGTCACGAGTGCAATCGTTCCGTGCCGCTCGTAGAGAACTTTGCTGCTATTCATTGGACAATCTCCGTGACGTCGCCGCGATGCGCCAGAAGGTACGCATGCAGTTCAGGCGCGACGGGAACAGGACGGCCCGTGTCGCCATGAACGAACACGCACACGGCTTCCGCTGTCGCGCTAGAGCTTTCATCGGCGCCGCTGAACAAACCCTGCTGAACCCGAAACGATGTTTGTCCCACTTCGACGACCGTGCTTCCCACACTGACATCTCCGGGAAAATGGACCTCCGCACTGAACTCGATCAGCAACCTGACGACCGCGAGGTTCGCGCCGTTCATCCACTTGCGAATGGCAGGCGGCGCAAAGATCTCCATCCGCGCCGCTTCGAAAAAGGTCGCGATGACAGCGTTGTTGACGTGCCGGAACTGGTCCGTATCGGCATTACGCAACTTCTCTTCCGTCCAGAAGCGAAACGCGTCGCGCTGCGCAATCGTGCGTCGGGTGAACGGCGGCGCGTCGGCGTCGAAGGCAGTCATGCTTCTTCCCGATGCTCGCGCGGAATCAGATGCGCGGTGGCCTCGTGTTCGGTGCGCAGATAAAGCGCAGTGGCGATCGGCTGACGCATCTCTTCGAGGATGTGCCCCACCAGTCCCACCGAGCGCGCGGCAACAGCCAACCCGCGGCAGATTTGCCACGGAATACCCATTTCCGATGCGACGGCCGCCATCGCGCCCGTCACGTTCACGGGCAACGCGCGCTTGAGCTTCTCTTCTGCCGCCTGGCCAATCGCCGTCATCAAACGAATGTACGGGCCGTCGTATCCCGTCTCCTGCGCGACCTTGAAGAGAGCAGGCGCACGCGGATCGATCGGCTTGTGAAATGGATGTCCGATGCCCGGCAAGATCTCTTTGCGGGCACGATAGTCGTCGACGATGCTGCTCGCGAGTGCATCGATATCCGGCACGTTTCGCGGATCGG
The DNA here is from genome assembly GCF_030412785.1 of Paraburkholderia sabiae. Taxonomy (NCBI): domain Bacteria; kingdom Pseudomonadati; phylum Pseudomonadota; class Betaproteobacteria; order Burkholderiales; family Burkholderiaceae; genus Paraburkholderia; species Paraburkholderia sabiae. The sequence continues at coordinate 2,028,678 of NZ_CP125296.1, forward strand.
GCAGCGACGCTTGCAAGAGCCGCGCCGCATTGTCGAGCGATCCGACGAACACCGAACCCAGGCCCAGCAACCCCGCAGCGACGGCCGCCTGTACGGCTTCTGGCGCGCCCGCATACGTCATGCGCGTCGCCAGCGACGACGGCGTGATCCCATGCTCGACGAGAATGACCATCATCGCGTTGAACATGCGCAGTTCGCGCTCGTCGGGCAAACGGGCGAACAGTTGCAGAAACGCCATCTGTCCGAAGTCGATTTTGCCGACGATCTCCTCACACAGATCGAGCCCATGAACGACGACCTTCTTCGGCGTGGCCCACGCAATGTCCGAACGAATTTCAGCTTGTTTCATGTTTGATTTCCCGTATTAAACCGATGAGGCTTGAACAAGACCGAGACATTGCGAGGCCATGTCCCGCAACACGTTTTTCAGGATCTTCACGCCGTTGGGACCGTCGCGCTGCGGAAACTCATCGACGGTAACGATGCGGCGCGGAACCTTGAAACCGGCGATGCCCTGCTTGCAGTACGCGAGCAATTCGCCTTCGCTTGCAGGCGTCGCAGAACCGCGAACAAATGCGACGGCGACGTCGCCCTCTCCTTCGACATGCACGCCGACCACTTGCGCCGCAAGCACGCCCGGATGCTGCGCGAGGAATACCTCGACTTCGCCGGGATCGACCAGATAGCCTCGCAGACGCAGGCTGTCCCTGATCCGGCCGACGTAGCAGAATGCGCTGCCGTCGGCGTAGGCGAGATCGCCCGTCCTGAACCAGCCGTCCTGTGTGAAGGTGGCCGTCGTCGCGACCGGGTTGTTGAGGTAGCCGGCCATCACGTTGTAGCCGCGCAGTTGCAGTTCGCCCTGTTGCCTGTCAGGCAACTGCTCGCTGTTAGCAGGATCGACAATGCGGAACGCGATGTCGGTGGAAATGGGCGTGCCGCCCGGCATGCCGCGTTGCTCGGCCTCGCCTTCGGCATCGCGCATCGCCGTCATCGCAAAGCATTCGGACATGCCGTACAGGGCTCTGAGGCGCACGCCCCAATCGGCCCACGCCTGTGCAATCACGCGTTGGCCCAGGCCCGCATATTCGGGGAAGGCGCCGCATCGCCACGTGGAGAGCGAGTAATCGCCGGCATTGAGCACCATGTCGAACATGGCGTCCGAGCCGAAGAAGTGCGTCACGCCGCGTCTTTCGATGGCTGCGGCGGCCGCCTCGGCCTTGAAGACAGGCAACAGCACGCACGCCGCTCCTGACGCCAGTGCCGCGATGGCTTGCACGAATCCAAGCACGCCGTAGAGCGGCAACGCGCACAGCACCACATCGCCTGCACGCATGTCGTTGACGCGCGCGACGTTGCGCGCATGCCGCGCAATTCCGCCCGCCGTGTGCGCGGCGAGCTTCGGCTGGCCTGTCGTGCCCGAGGTCATGAACGTGCAGAGCAGATCGGTGTCGCGCCCTTCCCACTGCGGATAAGGCTCACACGTACTCCATTCGGGCAGATCGAACTGAGGCACTTCAACGACATGCCGCAACAGATCGCAAGCCGCCTTGATTTCGCTTGCAGCGCCGAAGTAGTCGAAATCCAGGAAGTTCTGCGGCACGACGAGCACGCGCGCCTTCGACGTCTTCACGACGTGCAGCGCCTCTTGCAGCCTGAAGCGCGTACTCACGGGAATCATCAGCACGCCGAGTTGCGCGGCCGCAAAGAACAGTTGCATCCACACGGCACCATCGGGCAACCACACCGCGACCGTATCGCCGCGTTTTACGTCGAGGCCAGTCAGGAATGTGGCCGCGCGACGCGATGCGAGTGCAAGTTCTCCGCGCGTCAATGTCCGTTCGCCGTGATGCAGTGCCACGAGAGCGGCGTCGCCTGATTCGAGCAGGTCAAACGCCATGACGACCTCCCGCCGTGGCAAGCGCGGCGCGCGCGATCTGGATGCGCTGCATTTCCGACGTGCCTTCGCCGATGCGGAAAGCCCTTGCATCGCGATAGAAGCGTTCGATGGGCAGTTCGGTCATGTAGCCCATGCCGCCGAATATCTGCAACACGCGGTCCGTGACGCGGCAACCCATTTCGCTGGCGTAAAGCTTCGCGCGACACGCCGCGACATGAGCGCCCGGATCGTTCGCTTCGATCATCTCCGCTGCCGTACGGATCAGCATGCGGGCCGCTTCGATTTCGACATCGTTGTCGGCGACCATGAACTGGATGGCCTGATGCTGCGAAAGATGCGCGCCGAAGGCCTTGCGCTCCAACGCGTACTCGCAGGCCATTGTCTGGGCGCGAGTGGACAGACCCAGCGAGCGGCTCGCCGATAGCAGCCGGTCGTGATTGATCGACTGCATCATGCCGAGAAAGCCTGCGTCGGGTTCGCCGAGCAGATCTTCGTCGGGAACGAAGCAGTTTTCGAGCGTGAAACCGTTCAGGTGATAACCGCGCCAGCCCATCTTCCGGTAACGCGTCATCCCGACCACACCCGGATTGCCGCTGCGGACGATGAAGGTCGTGAGCTTGTTCTTCAACGCGGCCGTTGGCTCAGTGACGGCGAGAACGATGATGTAGTCGGCCGTCTCGGCGTGCGAGATGAAGTGCTTGCTTCCGTTGAGCAGCCATCCGCCTGTCACCTTTTCGGCTCGCGTGCGCAGTCCGCCGAGATCCGAGCCCGCGTTGGGTTCCGTCAGCGCATACGTGACGATCTTCTTGCCCGCGAGGATATCGGGCAGCAGTTCGGCGCGCTGACGCTCGTTGGCCTGCGTCAATTGCAGCGGCAAGTGGCCGAACACCTCGCTCAGCGGCACGGACGTATGCGTGACTTCTTCGAGTATCGCGACTTTCGCTGCCGCTGACAGGCCCGGTCCGCCGATGCTGTCGGGAAGGTTGAAGCCATACAGCCCCAACGCCGCGACTTCCGCGCGCAGTTGCGCGAGCAGTTCGGTGCTGACGTCGTCATCGGTTTCGATCTGCTGTTCGAGGGGAACGAGCCGGTTGCGCACGAATCGACGCGCGGTTTCCCGAATCATGGCTACTTCGTTATCGATCTGGATCATGGTGCTCTCACTTTTCGAAAACGATTTCGATACACAATAATTTCATCTCGGTAGAAGCAAGTCAAGTTTACGAAGGGAAATTATCTAAATCGTTTTCGACAACATTGGGACGAACTCGCCGTAGCGTGGTGCGCAGCAGCTAGATCGTGGGACGGAACATCTGGAACATCTCGCCAATCTGCGCGTAATCGGCGAGATAACCGGCGCGCAAGACCGGCTGCGCGGCACGCGTATCGAACAGCCCTTCTTTCAGATACGCCTTCTGGATGTGCACGCCGACCACCTGGCCCAGCACGAGCCAGTTGTCGGTCGGCTTGCCGCGCAGATCGTGCAGACGCGTAACTTGCAGCAGTTTGCATTCGAGCGCCGCCGGCGATTCGCCGACACGCGGCACCGACACGTTGCGCCCCGCGATGGGCGTGACCTCCGCGAGCCGAAACTCGTCGACCTCGGGCGCAACAGGCGCCGACGTACGGTTCATCCGCTCGGCAAGCGGACGCGTCGCGAGGTTCCAGACGAACTCGCCCGTTTCCTCGATATTGCGCAGACTGTCTTTACGGCCCTCGCTGCAAAAACCGATGATGGGCGGCAGGCTCGCGAACGCACCGAAGAAACTGTACGGTGCGAGATTCAACTGCCCGCCCGACGATCGGCTCGATATCCAGCCGATCATGCGCGGCGCGACGATCGCCTTGAAGGGGTCGTGCGGCAACCCGTGCCCATCGGCGGGATCGTAGAACGTGACAGCGGACTCGGCGTCCAATGTCTCGGCTCCCCATTCGCTACTCATGCGTGTCTCCAGTAAAGCAATGTATGCCAACGCGTTGAACGTCTAACGGCGTGTCGGACTGGCCTGTTCGAGCATGTCGAGGCGGTCGTATGAATCGTCGCTGAGCGCGACGCTCGTGAGATCGCGGCCGCGCGTCTCGGGCAGAAAACTCAGCGCGAGCAGCGCGCAGAAATAGCCGAAGAAGCAGAACACGGCAATCGCGCCCACCATCCCCATGCGCTCCGCGACGACGCCGACGGCTGCCACACTCAACGCGCCAACCGATTTGCCGACGTTGTATGAAAAGCCCATACATGTCGTGCGAATTTGCGTGGGGAACAGTTCCGAGAGCATCGGTCCCATGCCGGCAAATGCGCCATTGATGCCCATGCCGACAGGCAATCCCAGCGCGGCAAGGAGCCACGCATCCATCGGAATGAACAGATAGCAGCCCGTCAGCAGCGCCGAAAACAGACAGAACGCGATCGCGGTAGACCGGCGGCCGAGCGAGTCGTTGAGATACGCGAAGCCGACTTGACCGATGAACGAACCGACACTCATCATCGTCGCCATCAGCGCGACCGTCGACACAGGCAGATGACGAACCTGAACCAGCATCGTGGGTAACCAGATCATGATCGCGTAGCTGCTTGCCTGAAGTCCCGTGACAAGCAGCGCAGCGAGGAAGCTCGCGCGCCGCACGTCCTTGTGAAACGCCGAGCGCCACGTCGCGACGACTGCGCCGCCCGTCGTCTTCTTCATTTCGCGGAACAGCTCCGGCTCCGGGATGTATCGGCGGATCATGAGCACGACCAGCGCGGGCACTACGCCGATCCAGAACGCCGACCTCCACGCAATCGATGCAGGCAGGTACGCCAGCAGCAGACCCGTGAGCACCGCGGCCATCGCCCACCCCACGGAAAAGCCGCTTTGAACGAGGCCAAGCGCCTTGCCGCGATGCACAGGGTTGATGACTTCCGCCATCAACGCAGCGCCAACTGCCCATTCGGCGCCGAAGCCCAGTCCCTGCAATGCCCGCACGATCAGCAACTGGTGATACGAACTCGTGAATCCCGCGATCACGCTGAACGCCGTGAACCAGATGATCGAGCCTGTCAGCACACGCACGCGTCCGTGACGATCGCTCAAAATGCCCGACACCCATCCGCCGATCGACGCGGCCAGCAACGACGACGTTGCGATCAGCCCTGCCTCGCCCTTCGAAAAATGCCACACAGCCATCAGCGTCGGCAGAAGAAACGCCAACACCTGATTGTCGAAGCTGTCCAGCGTCCAGCCGCAAAAGCATCCCCAGAACGTACGCCGCTCTGCTGGGGCGGCCGCTCGATACCAATCGAATACCTGCACCATGACCTCCTCGTTGGAACTTCGCAGACAGACGAGCTTCGTTGATGGAACCGTCTGTGACTGCATGCATGGAACATCGCAATGCTTTCAGTCTCCCCCTGTCGATTCGAACTGTCGCGCTATGCACCTCCGTCGCTTGTCTGGTGCGAGTCTCCGCATAGCGCGATCACGCTGATTTCTACTTGCGCGCCATAGTGCAGCTGTCCGCATGGCACGACGGTGCGGGCCGGCGCCGGATCCCCGATCATCTCCCGATAGATTTCATTCACGCGCGGCCAGGCTTCAATGTCGGCAACGTACACCTGCACGCTCACGAGCTGCCGCATATCGCTGCCTGCCGCGTGCAGTATTTCGCGCACGTTCGAAAGCGCCTGGCGGACCTGCGCATCGAGTCCTTCTGCAAGGACGAGGTTGTCGGTGCCGCTTATCAGCGGCAGCTGGCCCGAGACGAAGACAAAGCCGTTTGCCCTGGTCGCCTGCGCGTAATGTCCGCGCGGCAACGGGGCTTTCGGAGTCACGATATGTTCGATCAAAACGCTCACCATCCGGTCGATGTTGTCAGGTTCAATTTTCGATCTGTTTTCGAAAACGATTTCGATAAAAGATAGCAGTGGATCTGGTGGAATACAAGCGATATAAAACCCGCCGCCGAAATCGTTTTTGGTGGAACGCAATGTGCGGCATTTGCCGTGCGGGCCCGCCGCTCAAGTCGCCGGGGCGGAGTCATACGCGATTCCGCGAGCCTGGGAACGCATCTGACAAGGGGTAAACACCGACGCGAAACAATTCCTTGTCACATGCTCCCGCATACGAATTATCGAAATCGTTTTTTGTCAGATGAGAGTTTGCGGTGCATGACATCGCCGCATGCGGCGTAGAATGTCGACCATCGTTTTCGACGCTTTCGCGAGCGCGAACCTGAAGAGAGAAGCGGGTATGAACATTCAAGAATTTGCGGCCTCGCTCAAGCTTTCCGTCAGCACGGTATCGAAGGCCTTGAACGGCAGGGAAGACGTCAGTCCCGAGACGCGCAAGCGCGTTCTCGAAGCGGCCGAGCTTCACGGTTTTTCACCTGATCCTGCTGCGCGCCGCTTGCGCCGGCAATCGGCGGACACCGTTGCTTTCGTCGTATCGCCGCCGCAGACCTCGTTCGCGCATCCGTTCTTTCTGGACATGCTGATGGGCGTGAACGACGCAATGGATAACAGCGGTCTTCAGGTTATCGTCGCGTCCGCGCGCAGCGTCGAATCGGAACTCGATGTTTTCAAGCGGCTCATCGAGCGTCAGCGCGTCGATGCGCTGCTTTTCGGACGCACGCGCCGGCAGGACGAGCGTATTGAGTATCTGCTAGAACGCGATATACCGTTTGTCGCGTTCGGCCGAAGTGAGACATCGAACGATTTCCCTTATGTGGACATCGATCACCATGTCGTCGGTCGCGCTGGTTGTGCGCGCTTTATCGCATTGGGCCATCGGCGCATTGCGCTCGTGCATGCGCCGGAGTATCTGATGTTCAGTCACCTGGAACATCAGGGATATACGGAAGCATTGCGCGCCGCGAAAATCCGCTACGACAAGTCCCTCTGCGTCGAAGCGGCGATATCCGAAGAAGGCGGCGCGGACGCCGCGCGCCGCCTGCTCGCACTGCCCGATCCGCCGACAGCCATCGTTTGCGGGCACGATCTGATCGCATTGGGCGTGTTGAGAGGCATCGCCGAAACGGGGCGCGTGCCGGGACGCGACGTAGGTGTCATTGGCGGCGATAATCACCCGATCGGGCGCTATGTGCAGCCCGCACTGACCACCTTTTCCGCCGAGACTCACCGCGCGGGCAAGCGCATGGCGGAAATGCTGCTCGCACGAATCGCGGGCACTGCGCCGCAAGATCTGCAGGAAGTGTGGGCGCCCGAGTTGATCATTCGCTCCTCCGACGGCCCACATCGCGTGCAGGATACGGGTTCTGCGCCCGTCAAAGCAGGCGCGTCCAGACGGACGCGCGCGGTTCAGGCGTGAGCGTCAGCAGCAAAACAGAACTAGAAAACCAGACCGCCCGCTACGTCGATCGTCGTCCCCGTCACCCACGCGGCATCGTCTGAGACTGAGAACGACACAGCCGCCGCGATGTCCTTCGGCAGACCGGCGCGACCGAGCGGCGTCTTCGCGATGAACGGCTGGAGGAGATCGCGCGGCAAGTGACTGTTGCCTTCCGTCTCCGTGAAGCCGGGCGCGACACCGACCACGCGAATCCGCCGCGCGCCCAGTTCCATGCCGAGCGTGCGGGTCAGTACGTCGACGGCACCTTTGGTCGCGCAGTACACGTGCGCCATCGGGTTCGGACTCTTCGCGACACCCGAACTGATGTTCACGACGACGCCGCCTTCGGGAAGCACACGCGCCGCCGCCTGAGTCATCAACAGCAGACCGCGCACGTTCACGCTGAAATAACGGTCGATGCTCTCCGCCGTCATCGTATCGAGCGAATCGATGTCGTAGATGCCCGCGTTGTTCACGAGAATATCGAGCTTGCCGAATGCTTCGAGCGTCGCGTCGACGAGCGCCTGCGGCTCGCCCTCTTTCGCCACGTCCGCGCGAACCGCGATCGCTTCGCCGCCCGCTGCCGCGATGCGCGCGACAACAGCGTCCGCGTGCGTAGCGTCGCGCGTGTAGTTCACGACGACCTTCGCTCCGTCCGCCGCGAGCCGCTCCGCGATGCCCGCGCCGATACCCTTCGACGATCCTGTGACGATCGCCACTTTGCCTGCCAACTGATTCATCTATTGCTCCCGATTGTGAAGTCGAACTGTATGGTAGGCTCGCCGAACCACGAGAAAAAGCGGCGAAACAGGATGGACCTTGAAGACACGCTTCACAATTCCGCGAATCTCCCCGACCTGCTTCCGGGCATAGCGGCGTTCGCGCGGGTTGCGCATCACCGCAGCTTCACGCGCGCGGCGCACGAGCTGGGCGTGTCGACGTCGGCGCTTTCGCAGACGCTGCGCACGCTCGAAGCGCGCCTCGGCGTGCGCCTGCTCGAACGTTCGACGCGCAAAGTCGGACTCACGGAAATGGGCCAGCGCTTTCTGCAGAGCGCGCAGCCTGCGCTCGCCGCATTGCATGGCGCCGTGGCCGATGTCCACGATATGCGCGACAAGCCCGCTGGCCTGCTGCGTCTGAACGTATCGCGTATCGCCGCCGACATTCTCGTGATGCCGCACCTCACGCCGTTTCTCGAGGCGTATCCCGACATCACCGTCGAGCTGCACTGCGACAACGCGCTGATCGATATCGTGAGCGGCGGTTTCGATGCAGGCATCCGTCTGTCGGAGAACCTGTCGCAGGACGTCGTGGCCGTGCCGCTCGGCGGCGACCAGCGGCTCGCAACGGTCGCCGCGCCCCACTATCTGAGCGGACGCACGATGCCGCGCGAACTAAGCGATCTCGCCGCGCATCGCTGCCTCAACGTGCGGCTGCAAAACGGCCTCTTTCGATGGGCCTATCAAACGGACGGTCGCGAATTCACCGTCGACACGCCGGGACCGCTCATCACCAACGACGGCGATCTGCTACTCTCCGCGATCCGCAGCGGCGCGGGGATCGGTTGCACGCTCGAAGCCGTGATCGTCGACGATATCCGCACCGGCCGCCTGATTCCGCTGCTCGAACCTTGGTGGCCGGGTTTTCCGGGCTTCCATCTGTACTATTCGAGCCGTATGCACGTGCCGCGCAAGCTGCGTGTGTTCATCGATTTCATGCAGGCTCGATTGTCCTAACAGCGCGTCTCCCGCACGGAGCAAAAATATCCGCAAAAAAGTGCTTGACCGTCTATCTAGTAGTAGATAAAGTTCGACACATGGAAACGACAACCGTCCGCGATCAGATTCTGGAGCACGCCATCACATTGATGATGCTGCGCGGCTACAACGGCTTTAGCTATCGCGACCTGTCGGAACTGGTCGGCGTGAAGACTTCGAGCATCCACTATTATTTCCCGTCGAAAGACGACCTGGTGCTCGAAGCCGTCAGCCAGTACAGCAGTGAGATTCTCGGCGCGCTGAATGCTATCGACGCTTCTCTTTCTGCGGACCAGAAGCTGGGCAAGTACACGAAGCTGTTCGGCAGAACGTTGGGCGACGGCGACCAGATCTGTCTGTGCGGCATGCTCGCGGCGGATATCGAGGCGCTGCCCGATAACGTGCGCACTGCCGTGCAAGCGTTCTTCAAGGCCAACGAAAGCTGGCTCGCGAAGGTGCTGGCGCAAGGTGTCAAGGAACGCACGTTACACGTCAACGGCAAGCCTGAAAACGCGGCGCGTGCGTTGTACGCCGCTTATCAGGGCAGCGTGCTCGCAAGCCGGTTGTTCAAGACGAAGGCACGTCTTGAAGATGTCGAGGCTTCGTGGAAGGTTTCGAAGTAGTGTTATGTGAGGCGGGTTGTTGACCGCCTTTTGTTAGATCGCGCTGTCTATCTTCTAGTAGATAAATAACCGATGTTTCAGGATGTCGGTGCAGTACGAAGGTCCGTGTTGCTGTCTATCTAGTAGTAGATAGCAAACGATATTGCAGGTTCACTCATTCATTGCTTGTCAGGAGTCACATCATGTCGATCGAAAAAGTTCTGTACCGCGCTCACGCCCACGCCACGGGAGGCCGCGACGGCCGCGCCGTCGTCCCCGAAGGCAAGCTCGATTTCAAGCTCGTCACGCCGCGTGAACTCGGCGGCGCGGGCGGCGAAGGCGCCAACCCCGAGCAGCTGTTTGCAGCCGGCTACAGCGCATGTTTTCTCGGTGCGATGAAGTTCGTCGCGGCGCGCGACAAGACGCCGATTCCCGCAGACGTGTCGATCGACGGCAGTGTCGGTATCGGCGCGATTCCGAACGGCTTCGGCATCGAAGTCGAACTGAAGATCTCGCTGCCCGGCATGCCCCGCGATGCCGCTCAGGCGCTGATCGACAAGGCGCACATCGTGTGTCCGTACTCGAATGCGACGCGCGGCAACATCGACGTCACGTTGACGCTGGTTTGAACGAAATAGCCTGATCGATAGAACACTGAAGAACATCGGAGCCTTAGAAATGAAAGCCCTCAAGCCCCTCGTCCTCGCCGCCGTGCTCGCTGCCAACGCCGTGATTGCTTCTGCCGCGCCCGCTACCGCACAGCCGACGCCCGACCGCGTCACGAGCGAATTCCTGAAACAGCTCAACAGCGGTACGGGCCCCGCCCTCAATACGTTGCCGCCCGCGAAGGCGCGTCAGGTGCTGGTCGACGCGCAGAACAGCGTGAAAGTGGATCTCTCGGGCATTGACGTATCGAACCGCACGATCGAGCAGGACGGCATCAGCGTACCGATCACCATCGTGCGGCCGCAAGGCGCGACGGGCACGCTTCCCGTGTTCATGTTCTTCCACGGCGGCGGCTGGATTCTCGGCGACTTCCAGACGCATGAACGCCTCGTGCGCGACCTCGTCGTGCAGTCCGGCGCAGTGGCCGTGTTCGTCAACTACACGCCGTCGCCCGAAGCGCGCTATCCCGTCGCGATCAATCAGGCCTACGCCGCGACCAGATGGGTCGCCGCGCACGGCAACGAAATCGGTGTGGACGGCAGCCGGCTCGCCGTGGTCGGCAACAGCGTGGGCGGCAACATGGCGGCCGTCGTCAGCCTGATGGCGAAGGACAAGCAAGGTCCGCAGATCCGCTTCCAGGGCTTGATGTGGCCCGTCACCGATGCGAATTTCAACGACGGCTCGTATCTCGCGTACAAGGACAAGCACTTCCTGACGCGCGCGATGATGCAGTGGTTCTGGGACGCCTACACGCAAGACCCTGCGCAACGTGCGCAGATTTACGCATCGCCGCTGCGTGCATCGGAAGAAGAACTGAAGGGACTGCCGCCCGCGTTGATCCAGGTTGCGCAATTCGACGTGCTGCGTGACGAAGGCGAAGCGTATGGCCGCAAGCTCGATGCAGCGGGCGACGAAGTCACGACGACGCGCTATAACGGCACGATCCACGATTTCGGTCTGCTCAACGCACTGGCCGCCGATGCGCCGACGCAAGCCGCAACGAAGCAGCTCGCGAACGAAATCAAAACGCGTCTGAAGTAAGCGTCGCGATGTTCGCAGGCATGATGGCGGCGACGCCATCGTGCCGTGCTGTGTTCACACGTTATGCTGTTTCGCGAGATCGACGAGATCACGCGCGACCCAGTCCCAGTTCCCGTCCGGCTTCAGATCCGTTGTTTGCGCCGCGCCATGTTCTTGCAGGCGCGGAATAAAGGCCGTTCTCAGGCCGCACTTCTGCGCCGCCGCGAGATCGCTGTTATGCGCCGCGACCATGCACACTTCTGCCCGCGACAGCATCAACACATCGAGAGTGCGCAAATAGGCTTCGGGCGTCGGCTTGTACGCTTGCGCAACCTCTGCACCGAGAATTGCGTCCCACGGCAGTCCGCCATGCTTCGCCATATCGATCATCAGTTTGACATTGCCATTGGATAGTGGAGCAATGATGTGCCGCGACTTGAGCCGCGTGAGTCCTTCGACGCTATCCGGCCACGGATCCAGCCGATGCCACGCGAGATTGAGTTCATCGAGTTCGGCCGCAGGCACCTGCGCGCGATCGATGCCGAATTCGCTCAACACTTCTTCCAGGTTCTCGCGATGCAGCGTGTCGAGCTTCATGAAAGGACGCTCGCCGCTGCGCACCCTCTGCATCGCCGGTTGATAACGTGCGCGCCATGCATCCGCGAACGCATCGGCATCCTGCGCGCTGCGTCCATGCCGTTGCAGAAAAGCAGCCGCTTCGCGCGCAACGCCGCTGCGCCAGTCGACTACCGTGCCGAAAACATCGAATACAAAGGCTTTAACGTTTGCAGTGGTCATGACTCACATTCCCTTACGTCGATAGCGTCAAGGCTGCCATGCTTCGCCTTCAGGAAAGACATGCATGTCCAGCGAATCCGCTTTCATCTCGATGCTATAGCCCGGTTTTTGCGGCGGCATATAGCGGCCATTGCGAATGACGACGGGATCGACGAAATGCTCGTGCAGATGATCGACATATTCGAGCACCCGATTTTCCAGCGTGGCCGACACGCAGATATAGTCGAACAGCGAAATATGCTGCACGTATTCGCACAATCCGACGCCGCCCGCATGCGGACACACGGGCACGCCGAACTTGGCCGCCATCAGCAGCACGACGATCACCTCATTCAAACCACCCAGGCGGCAACTGTCGACCTGACAGAAGTCGATCGCTTTTGCCTGCAATAGCTGCTTGAACATCACGCGGTTATGGCAATGCTCGCCTGTCGCCACACCGATCGATCCCAGCCGCTCGCGTATCGCCGCATGACCGAGGATATCGTCGGGACTGGTGGGCTCTTCGATCCACCACGGATCGAATTCCGCCAGACGCCGCATGTTCGCCACGGCTTCATCGACGTCCCACACCTGATTCGCGTCCATCATCAGCTTGAGGTTCTCGCCGATCTCTTCGCGCAAGATGCGTGCACGCCGCACATCTTCTTCCAGATTGCCGCCTACTTTCTGCTTGAAGTGCGTCCATCCCTGAGCAACGCCTTCGCGCGCGAGGCGACGGATCTTGTCGTCGTCGTAACCGAGCCAGCCTGCAGAGGTGGTGTAAGCCGGATAGCCCTGCGCGAGCATTTCCTTTTCGCGCTCGCCTTTGGTTTTTGCATGGCGATGCAGCATGGCTAGCGCTTCGTAAGGCGTGATCGCATCCGTCACGTAGCGGAAGTCGAGACAGCGCACCAGTTCTTCCGGGCTCATATCGACGAGCAACTTCCACACCGGCTTGCCGACGGATTTCGCCCACAGATCCCACACGGCATTCACGACGGCTGCGGTAGCGAGATGGATCGCGCCCTTGTCGGGACCGATCCAGCGCAACTGGCTGTCAGATGTGAAGGCGCGCCAGAACGCGCCCATGTTGGCGGCAATATCTTCGAGCTTCTTGCCGACGATGAGCGGCGCCAATGCATTCACTGCTGTCACGCAGATTTCATTGCCGCGTCCGATCGTAAAGGTCAGGCCGTGTCCGGCCAGTTCTTTCGGCGAATCGGTTTCTAGCGTGACGTAAGTGGCGGAATAGTCCGGCGCGGCATTCATTGCGTCGGAGCCATCGAGAGAACGGGAGGTGGGAAAGCGAATGTCGCGAACGGACAGTCTCGTGATCGTGGTCATCTAAGCACCCTCCAGGGATGGCTATGGACATTGACCTGCTTGCGAAGACAAACCGCATGGTGCGTGCGCTACGGGTACTCCCTGACAAGCTCTGCCGAATAAAAGTACCAGGCGAGTACCAGGTAAAGACCAGGCGTTAGCACGCGTTGACAACACTCAATCTGCTTCCTAGCATGCTAGCATGTCTTCTGGAAATCAAGCGTGCCGTGAGCTCTTCGTCAGATGTAGCGAATGCCGCCAGTAATCCATATGTCGCACTGCAAAAAGTCAAAGGCGGCGAGCGCGTCAGCCTGACGGATGCGGTGGAACAGGCGCTGAGAGAAGCGATCGTGACATTGGTGCTGGAACCCGGAATGATGATCGACAAGCTGGCCGTGTGCGAGCGCATGGGCGTATCGCGCTTTCCGGTTTCCGCTGCACTGGCGAGGCTCGAACATGCTGGTCTCGTCGAAGTTTTGCCGCAGCGCGGCACACGCGTTAAACCCATCGCGCTTCACGATATACGTCAGCATCTGTTCATACGAAGCGCACTGGAAGTGGAAACCGTGCGCTCGGTTGCACTGATGCGCGACAGCGCGACGATCGACGCACTCGCCGCCAATCTCGAAGAGCAGCGCAATGTTTTCGCGGACGGCAAGCGTCTGGCGTTTCATGTACTCGATCTGGCTTTCCACGAAATCATGCTCGATGCAGTGAATCTGCCGCGCGTGAAAGAAATCGTCGCTGTATCGCGCAATGCACTCGATCGCGCAAGGCAATTGCTGGCAAGTCCCGAACGGCTCGTGCACACGCTCGACGAACACGAACACATCTTCGCGGCCATACGAGAGGGAAACGCCGATACCGCGGCAAAAGCGATGCACGATCATCTCGACGAGGTAGTCGCCGAACTGCACCGGTCCGCGAAAGAAAGGCCGGATATCTTTGCACCATAAAGGCTTTGCACCAAAGGGCTTCCGCAATGTCTCCGGTTTTTTCTCGCATAGTTGCCACGCCATGACACCGCTTATTTCCGTCAACCGGCTCAGCAAGAGTTTTCCCGGCGTGAGAGCGCTGCACGAAGTGCAGTTCGAACTCATGGCGGGCGAAGTGCATGCGCTGATGGGCGAGAACGGCGCGGGCAAGTCCACGCTGATGAAAATCCTGGCGGGCGTCTACACGCGCGATTCCGGCGAGATTCTCTACGACGGCAAGCCCGTCGATTTCACCAGCCCCGGTGAAGCGCAGGCCTTAGGCATCGGCATCATTCATCAGGAACTACAGCTGATGAATCATCTGACTGTCGCGCAGAACATGTTCATCGGCCGCGAGCCGCGCGGGCGTCTAGGCCTGTTTCTCGACGAAGACCGGTTGAACGCACAGGCCCGCGAGATCCTCACGCGGATGCATGTGAATCTCGATCCGCGCACGGTGGTCGATTCGCTCACGGTTGCAAGCCAGCAGATGGTCGAAATCGCAAAGGCGCTGTCGTTCGATTCGCGCGTGCTGATCATGGACGAGCCGACCTCCGCACTCAACGATGCGGAAATCGCCGAACTCTTTCGCATCATCCGTCAACTGAAGGAACGCGGCGTCGGCATCATCTATATCTCGCACAAGATGGATGAGCTCAAGCAGATTTCCGACCGCGTCACCGTGCTGCGCGACGGCGAATATGTGGCCACTGTCGCAACGGCAGAAAGCAGCGTGCCCGCAATCATCGGCATGATGGTGGGACGAAAGCTCGCTGACGTCGAGCCTCATCAGAACACGCACACGGCGGGCGACGTCGCGCTGGAAGTGAAGAACCTGAACGCCGGCCCGCTCGTCAGAAACGTGAGCTTTACGCTGCGCAAAGGCGAGATATTGGGCTTTGCGGGTTTGATGGGCGCGGGCCGCACGGAAGTCGCACGGGCGGTATTCGGCGCAGATCCTGTGGAGTCAGGCGAGATCTTTGTTAAAGGCAACAAGGCGCAGATCAAACGTCCCAGCGATGCGGTCCGTCACAGCATCGGCTATCTGTCTGAAGACCGCAAACGCTTCGGCCTCGCGACGGGCATGGACGTCGAATCGAACATCGTGATGTCCGACCTCGGCAAGTTCCTGTCCCTGAACATCTTTCTGCGCCGCATGCAGATACGCAAACGCGCTGCGCATTTCATCAATCTGCTCGCGATCCGCACGCCTTCGCCGACGCAACCGGTGCGTCTGCTGTCGGGCGGCAACCAGCAGAAGATCGTGATCGCGAAGTGGCTGGAGCGCGATTGCGACGTACTGTTCTTCGACGAGCCGACGCGCGGCATCGACGTCGGCGCGAAAAGCGAGATCTACAAGCTGCTGCGCGCACTCGCTGCGCAGGGCAAGGCGATCGTGATGATCTCGTCGGAATTACCGGAAATCCTGCGCATGAGCGACCGTATCGTGGTGATGTGCGAAGGCCGTATCACTGGCGAACTCTCCGCCAGCGAGGCGACGCAAGAGCGCATCATGCATCTCGCGACACAGCGCGAAACCCTGAAAGCGGCATGAGCCTCGAGAGGTCAGAGCAATGACATTGCAATCGGATACTGCAGCGCTGTCCAACGAAAGAAGATCGTCGGGTTTCAAAGCCCGACTCTTTTCGCCGACGGCTTTGCAAAAACTGCTCGCATTCGCGAGCCTGATTCTGCTGCTGATCTTCTTTAGCTTCGCTTCGCCCGCCTTCATGCAGATGGACAACATCCTCGGCATCTTGCAGGCAACAGCTGTGAACGGCGTGCTCGCCATCGCGAGTACTTTTGTCATCATTACAGGCGGCATCGATCTGTCCGTCGGTACGTTGATGACATTTACCGCCGTGATTTGCGGTGTTTTTCTCACTTACTGGCATCTGCCGATGTGGATCGGCGTGATCGCTGCGATCGCGACGGGCGCGGTGTGCGGCACGATCTCGGGCACGTTGACGGCGAAGATGAAGATCCCGCCCTTCATCGCGACATTGGGCATGATGCTGCTGCTCAAAGGGCTGTCGCTCGTCGTGTCGGTCGACAAACCGATCTATTTCACCGACACCGAGAACTTCTACATGATCTCGCAGGACTCGCTGATCGCGTATTTCCTGCCGAGCGTGCCGGTGCCGAATGCGGTGCTGATTCTGTTCGTGCTGGCCATCGTGAGTTCGATCACACTCAATCGCACGGCGCTGGGCCGCTATACGTTCGCGCTAGGCAGCAACGAAGAAGCCGTGCGGTTGTCGGGCGTGAATGTCGATCGCTGGAAGATTGCGATTTACGGGCTCGGCGGCGCTATTTGCGGCGTCGCCGGTTTGCTCATCGCGTCGCGTCTGAATTCGGCGCAACCGGCACTTGGTCAAGGCTATGAACTGGAGGCGATTGCGGCTGTCGTGATCGGCGGCACGTCGCTGAGCGGCGGGTCGGGAACGATACTCGGCACCATCATCGGCGCGTTCATCATGAGCGTGCTGACCAACGGGTTGCGCATCATGTCGGTCGCACAGGAATGGCAGATCGTGGTGACAGGTCTCATCATCATTCTCGCCGTGTACGCCGATATCTTGCGACGCAAGAAGCGCTAGGCGTCATTGCGCGGAAGTAGAAGATCAAAGAAAGGAGAGTACTGCAAGGCTCTCTCAACGGCTGGAGGTAGATAGCCCACCTTAGGAGGAGAAAACCATGTTGAAAAGAAGACTAATCGGTATCGCGATCGGTGTCGGGGCGCTCGCTGGCGCAAGCAGTTTGACTTACGCGGACGAACCCTACATACCCCTCATTTCGAAAGGCTTCCAGCATCAGTTCTGGCAAGCCGTCAAATCGGGCGCGGAGCAATCCGCCAAGGAGCACAACGTCCGCATCACGTTCGAAGGGCCTGAAACAGAGGCGATGGTCGACAAACAGATCGACATGCTGTCAGCGGCGCTCGCGAAGAAACCGCAAGCGCTGGGCATCGCGGCACTCGACAGCAAGGCGGCCATTCCGCTGCTCAAGCGCGCGCAGTCCAGCAAGATTCCCGTCATCGCATTCGACTCGGGCGTCGACAGCGATATTCCGCTGACGACTTGTGCAACGGACAACCTCGCCGCCGCCGCGCTCGCTGCCGACAAGATGGCCGAGATGATCGGCAATTCAGGCGAAGTGGGCGTCATCGTGCACGACCAGACGAGCCGCACGGGTATCGACCGGCGCGACGGCTTCCTGAACGAAATGAAGTCGAAGCATCCGAACGTGAAGATCGTTTCCGTGCAGTACGGTGGCGGCGATCACCTGAAGTCGGCGGAAATCGCCAAGGCGATGATCCAGGCCAATCCGAACCTCAAAGGCATTTTCGGCGCCAATGAAGGCTCGGCGGAAGGCGCGGCAATCGGCGTGAAGGAATCGGGCAAGAAGCTCGTGCTGATCGGCTATGACTCGGGCAAGGAGCAGAAAGAGGACATCACGTCGGGCCTGATGGCGGGCGCGATTACGCAGAACCCGATCGGTATCGGCAAATGCGTGGTCGATTCTGCCGTGAAGGCGCTCAAGGGCGAGAAGTTGCCCAAGAAAGTCGATACCGGCTTCTACTGGTACGACAAGTCGAACATGAACGATCCGAAGATCTCTGCCGTACTTTACGACTAGGCATCATTCGATAAAGGAGGAGGCTCTCATGGCTTCCTTCTTTATCGCGCTTAGCGAATCTTTGATTAGCGCAGATCCGCGCGCAATTCCCTCACGCCCCGCCCCAGACGTTGACGCAGCAGCGTTCGCAGCGTCGCACCATCGACGTATCCGACTTCGGCCGCAATCGCTTCGAGATCGAGTCCACTGCCATGCAGCAGCGATTGCGCACGCTCGACGCGCAAGTCCTGAAAGTACGCGAGCGGCGATTTGCCGAGCACTTCCTGGCAACGGCGCTGCAACGTGCGTGCACTGGTCGCCAGCGCATTCGCGGCCACCTGTAGCGAGAAGCCTTCTTTCAGATGATCGCGCGCCCAACGCTCGAAGCGCTGAATCAACGGGTCCGCTGCCGCCAGATGATTCGGAATGATGTACGGCGCCTGTAGCGAGCGGATATCGGCAAGCAGATAACGCGAGACAAGCGTAGCCAGTTCCGGACTCGCCTTGCGAATCAGCCACAGCGCGAGATCGAGATGCCCCATCGCCGCGCCCGCCGTCACGCCGATATCGCTGGCGACCAGCATGCGCGATTCGTCGAGCGAGACATTCGGATAGCGCTGCCTGAAGAGCGGCGCGAGCGACCATGTCGACGTCGCTTGCCGATGATCGAGCAGCCCTGCTTCGGCGACGAGAAACGTGCCGATACACGATGCGGCGATCAACGCGCCTTCCGCGTGCCACTGCTGCAACTGCGCGATGGCCTGCCTCACGTCGGCACGCGCGAGTGCGGGAATCAGCAAGTCCGGCGTCGTCGTGCCGAGCGCGGGAACGATGACCCAGTCCGGTTTCAGGTTTGGCGTAATCGGCTGCACGGGAATCGCGAAGCCGTGCCCCGAGCGCACGCGCTTGCGTACGCCCACCACGGTTACGTCGAAGCGCGGCGTAGCGCCCGGCAGCCGGGCAGCGAGCTTGTTCGCGGCGCCGAGCGAATCGAGCGTCACGGCGAGCCCCGTATCGAACAGTCCATCCAGTGCGAGCACGACGATGCGCATGGCGTAAATGACCCTAAAGTTGTCATATACGACGATACAGGTTTTTCGGCTGGAAGACTACATTGACCTCCGTCGCGCAACGTCGCGCGCCATTCACCAGGAGAGCTTCAATGAAAGTCATCGCCATCGCCTCGATCACCCAGCCGCTTACACCGGAGCAACGCCAGCAGATCATGCCGAACGAGGTGCCCGCTACGCTCAAGCTGTATCTCGACGGCAAGATCGAGCAGTTCTGGTATCGGCAGGATGCACCGGGTGTGATCTTTCTGATGAACGTCGAATCGGTCGACGAAGCGCAGGCAGCCGTGCATGCACTGCCGCTCGCCGCAGGCGGTTTTGCGAAGTATCAGTTGATTCCTGTCGGGCCGCTGGCGCCGCTGGGCATGCTGATTCAGAGCCGCTAAAGCGAGAAAGAGCCGGCGCAATGAAGCGAATGATCTTCAGCGCCGGCGCAAATACAGCGCTCGTAAAAATAGCGTAAATACAGGCTGAAAACGTGCAAAAAGAAACTCAACGCCGCGCAATTCTTTACGACATTTTTTCTTGTAGCGCATAGTGGCGAACTCTAGACTTCAGCTCATCAGGAAGCCTGGAGACACCTCATGTCGAAGCATCACGCAACAGTCGATGAGCCCTCGCCCCTCGCGTGTGTCAAGCGCGGAATCGGCAGCATGGTGCTACGGCGATTCGATCCGTCACGCGATTCATACGAGCAACTCACGGCCATGCTGCATCGCGCGTTCGCACGTCTCGGCATGATGGGTCTGAACTGCACGTGTGTCGATCAGGATGTGGCCGTCACGATTCGGCGCGCTGAAGCCGGCGACTGCTTCGTGGTGGTCAGCGAAAAGAAAATCATCGGCACCATGACGCTTTATGCAAGCGATAGCGAGTCGGCCTGCGAGCACTACCATCGACACGACGTCGCGACGATCCGCCAGCTTGCCATCGATCCATCCTGGCAGAATCGCGGTATCGGCAAATCGCTTCTGGCCTTTGCCGAGCACTGGGCGGCAACGCGCGGCTATGCCGAACTGGCGCTCGATACGCCGTACCCGGCTGCGCATCTCGTCAGGTTCTATCGCGGGCAAGGTTTTCGCATCGTCGATGCGTTGCGCTTTGCAGGCAAAGTCTACGACAGCGCGATTCTCAGCAAGGCACCCGTCGTCGCGCGCACGCTGGCGGCATGGACGCATCAGATCGCATTACCGGGTGCCCGCTACGTTCGGTTCGCCGCATGAACCATTCTCGCTGTTTTCCGTAGACACGTATAGCGCGCTACACGCCCTGCCGCGCTTTCCAGCTTGCGAACAGATCCGCGCGCGATTCCAGACGAACGGGGTCGTGACGGATCGTCATCGATTGCTCGGCGAAGGGCTTCGCCAGATCGGCATAGACGGGCGCCGTCGACAGACCATACGGCGCGCCGTCTTCATTGGAGTACGCATACACGACTTCGCCGACGCCCGCCATTCGCATGGCAGCAAGGCACATCGGGCAAGGATGTCCGCTTGCATATACGGTGCAGCCCGCGAGATCCGGCGAGCCGAGTTTCTGGCTCGCCGCGCGAATCGCGTTCAATTCCGCATGCGAGGTCGGATCGTTCGTGCGCAGGATTTCGTTCACGCCTGTCGCGATGACCTCGTCACTCCTGACGATCACCGCACCGAACGGTCGCCCGCCGCTTTCGACATTGGCGTAGGCGAGTTCGATGGCTTCGGCGAGATAGCGCTGCTGTGGGGTCATGGAACGGCTCCTGAAGTGTCGACTGTATCGCCATGGAGTATAGGCGGTGACGTCGCCTTCAATAGCACATCGCCTAGAACGTCTCCCAATCGACCTCAGCCGGCGCATCGTTGCGACGCGCATGCTGCACGACGGCCTTCTTCGCAGGCGTTTGCTTTACCGGCGACGGCATCGCGCGTGCCGCCGTTGCAAACGTCGCATGCTCGCTGCCATCGAGCCTGAACATCGCAACAGCCGCCTTCAGACTATCCGCCTGATCGGCCATCGCCTGCGCCGCGGCCGTCGCCTGTTCGACGAGCGCGGCATTCTGCTGCGTCACCTGATCCATCTGCGCGACGGCTGTGTTGACCTGTTCG
Source organism: Paraburkholderia sabiae (assembly GCF_030412785.1). Classification (NCBI taxonomy): domain Bacteria; kingdom Pseudomonadati; phylum Pseudomonadota; class Betaproteobacteria; order Burkholderiales; family Burkholderiaceae; genus Paraburkholderia; species Paraburkholderia sabiae. Next base: position 2,049,793 of record NZ_CP125296.1, read on the forward strand.
ATACCCGTCGACTGTTCCGTCGACGCCGCCGCGATTTCGCTCATGATGTCCGTCACGCGCTTCACCGAGCGCACGACTTCATCCATCGTTTCGCCTGCATCGTGCACGAGCGTCGAGCCCGTCGTCACATGCGAAACGGAAGTCTCGATCAGCTCCTTGATCTCTTTTGCGGCCGCCGCGCTGCGTTGCGCAAGCGTGCGAACCTCGCCCGCCACGACGGCAAAACCTCGTCCCTCTTCGCCCGCACGCGCTGCCTCGACAGCGGCATTGAGCGCGAGAATATTCGTCTGGAATGCAATGCCTTCGATCACCGAAATGATCTCCGACACGCGCGACGAACTCGACGAGATGTCGTCCATCGTCGCGACGACCTTGCGCACGACGTCGCCGCCCGTGGTCGCCGTGTGCGACGCATTGCCCGCGAGCGTGCTGCCCTGCCGCGCGTTCTCGGTGTTCTGGCGGACCGTCGACGTCAGCTCTTCCATGCTCGCCGCTGTTTCCTCGAGCGACGCCGCCTGTTCTTCCGTGCGTTGCGACAGATCCGTGTTGCCCTGCGCGATCTCGCGCGCCGCCATCGCAATCGACTCCGCCGCCGTCTTGATGTTCGCGACGATCGACGTGAGGCGTCCGCGCATCGTGTCCAGCGATCCCATCAGGCTGTTCGCATCGCTGTTCGAAAGATCGACCTTCACGGCGAGATTGCCTTGCGCGATCTGCGCGGCGATTTCCTGCGCCGTGCCCGGTTCGCCGCCCAGTTGCCGCAAAATGCTGCGCGTAATCAGCGTCGCCGTGAACAGCGCAAGCGCAACCGACGCCGCGACGATCACCGCGATCAGCACGCGAATACGCTTGTATGTGTCGATGGCGTCCTGCTGCGCGATCTGATTCGCCTCGTCTTCGAGGTTCGCGAGTTCGGCGGCACGCGCGAGCCACACACGTTGCGTGGGCCGCGCGCGTTCGAGCAGAAGTTGCGTCGCGACGATCGTATCGTTCGCGAGACTGAGTTCGACGACCTTGTTCATCGGCGCGACGGCAGCGGCTTCGTCCTGCTTGAGTGCCGCCATCAGCGCACGCTCGCGCGCGTCGGTGCCCGCCTCTTCCGCGAACATGCGGTCGAGCTTCTGATACGCGTCCGCATACAGTTCGCCCTGCTTCGCGACCCGGTCGGCTTCGGCGCGCCTGTCAGCAGCTGTCGTGTACAGCACGACGTTACGCATCGCGATCGCGCGATCCTGAATCGACGCGCGCAATTCGTTGGCGAGACGTGCCTGCGTGCCGTTGACGCGCGCAATTTCATCGAGCTTGTCGTTCAGTGCAGAGAGACCATAGAAACTGATCAGCGCTACAGCGAGCAGCAAACCCGTCAACAGACCGAATCCGACGAGCAGGCGCGTCGACACCTTCAGTTGGCTCAGCTTCATGGCAGTCGTGCCTTCCTTGTTGGTTACAACTTGTTTACGGCACGCCGACGCACGACTGAAGGTGGCTTTATGTCACACTGCAAATGAAACGTTCGTGCCTCGCTCATCGACGCAACTTGCTCGCCAACCACCGACAAGGACATTGCCATGACGTACAAAGGAAGCTGCCATTGCGGACGCATCGCTTTCGAGGTCGAAGGCGAACCCACGGGCGTCATGGCTTGCAACTGTTCGATATGTCAGCGCAAAGGTTCGCTGATGTGGTTCGTACCCATCGAGCATCTGCACCTCTCGACACCCGAGGACGACGCCAGCACCTACATGTTCAACAAGCACGTGATCCGTCACCGCTTTTGCCCCGTATGCGGCATACATACGCACGGCGAAGGCACAGCGCCCGATGGCCACGCGATGGCGGCCATCAATGTGCGCTGTCTTGAAGGTATCGACATCGATGCATTGCCCGTCACGCACTACGACGGGCGATCGCATTGAACGCGAAGACTACTGCAGCCGGCCGACTGCTTCGCGCATGAAGCCGAGCAGCGTTTCGTTCGCCCACGATCCCTTGCTCAACTCGGGTTCAGTTTGCAACGCGTGACGGATCTTCGCGTGCGTTTTCGGGTCGTCGCCTGCGAAGCTGCGAAACAGGTCCATCCACCGCAGCGCCAATTCGCGGCTTCGCGGCGAATCGGGCGTAGCGCCTTCGTCGATCGCAACGCGCACGTCGGCCATCAACTGCGGCCACTCCATCGCGCGTTTGCCGTAGTTCGCGCGCAGAAAGCGAAACTCATCGGGCGACAGATACCGTTCATAGATCGCGATCTTCGTCTCGGAGAACGCGCGCAGCACGTAATCGCGCAACTCGGGCGAGATGCCGATGCTCTCGCGCATCGACGGCTCGTTGTCGTGCATGCGGTTGAGTTTGGCGAGCATGCGCGGATCGTTGTTGGTATCGCGTGCGAGCAGTGTCATCCAGCCGTCCGCGAGCATGCGTGCACGTTCATCGGCAGGTGAAACGCCCGCGTCCATCAGCGCGCGCACCTGCTCGACGAGTTCCGCCCATTCGGCGGACTGCGTCTGCGTCTTGCGATACATCGGCAGGTTGTCCACTTCTTCCTGGGAAAAGTAGCGGTCGAACATCGTCATCAACTCCAGCGTATTGAGCCAGTCGGCCAGCTCGGGCTCCTTGCCGTCCATCAGCATGGCGTGCAGTTCGTGAAGCCTGCCGCGCAGGCGCGCGGCCTTGTCGATCTGCGCGTCGAGCATCGCGATCTGACGTGCGACGATGTCGGCAAGAGGCGTGTCGGGCTGGGCTAGATAAGCGCCGATGTCGGCCAGCGTGAGACCGAAGCCGCGCAACGCCTGAATCCGGTGAAGCCGGTCGATGTCGTTGCGGTTGTACAGACGATAGCCATTGTCTGCGCGCGCCGAAGGCGTGAGCAGGCCGATGGCGTCGTAGTGATGCAGCGTACGGACCGTGAGTCCGCTCTTCTTCGCCAGTTCCCCTACTTTCAACAGTATGCAAGCCTCCATTGAGTGCGCACAATGAAGGCTAAAACCTTACGCTACGTGAGGGTCAAGCGGAAGATGGCGGACCGCATTGCGGACGCCTGCACGAAGGCGTCCGCATCGTCTGCGCTTTAGCGCACCGAGCGGAAGCTCGTGCGAACTTCGTCGGTGAACGCTTGCGGCTGCTCCCATGCCGCGAAGTGTCCGCCCTTGGGCAAGCGGTTGTAGTGGATCAGCTTCGGATACGCTTTCTCCGTCCAGCTCTTCGGCGCAGCGTAGATTTCATCGGGGAACACGCTGACCGCAACGGGTATCGTCAGATGCTTCGGCGCAAAGAAATTCAGCTTGTTTTCCCAATACAAACGCGCCGACGAAATCCCCGTATTCGTCACCCAGTACAACGTGACATTGTCGAGCACGTCATCGCGCGACAGCCCTTCTTGCTGACCGTCGAACACGCGCGCGATCATCGCCTGACTCGCCGCGTCGTGATCGAGCATCCATGCAGCAAGTCCGATCGGCGAATCTTCGATTCCGTACAACGTCTGCGGACGATTCGCCATCTCTTGCGCGTAACCAAGTCCGTGCTTGTAGAAGTAGTCCAGTTGCTCGAACGCGTGCTGCTCGTCGGGCGACAGTCCTGCGGGCGCGGGGTTGCCGTACTTGAGTGCATTCGCGATATCGTCGGGTACGGTGGCAGGCATGTTGGTGTGAATGGCGAGCAACTCAGGCGGCGCAAGCAACGCCATTTGCTCGGTGACGGCATTGCCCCAATCGCCGCCCTGCGCAACGTAACGCGTGTAGCCAAGGCGCTTCATCAGCACGACCCAAGCACGCGCAATGCGCTGCGGATCCCAGCCTGTCGTGGTCGGCTTGCCCGAAAAACCATAACCGGGCAGCGACGGAATCACGATATCGAATGCATCCGATGCATTGCCGCCGTGCGCCGTCGGATTGGTCAACGGATCGATGATCTTCAGTTGCTCGATGATCGAACCCGGCCAGCCGTGTGTGACGATCATCGGCAATGCGTCCTTGTTCTTCGAACGCACGTGAATAAAATGTATGTCCAGTCCGTCGATTTCCGTGACGTACTGTGGCAGTGCATTGAGCCGCGCTTCGACCTTGCGCCAGTCGTAATTCGTCGACCAGTACTGCGCGAGCTTCTGCGTCGTCGCGAGCTGCACGCCTTGCGATGCATCCGTGACGGTTTCGCGTTCAGGCCACTTCGTCGCCTTGATACGTCTGCGCAAATCGGTCAGTTGTGCTTCCGGCACGTGAACGCGAAGTTTGCGAATAGCCGTCTTGTCACCGCCTGCTGCCGGAGAAACTTCCGTGATGGACTGATTCGTTTCTGCAAACGCGAGCCGGCTGAATGAGGCTGCAGCAACGGCAGCAGCAGCCACGCCGATAAAGCGACGACGCGATGGCACTTGAGGAAGGATATCGTTTTTCATGACTGCTCCTGTTAGCAATAACACGAGTAAGTGGAGCGATGAGCGCCGCAGCGATTTGATATCCCGTGCATATCGTTTCAACGAATGCCCGTCTCAAGCGTTGTTACCGTCACCGCTTTGCTGCGAACGGTGGCTCGCAGCAGGTGAGGCGATTATGTGAATGCGGACACATGACGTAAATACCACCAGCGGCACAACACTTGTGATCGCATTGAACAACTCGCGGCAATTGGTGCGCATCGTCTGACGTTTCGCGACGAGCGCATGCGCCCACTGAAACAGAGCAGTGCTATGAAATACACAATCGACACCACGTTCGTGAACTCGATACGATGAACGTGATTGATCTTAGCGAGCGTGTCGATGCCGCGCAGAGCAGGTACATCGAGCGCGATTCACGCGAAACGCGGCGTGCTAGTGCAGAAGGTGGCAGAAGATGCCTGATCGCCGATGCCGTTCGAACCTTGATGCTATTGGTTCGAACGACAAAGCGGCATGGCGCGCACTGCTTTGGAAATGTTCCCGGCTTCGAATGAGCGAGAGAGGAGAACGGGCATCTTTTCTGACGCGGAAAAGAACTTCCGGATTATTGCCGGAACAATGCCCGCTGCAAAACGCGAGAGCGCAGAGGAATCAGAACGCCTTCGCGAGCCTGAATGCCGACACGGCTTCGCGCATCGTTTGAGCCTGACTTTCCAGTGCGCTTGCGGCTGCCGCAGCCTGTTCGACGAGTGCGGCGTTCTGCTGCGTGACCTGATCCATCTGGCTCACCGCGTGACCGACCTGCTCGATGCCGTCGCTCTGCTCGGCCGTCGCCGTGGTGATCTCGCCCATGATGCCCGCAACATTGCGCACCGAACGCACGATCTCCGTCATCGTCGCGCCCGCCTTCGTGACAAGGCCGTTGCCGTTCTCGACGTGATCGATCGATGCGCCGATCAGCGCCTTGATTTCGCGCGCCGCGCCTGCGCTGCGTTGCGCGAGCGTGCGCACCTCGCCGGCGACGACGGCAAAGCCGCGTCCCTGCTCGCCCGCACGCGCGGATTCGACGGCCGCGTTCAACGCGAGAATGTTGGTCTGAAATGCAATGCTGTCGATCATGCCGATGATGTCCGCGATCTTGCTCGAGCTCGCGCTGATTTCGGCCATCGTCTGCACGGCGCGCTCGACGACTTCACCGCCCTGCTGCGCGAGATCGGCTGCATCGGTGGCGAGCTTGTTCGCTTCGCGCGCGTGCTCGGCATTCTGGCGCACCGTCGAAGTCAGTTGCTCCATGCTCGCCGCCGTTTCTTCGAGCGATGCCGACTGCTCTTCGGTGCGGCTCGACAGATCGAGATTGCCCGCTGCGATTTCGCGCGCCGCCGTGTTGATCGCTTCGCAGCTTTCACGCACACCCGACACCGTGCGCGTCAGGCTCGACTGCATCCGATGCATCGCGGCAAACAGCTGGCCGATTTCGCTCTTGCTCGCTTCGGGCACACGCACCGTGAGATCGTTCGATGCGATGCGGTCGAGCGCGTCTGCGGCCTGCGAGAGCGGCCTGGTGACCGTGCGTTGCAGCGCCAGGTAGGCCAGCACGATCAGACCGACTGCGATCGCGATACCGAGCATCACCGTACCGACGATCCACTGAAAGCGCTGATTGCCGGCTGCGAGCGCATCGTCGGAAAGCTGGTTCGCGAGCTTCTGGAATTTCTCGACGTTGGCCGAGTAGACCTGACCCGACAGCGTGATGTCGCTATCGTTGAGCTTCGCGTACGCGGCTGTGTCGCCATTGCGCAGCGCGTCGCAAGCGCGGTTGAGCGCAGTGGCGAGCTGTACCGCCGAATCGAGAACCTGCTGCTTGAGCGTCGCGTCGATACCGTCGAACGCGGGCGCTTTTTCGAAGGCCTGCGTTTCGCGCGCCGACAGATCGAGCGTGCGTTGCGCACTCTGCAACGCGGAATCGCGCGTCGCCGTGTCGTTGCGTTCCTTGAGTGCCGTGTAAGCGCGCATCAGCGCCGAGCGCGTGCGCGCCGTGTCCTTGTAGGCATCGTTGACGAGAATGGTCTGACGCGCCATGTCCCGCAGATTCTGCGCATTGCCGTTGGTGATCTTCAACGCGCCGATGCCCACCACGCCGCCCAGCAGAATCATCGACGCGAATACCACAAGCAAAGCAAGAAGGCTGGCCCGTACCGTAACGTTGCGCATACTAGTCGATGCCAGCCCTTGCTGGCGATGAGTTAAGTAAAACGTTTAACGGCACGATTTGCGAGCGCTTTAGGTTGTCGGGCAATATTTGCCGATCCGCGCAGGACGTCAAGGGGATATGACAGTGCGAACGCCGCTATTGCCCTGTTCCGGCAAATCGACGGCGAACGACTGTAGAGATATCTCGCGTCGGGCCGAGCTTTCGAGGCTCGCCCGAACGCGAGATGAGAGACGAGAGGCGCTGCTTTTACCGTCAATGTGCATACAGCGTTCAAGCTGTACGCAGCATCTCCAGCACCCGCCTGACATCTGCGTCGGCGAGGTCGCCTTCCGGTTCCTTGCGTGCGAGCAGCAAGTCCATCAGGTCGTTATCGCTCAGTTCGAGCAGGCGCGTGAGCGCGCCCACGTCCGCATCACTGAGATCATGCTCATATCGGCTGAAAAAACGTTCGAAGATCAGATCGTTTTCCAGCAGGCCGCGCCGTGCGCGCCAGCGTAGGCGCGCGCGGCGAAGGGGGTCGGTCTGATGTGACGCGTCGTCCATGTCAGTACGCGAAGGGCCGCTCCCGAGCGGACTGACCGCCCCCTCGGGGGGCAGCGAACGATAGAGAGCGTGGGGGTTGTTCATCCTCAGACCGTCCGGCGCACCATCAATTCCTTGATCTTGCCGATCGCCTTCGTCGGGTTGAGCCCCTTCGGGCACACGTCGACGCAGTTCATGATCGTATGGCAACGGAACAGACGGTACGGATCTTCCAGGTTGTCCAGGCGCTCGCCCGTCGCCTCGTCGCGGCTGTCCGCGATGAAACGATAGGCTTGCAGCAGGCCCGCCGGGCCGACGAACTTGTCCGGATTCCACCAGAAGCTCGGGCACGACGTCGAGCAGCTCGCGCACAGAATGCACTCGTACAGACCGTCGAGTTCGTCACGCTGTTCCGGCGACTGCAGACGCTCTTTCTCCGGCGGCGGCGTGTCGTTGATCAGGAACGGCTTGATCGAGTGATACTGGTTGAAGAACTGCGTCATGTCGACGATCAGGTCGCGCACGACAGGCAGTCCCGGCAGCGGACGCAGCACGATCTTCTGCGGCAGATCGTTCAGGTTCGTCAGACACGCCAGACCGTTCTTGCCGTTGATGTTCATCGCGTCCGAGCCGCACACGCCTTCACGGCACGAACGGCGGAACGACAGCGTTTCGTCCAGCGCCTTCAGCTTCACCAGCGCGTCGAGCAGCATGCGCTCGTGCGAGTCGATCTCGATCTCGTACGACTGCATGCGCGGCGCGGCGTCCTTGTCCGGATCGTAGCGATAGATTTCAAATGTACGCTTGGCCATTGTGTGGGGTCCTTTTTGTGCGTGTGCCTTAGAAGGTCCGTGCCTTGGGCGGCACCGATTCGACCGTCAGCGGATTCATGTGCACCGGCTTGTAGTCGAGGCGGTCGCCTTCGCTGTACCACAGCGTATGGCGCAGCCAGTTTTCGTCGTCGCGATGTTCGAAGTCGTTCTGCGCGTGCGCGCCGCGGCTTTCCTTGCGCGCCTCGGCCGACACCATCGTCGCGCGCGCCACTTCGATCAGGTTCTCCACTTCGAGCGCTTCCACGCGCGCCGTGTTGAACACCTTCGACTTGTCCTTCAGATGGATGTGGCCTGCACGTGCGGCCACTTCGCGAATGCGCTCGACGCCTTCAGCCAGCAGCGCCGACGTGCGGAACACGCCTGCATGCTTCTGCATCGTCGAACGGATGTCGTTGGCGACGTCTTGCGCGTATTCGCCCGAGCTGGAATTGTCGAGCTTCGCCAGACGCGACAGCGCGAAATCAGCGGCATCGGCCGGGAGCGGCTTGTGATCCTTGATCTCTTTCACGTGCTTGACGATGTGGTTGCCGGCCGCGCGGCCGAACACCACCAGGTCGAGCAGCGAGTTCGTGCCCAGACGGTTCGCGCCGTGCACCGACACGCACGAGCATTCGCCCACCGCGTAGAAACCGTTGATCGGGTCTTCGTGGCCCTTCGCGGTGCCCACGACCTGACCGTGGATGTTCGTCGGAATGCCGCCCATCTGGTAGTGGATGGTCGGCACGACGGGGATCGGCTCCTTGATGCAGTCGACGTTCGCGAACTTCAGCGCGATTTCGCGGATCGACGGCAGACGCTTCATGATCGTCTCGGCGCCGATGTGCGACAGGTCGAGCAGCACGTGGTCCTTGTTCGGACCGACGCCGCGGCCTTCCTTGATTTCCTGGTCCATCGAGCGCGAGACGAAGTCGCGCGGCGCCAGATCCTTCAGCGTCGGTGCATAGCGCTCCATGAAGCGCTCGCCGTTCGAGTTGCGCAGAATGCCGCCCTCGCCGCGCACGCCTTCCGTGATCAGCACGCCGGCACCGGCGACGCCCGTCGGGTGGAATTGCCAGAATTCCATGTCTTCGAGCGGGATGCCTGCGCGTGCAGCCATGCCGAGGCCGTCGCCCGTGTTGATGAACGCATTGGTCGACGCCGCGAAGATCCGGCCCGCGCCGCCCGTGGCGAACAGCGTGGTCTTGCCTTCGAGGATGTAGACGTCGCCCGTTTCCATTTCGAGCGCGGTCACGCCGAGCACGTCGCCTTCGGCGTCGCGGATCAGGTCCAGCGCCATCCATTCGACGAAGAACGTGGTCTTCGCCGCGACGTTCTGCTGGTACAGCGTGTGCAGCAGTGCGTGGCCCGTACGGTCAGCGGCAGCGCACGCGCGCTGGACCGGCTTCTCGCCGTAGTTCGCCGTGTGGCCGCCGAACGGGCGCTGGTAGATCGTGCCGTCCGCGTTACGGTCGAACGGCATGCCGAAGTGTTCCAGTTCGTAGACGGCGTTCGGCGCTTCGCGGCACATGAACTCGATCGCGTCCTGGTCGCCGAGCCAGTCGGAGCCCTTGATCGTGTCGTAGAAGTGGTAGTGCCAGTTGTCTTCGCTCATGTTGCCGAGCGAGGCGCCGATGCCGCCCTGTGCGGCGACGGTGTGCGAACGCGTCGGGAACACCTTCGAGAGCACGCACACGGAGAGGCCCGCGCGCGCGAGCTGCAGCGAGGCGCGCATCCCGGAGCCGCCCGCGCCGACGATGACCACATCGAACTTGCGACGCGGCAGAGAATTCTTGATTGCAACCATTCTTTTACACTCTCCAGAGAATCTGCGCAGCGTAGCCCGCACACGCGAGCAGCCAGACGATCGTCAGCGCCTGCAGCAGAAGCCGCGTGCCCACGGGCTTGATGTAGTCCATCCAGATGTCACGGATGCCGACCCACGCGTGATAGAACAGCGACAGCAGCGCGACGAAGGTGGCGAGCTTCATCCACTGCGTGGCGAAGATGCCTGCCCAGCCGTCGTAAGAGAATGCCTGCGCGCCGAAGAACCACGCGAGCAGGATGACGGTGTACACAGCCATGACGACGGCCGTGATGCGTTGCGCGAGCCAGTCGCGCAGACCGTAGTGCGCGCCCACGACGAGGCGCTTCGAGCCAACCCGGTTATTAGCGGACATGTTTTAGAAAGCTCCGAACAGTTTGAGCGCGAAGGCAATCGTCAGGATCGACGACACAACGAGCACGACCACCGATGTGCTCTTGCCGCGTTCCTTCGTGACGGCGTCATGGTTCGTGTCCATCAGCAGATGGCGCACGCCCGCGCAGAAGTGGAACAGGAACGCCCATGCGAGCACCAGCGTGATCAGCTTGACGATGATGTTCGACAGGAAGCCCTTGAACACCTCGAAGCTCAGTTCGGAAGTCAGGCTCTGGTCGAAGAGGTAAAGCAGGAACGGAAGGAAGATGAACAGCAGCCCGCCGCTCACGCGGTGGAGAATCGACACGCGTCCCGCCAGCGGGAGACGGTATGCCGTCAATATCTGCCCGATACCGATGTTCCGGAATTCCGGCCTCGGTTTTTTCAAAGTGTCAGCCACAAATAGACCCCTTTCGGCATTTCAAAAGAAACGATCACAGGCGCGACGCGTCCTGCTTTCTCCTCTTGACGCTTGTTTGGGGACGTTATCCGGGGAGACTTCCAGGCGGCGGACCGCGCGATAGCGATATTTTGTCGCGGGACTGTTATACTGTCCAATATCTATCGCGTCTTTCTGAAATAGCTTTTACAGATATCGCATGGAACTGCGCCATATCCGCTACTTTCTCGCCGTCGCCGACGAGCGCAATGTCACGCGCGCGGCGGAACGACTGGGCATCGGCCAGCCGCCGCTCAGCCAGCAGATTCACGCGCTCGAAGACGAACTCGGCGTGCGCCTGTTCCGCCGCACGGGGCACGGCGTCGTGCTGACGGAAGCGGGCGAAGCGTTCGCCGCCGATGCCAAGCGCATCCTGCACGACACGCGCCTTGCTGTCGAAAAGGCGCAGAGCGCCGGGCGCGGCGAAATCGGCCAGTTCAATATCGGCTTCACGGGCTCGGCGGCTTTCAATCCTGTCGTGTCGAAGCTGATTCGCGCGTACCGGCAGGCTTATCCGAATGTCACGCTGACGCTGGCCGAAGGCAATACGGCGCAACTGCTCGCCTATCTCGACGACGGCCGCGTGGATGTTGCGTTCGTGCGGCTCGGTAGCCAGTCGCCTGCTGGCGTGCAGTTCCATCACATCGCCATCGAGCCGATGAAAATCGTGCTGCCCGCCACGCATCGTCTCGCGAAGAAACGCAAGATCGCGCTGTCCGAACTCGCGGAAGATCCGTTCGTGATGCTGCCGCGCGAAGCAAGCCCCACGCTGCACGATGTGATCGTTGGCGCGTGCAGGGAAGCAGGTTTCGAGCCGATTGCGGGTCAGCAGGCGCCGCAGTTGTCGTCGGTCGTGAATCTGGTCGCAGCGGAGTTCGGTGTTTCGCTGGTGCCCGCTTCCGTGTGCCAGATTCGCGTTGAAGGCGTCGTCTATACGGACGTGCTCGGCAACCCCATTTCGATTCGTCTCGCGCTCGCGTCGCGTATCGAATCGACGCCAGCGAAGACTGCGAACTTTCTCGAGAAGGCAATGGTGTTTGCTTCTCCGATCGAGTAAACGATCAACGTTGAAGAGCGGCGCAAGATCACGCAGTCAGATTCCAATGCCAAGCATCCAGCGCCATCTTCAGGCCGAGCGCAAAAAGCATCGCACCCATCACGCAGCGTTGAACATCGAGCCAATGTGGGCGTGTCGAAAGAAAACGCGCGAGGCTGCCTGAGAACGTCGCCACAGCCGCATTGACGGACGCGAACGCGAAAATCAGCGAGAAGCCCAGCGTCAGCGACTGCCGGAATACGCTGTCGCCGTGATAGTCGATGAACTGCGGCAGCAAGGACAGAAAGATCAGCGCGAGCTTGGGATTCAACAGGCTCGTCGTCGCGCCCATCGCAAACAGACGGCGCGGCTTTTCGATCGATTTCACTTCGACCTGCAGCGGCGAGCGCCCGCCCGGCCTCAGCATCTGCCACGCGAGATACAGCAGGTAGCTTGCACCGCATATCGCCAGCAGGCGTCCCGCGCCGGGTATCGCGAGAAACAGTGTCGTAATGCCGAACGCGGCGCCGAACATGTACGTCAGATAGCCGAGCATCACACCCGCCAGCGAGATCAGTCCTGCTCGCGTGCCCTGCGCGACGGAACGCATCATCACGTACACCATGTTGGGGCCGGGCGTCACGGCCAGCATGCCGCCCACTGTGATGAATTCGACCATCGATCTCATGCGCTACCTCGTCATTCCTGCGATACGTCACGATTGCAGTATCGGAGTGCGGGACAGCTAAGTAAAACGATTTAAACTGAACGGATTCTTCATTTTTTCTGAGTAATCGAATAGCGATGAAAAAGCTCGATCTCGACGTGCTGGAAATGATCATCTCCGTGGCCGATACGGGGTCGTTTGCGCGCGCCGCGGCTTCGCTGCATCGCACGCCGTCGGCCGTCAGCATGCAGATCAAGACCATCGAGGAAGCGCTCGGCAAACCGCTATTCCTGCGAACCACGCGCAACGTCGCGTTGACGGAAGACGGCCGGATGCTGGTCGACTATGGACGGAAGATGCTGGCGATGCGTGAGGAAGCGTGGTCGTCGGTGGTGCGTCCGGAGATTCGCGGCCGTGTCACGATCGGCGTACCCGACGACTACGCGTCGTCGCTGCTGCCTACCGTGCTGCGTAAATTCGCGGTCGCGCATCCGCGCGTGCAGGTTCGCGTGATCGGCATGCCCAGCAGCGCGCTCGTTCCGCTGCTCAAGGACAACACGCTCGATCTCGCGTGCATCACGAAGACACGCGGCATCACGGGCGAACCGATCCGCTCGGAGCCGATGGTATGGGTGGCCGCGCGCGGCAATCAGCAGATATGGAAGGAACGACCGCTGCCTATCGCCGTCTTCGCGCCGGGCAGCACGGCACGCGCGCATGCGATCGGCGCGCTGCAGCAGGCCAATATCCGCTATCGGATGTCGTATGAAAGCCCCAGTCTTTTGGGGCTGATCTGCATGGTCGAGGCGGGGCTGGCCATTGCGCCGCTCGCGCGTTGCAGCGTGCCGCCGCATCTCGCGCAAGTCGGCGAGGCCGAAGGCTTGCCGCCGATGGCCCCGCTCGAAGTCGTGCTGGCGCGCAGCGCGCGTTCCGCCCGACCGCCGTGCGATTTTCTCGCCGATCAGATGCTGGCGGATCTGCGCTCGTGACGCGAACGTTCTAGCCGAACGGCTTCACGCCGATCAGCCAGCCATGCAGGAAGAACGCAAACGCAATCCAGAGGACAAAGCCCGCGACAACGGGCATCACGTCGCGTGACAACGTGCCTTTCGGATAAACGATGCCTTCGGCATGATCCCGCCGCCGCGCCGCCGCGTAATCCAGTATTGCCCATACGAGAAATGCGCCGAACAGCACGACCGCGTTCAACGTCCCATTGGCAATCAGATGCCCGAAAGCCCACAGGCCGACGCCTGCCGTCATCGGATGTTTGACGATTGCCTTGAAGTGATTGCCCGGCGCATGCGCAGCTGGAAACAGAATGAAAGCGATCAGCGTCAGGAGCCCTGTAAGGTGCGGCGCCCACACAGGCGGCGCCCAGAGCACGACAGGCTGTCGCCGCGCGATTCCGTAGCCGACGATGATCAGCACCAATCCGATCAGCGACACGATCGAATAGGCCGCTTTCCAGTTCTTCTCGCCCATCCGCGCGATGCGCGCCTGACGCCAGTCTTCCGCAACGATGCGGACGGAATGCCCGCCCAGGAACAGCACCAACCCCAGTATCAGTATCGACATGAAGGCTCCTCGTGACAGATGTCGCCGGATGGACACGATTGTCCCGCATGATGCCGGCTGTGCCAATATCGCGACGCCATGCGCACTGCACACACGCGCATGCGACAATGGCGCGCGCTTTCACGCTACTGCATGACTCCTTTAAAGAAAGCATCAAGGCAAGCTCGCTTGCGGTTCGCGACATGCCCGCGTCATCGTAGAACCAACAATCACACGCGATGTTGAATCTTTCCGTCATCAGGCGGCTCGTGCGTTTTGCCGCGCTCGCCGCTTTGGTCGTATCCGGTGCAGCCGCCGCGCATCCGCATGTGTGGATACGCTATACCGCGCACGTGCAAATGCAGAGCAAAGCAGTAATCGCAATTGCCGAAACGTGGCGCTTTTCAGAAGGCTTTCCAGTGCAGCTCGTCGGCATCGATACATTGCCCGATAACGGACCGCTCGATGCCAAACAGACTGCCATTTTCCGCGAGCAGGCCTTTTCGTCGCTTGCGGGAGCGCAATACTTCACGCGTCTTTACGCGGACGGCGAAGCGCAACCTTTAGGCGATCCGACCGGTTTCCGCGTGTCGATCGATCACGGCAAGCTCGTTTATACCTTTACGCTACCGCTCAAAAAGCCCGTCGACGTAACGTCTCACAAGGTTTCGCTCGGCATCTGGGATGAGTCGTTCTTTGTCGACTACGAACCGGATGGCGCGAACGCAATTTCGATCGATGGACGCGCCGCATCCACATGCACGGCCAAGCCGTTTCAGGACCACGCGCATCCGATCTTCAACGGCATCGTCGTGCCACAAGCGACGGCTCTATCATGCTGATGCTCGAACGCCACTTGCTCCGTGTTCTGTTAGCGCTGTGCGTGGCCGTCGCCTGCATCACGTCGATCGCGTCTGCGCATGCGGCGACACCCGTTGTGGACGTGTTTGGAAGACCCGTGCAGGCGTCTTCGGCATCCGCTGTATCAAGCCCACAGCCTGCTAAAGAAGCAACTCAACAAGTCATACTGCCCGAGTTCATCCGCACGATACTCGCGACCTCGATCATCTGGCAAGGCAAGCTCAACGCGCGCATCGCCGATGCCGCACAGCAGTTGCATCGCTCGTCGGCGCCATGGACGTGGTTCACACTGATCGCGCTCTCGTTCGCGTACGGCGTGTTGCATGCGATCGGCCCAGGACACGGCAAGTTCGTGGCTGGCACGTATCTCGGCTCACGCGATTCGCGCATCGTCCAGGCTATTTCGCTCGCGACATGGAGCGCGGCCGTGCAGGCGATGAGCGCTATCGTGCTCGTGTTCGGCGCGGTGTGGTTCGCGAAGGAAGGCGCGTCGAGCGTGCTGTCGAACGCTGCGTCGCTCGACATAGCAAGCTATACGCTGCTCTGCGTGGCAGGCGGCTGGACGATCTACACGACGCTCACGCGGCGCGACTGCTGTGCCGATCCACGCGCGCTGAAGCTGGTACCCGACGAACGCGCCGCGCAATCCTCGCAGGTGTCGCAGAACGAACCTTCATATTTCGGCACACGTCTGCAATTTCACACGCGCCAATCCGCAATCGCGACACGACCCGGCTCGTCGACCATCTCACAGATTCTCGCGACGGGTTTCGCATCGGGCATCCGCCCATGCGTCGGATCGATATTCGTGTTGATCGCATCGGTGGCGGCGCACGCGCCGTGGGTCGGCATCGCGGCGACGTTTGCGATCGGCGCGGGTGTCGCGTTGACCGTGACGCTCTTCGGGCTCGGCGCCGTGGGCGCGAACCGCTTCATCATGACGCGCGGCTTTCGCCTTCGCTCGAAGATCAAGGCAACGCAACGCGTCGTCGCCATCGCAGGCGCGCTGCTGATCGTGCTGTTCGGCGCGACGCAAACCGCGCTGATTCTGACGGGCTATTTGCAGCCGTCGCTGACGTGACGCTCAGGCATCGACGCGATTACGGGTTAGCGAATTCCACGCGATTCCGCCCGCCACGCTTCGCGCGATAAAGCGCGGCATCGGCGAGGCCATACGCGGTATCGAACGTCGTTCCCGGCGGATTGGCGCTGACGCCGAAGCTCGCCGTGATGCGGCGATCCACGGGCGACCCAAACACTTGACGTCCGATTGCTTCGCGCATTTTCTCGGCTTGCCGCAGCGCTTCAGCGGGTTCGTGCGCGGGCAACAGCACGGTGAACTCTTCTCCACCCACGCGGCCGATAAAACCCCGCTCACCGACGATACGCCGCAGACATTCGACGATCCCCATGATCACGGCATCGCCTGCCGGATGACCGAAATCGTCATTGACGCGCTTGAACTCGTCGATATCGAGAATGATCATCACAGCGCTGTCGTGACGCAGCGCTTTCGTGGTCCGCTCGATCACGGCGCTGCGGTTGAACACGCCCGTCAGCGCATCATGCGTCGCGCGATGCGCGAGCTGTTGCGCAAGCGCCTGCATTTCGCGTTCGGCGCGATCGCTGCGGCCGATCAGCCGGCGCGTCTCGCGCATCAAACGTTCGAAGTGCCCGATGAGTTCGCCCAGCGACTGACGATAGTCGCCCGCATCCGCGTCGACAGCCGCATGGATCGCGCGCGCCTTCTCTAGCGCCTCATTCTCGTTCTGGAACAGATCGGGCGCGTCGCTGACAGGCGCGTACAACGTGGAGTTCGGGGGCACCTTATTATCCTTGGTGAGAGACCGGGCGATCGGTGAATTCGATTGCGTGGAAATCGGCTTTCAGTTCTTCGCCGAATTCGGCAATCGTTTCGTCCTCTTCGTCGCGATACCAGTTCATCAGCACGCGGCTGCCCGACTGCGCCGCCTCGTCCAGCGCGTCGAACACGCTGAACAGCATCTTCGTGCTGGAGCTGTTGAAGTAAGTGAGAACGACGTCGACGGTAATCACCGCGCCCGTCGATTCCGTCAGGTACTGACGCAACTGTTCGATGATGGGCGAATAAAATGCGGCCGCGTTCTCGGGATACGACTCGCCCCGCAGCAGCAACTGGTGCTGATCGAACTTGAAATCGACTTCCGGCGACGTCGCCGTTGCGGCAATGTAGAGATTGTCCATAGCTCGTGCCTTTTAAACTCAGATGATGGCCTTGAGGCAAAACAGCGTGGTTCCGGGTTCGTCGGCACGCGGATGAAAAGCGAATTCGAGCGGTGCGCTCGCATCGCGCGCCATCGTCAGGAAACCCAGCCCTGCGCCCTTGCTTTCCTCGGGCGTTTCGGCGCGCAACGAGTCCTTGTAGGCCTGCCTGATTTCTTCCACCGACATGCTGCGCAACGGCTCCAGCTTGTTGCGCAGACCTTCGACGTCAGCCGTCGCGACGGGATTGACGCACATCATCAGATGCCGGTCGCCTTCGGTCGTGATGCACACCGCGCCTTCGCGGATCGAGCCGCCGCCTTCCTTGTCGGGCTGAAGCGAGTCGGCCGAATAGTGCACGATGTTCTGCGACAGTTCGACAAACGATGAAAACAGTTTGCGGCGCGTCGGTCCGCTCACGCCTGCAATTTCCAGCTGCAATTTGACCACCTCGCCCATCGCCGCGACGATGTTATGGGAGAAGTAGCCCTTGTGATAGAAGAGCACGTTACGCCGCTGCGCCAGTTCGAAAAAGGCGCGGTCTTGTTCGAGTAGTTGAGACATGCTTATTAGTCGGTAATGCGGGCACAAAACAGGGTAAGGTCATCGCGACGCGGTTGTGCGCCCTGCCATTCGGCGAGCGCATGCCGCAGTTTTTCGCAGATTGCCGCGGGCGATTCGGCGCGGTTCTTCACAATCAGATCCAGTGCGCGACGTCGCCCGAACGAAATACTGCGCGGACCGCCAATCTGATCGATCAATCCATCCGTGCAGATAAACACGAGGCTGCCACGCGGCACCGACAGTTTGCGCAACTGCCACGTGTAGTCCGCAAGACTGTCGACATAGCCGACGCCCATACGGTCCGCCGCGATCGTTTCGAACTGGTCCGAGTCCGGCGCGAGAATGTGCAGCGCGATCCGCGCGCCCGCGAAATGCAACTGGCTTTCCCGTGCATCGAACCAGAAGAACGCAGCATCGAGACCATCATTCGATTGCGGCACTTCAGCCGCGCTATGCACCTGGCCCAGCAGGCCCTTCACATTGCGGTTGACGGCCGCGAGCAGCGCAGCGGGGTCGCGCGGACCGATCTGTTCGAGTGCCTGCGACAGCGACGCCGAAGCGAGCAGCGTCATGAACGCGCCCGGCACGCCGTGCCCCGTGCAATCCGCCGTCGCGCCGAACCAGCCGTGCGGAAAGGCAGCGAAATGATAGAAGTCCCCGCCGACCACATCGCGCGGCTCCCACACGAGCGCCGCTTCGGGCAGGTGTGCAGCGAGCGTCTCGCGCGAAGCGCGCAGCATCGCCTGCTGGATCACGCTTGCATATTCGATGCTCTGCATGATCTGGCGATTCTTTTCCGCCTGCATTTCGGCGACTGCGCCGAGTAGCTGCAAGCCGCTTCCGAGTCCCGCGAAATGGCCATCGCGCGTCACGACGAAGCCGTCCACCAAGGCCTTTTCACCGACCTCGACTGTCTTGAAGGTCAGCGCTTCGATGCTCATGTCCGCGTCGACGACGAGCGGCTCCTTGTCCATGAACGCGATACAACTCTTCTTGTCGTAAAGCTCGCGGTGAAACGGCTTGCTCATCTGCGACAGAAAGATATCGCGATTGATGAGGCCGATTGGACGACCGCTTTCGAGCACGGCGAGGCTCTTCATATCGCTGCGCGACGAGAAGATTTCCATCACGCGTGAGTTGGGATCCTCTGCATCGACAGCTGGAACTTCCTGGCACAGGTCGCCGGCAGAGCGCGGATCTCTCTGCGTCGACGAATGACGAAACCGCGAAAACGCTGGATGCATGGCGAGGCGAGCCAGTGTATGAAGAAACCCTGCACGCTAATATTTCTCTGTGTACTTTGCGTGACAGTATCTACTTTGTATGAACAATTAACAACGGAATTGCTCATACTTTTCATTCGAATTTTCGCAGTGGAAATTGAAAAGCACTCTGCTTTTTCAATAATGTTCGCATCTCGCCGGAATGCAAACGTTTGCCGTGCAGAATATTGCCGCGATCCCTTTTATAACGCGTGTTTGCGTGGAATCGACGGTCTTGATGGGATTGACATCCATGCGGTAAGAAGTACCCGAGCACATGAGCCGTTAGCTTAGCGCTACTCCAATTGCCGCGCAAACGATTGCCAATGAAAACCAACAACAAGCGTAATTGGAGCAAACAGATCAATTACGCCCCTGACTCAATTCGAGTCAGGAGCGTTCCAGATTAGTGCAGCGTCAATCCGTCGATCTGCACAACCCGCTTTTCGCGGATCGACTGTTCCGCCGCGAGGCCGATCACGACCGCCTTCAGCCCATCTTCCACCGAGACCTTGACGGGCGCGCCTTGCAGTACCGATTGCTGGAAGCCGAGATGCTCGAAGTACGTCGAGCCATGATGCGCGCCGAGGCTCAGCAGTTTTTCATCGACTTCCACCGTGCTCCGCACCGGTCCCTTCGGATCGCGCGGACTGACGACCAGTTCCGCCTGACGCTCGCCGCGCCCCGGCCAATGTTTGCCCGCGCCCGGCACGAAGCACTCGACCTTGCCCTTGTCGCCGACAGCCGAAAACTCCTCCTGCCAGTACGCGCCATCCGCGAACATGCACAGATCGAGACTCGCGCGACGACCGCTTTTGAACTCGACCACGACATACGCGTTGTCGATCATGTCGGGCACCTGCCCGTCATAAACTTCGTCGCGATGATTCACGTCGGCGGCGCCTGACGCAAACACGCGCACCGCTTCGTCGTCGACCACCAGTCGCATCAGGTCGAAGAAGTGGCAGCACTTCTCGACGAGCGTCCCGCCCGTGCGCGCGGCAAAACGGTTCCAGTTGCCGACCTTCGTCAGAAACGCATGACGATGCTCGCGGATCGAGAACATTTTCAGGTCGCCGATTTGCCCGGCATTGATCTCGTCGATCATCGCCGTGAGCGGCGGCATGTAACGGTATTCCATGCCGACCCACAGCGGCGCGCGATAGCCTTGCGCGGCTTCGGCGAGATGCCGGCAATCCTCGATCGTCGTGCAGATCGGCTTTTCGATCAGCGTCGGAAATGGAGTCGGCGCGACGAGAATGTCTTCGAGAACGGCGCGGTGCGTATCGTTCGGCGTCGCCACGACGAGCACGTCGCAAGCCTTGCTTTCGAGCAGATCGCGATAATCCGCGAACACTTCGACTTCGCGTCCCAGGGTCTTCGTGGCAGACGCGACCGACTCGGCGTGCGGATCCGCCAGCGCGGTGACGACCGCGTTCGGCAATAGCGCGATGTTGCGAAGATGCTCCTGTCCCATCATGCCGGCACCGATTACGCCGTATCTCAAAGGCTCAGTCATGGAATCTCCTTCAGGTGAAAAGAGTGTGCGAGTTCCTGCGTGAACCCGCACACGCAGACATCAGAACGACGTGCGCAAACCCACCGTCACGGCCCACGGGTCGAAGCCCGGCGTGACCGTCGAGTAAGTGGAATTGAGCAGCGCGAAGCCCTGACTAGAATGGCTGTTGTTGGTGATCATCGACGCGTAGCCGTAAAGCTGCGTACGCTTCGACAGGAAGTACACATAGCCCGCGTTGTAGGCCATCGCGCGCGCTTCGGCGTTCTCGATACGGCGCGCGACGCCCAGTTCGATATCGCCCGGTCCCGCCGGAATCTTCGCGTTGATGAGAAACGCCGATGCAAACCAGTTGGTCGCGTCGGTGCGCTTCGAATAGATGTAGTTCGCGCCGATGAAATTGCCGCTATAACCGTACGTCGCGGCGAACACATGCGTCAGTTGCGACGATGCCGTCAGCGTGCTCGTATTCGAGTAGTACTGGTAGCGGTTGAAGCCGTAACCGAGCATCGCGCCGAAACGCTGGTACATCACGTTGACGCCGATATTGCGGCCATCCGCCGTTTGACCCGACGCATTCTGCGCGCCAAACGAATAGCCGATTTCGCTCGTCAGGCCATTGAAGTTCGGCGTGCGATAGCGCACCGCGTTCGGATAGAAGCCACCCGTGCCCGACTTGCCGAGCGTCACCGTATGTTCGAGCGACATGATCGCGGCGGGATTCGACAGGCCGTAGGTCGCGACGTCCGAAGCGAGGAACACCCAGTAGATCGGCAGGTACATGAAGCCTGCATCGACGCTGCCGTACTTCGCGCTCGACAATCCGACCGACGCGCCGCGATTGAACATCGTCGCGCCTCCGCCTACGCCCGTGTACGTGTTGAAGCCCGTTTCGAGCTGGAAGTTCGCGCGATATCCGCCGCCCAGGTCTTCGCTGCCGCGAAAGCCGAAGCGCGATGCCTGCAGGTTGCCGCTCGCCGCCATCGCCGTTGCGCCGACGGTGTCGTTGAACTTGCCATACTGCACGGCCGAATCGACGATGCCGTATAGCGTGAGCGTCGATTGCGCCCACGCAGACGTGTGGCCCGCTACCGTCAATGCGGCGACCGTTAATCCGTTTCGCAGGCACGAGCGCGCCCACGCGCCCTGTTTCAGGCACTTTTTCGTGTGAAGCATCAGAAAGTCTCCAGAATCCTTTGGTTTTGTGGTTCTTCTAGTGATGCGAGGGCGGCGCCGCTGTCGGTCCGACTATCCGACGACGGATACCTGCGCAAGTCCCGCATCGACGATCAGGTTCTGGCCCGTGATCGCCGCTGCTTGCGGACTCGCGAGAAACAGCACCGAGTCCGCGATATGCGCGGGCTCGACGCGAAACTTCAGGCATTGCAGATCGAGAAACTGCTGGTCGGCGGCAGGGTCGCGCCACAGCGCCGTCTGACGTGCCGTAACGACCGCGCCCGGCAGCACTGCGTTCACGCGAATGCCGCCGTCGCCGAGTTCGCGCGCGAGCGTGCGCGTGATGCCCGAGATCGCCGCCTTCGAAGCCGTGTAGCCGATCAGATTCGGACGTCCGCGCAGCCACGAAATCGAGCCGAGGTTCACGATCGATCCGCCGCCTGCCGCGCGCATGCCGGGCGCCACCCGCTGCGTCGCGAACACGTGATGCGTGAGATTGACGGCGAGCATCTCGTTCCACATATCGACGGAGAGATCGTCGAGTGCGTGGCGCGTATCGCGGCCCGCGTTGTTCACGAGCGTGCGGATCGGTCCGAGCGCGCGCGCGGCTTCATCGAGCACGTTGCGATAGGCGTCGATATCGCGCACGTCGCAGCGCGCGAACCAGGGACGCAAACGCTTGACGGACGACGCGCCTTCGTTCGCGCTGCCGAGCCGCTCGCACAACGCGTTGCCCGCCTGCTCGTCGAGATCGCAAAACGCGACCTGCGCGCCCTGCTCCCAGAAAGCCTCGACGATCGCCTCGCCGATGCCCGATGCGCCGCCCGATACGAACGCCACTTGCCCGGCGAGCGCCGGATACAGCGGACGGGTTGAATTCATGCCTGTCTCCTGAGTGATTCCATTGCCAGCGTCATGCGTGCTTCGAGCGTCTCGCGCGGCGCGAGCACATGCATCGGCGGCTCGTTGCCGTTGAGCGCGTTGTTTGCGTGGCTCACCGGCTCGAATGCGAAAAACGTCTGGCCGGCGGGCCTGAACAGCACCGCGCAACGCAATGTGTCGTTCGCGTCGATAGAGATGCGATGATGCGGCGTGTCGATACGTGCGCTGCCGCTCCAGCCGGTAAAGCAGTTGTCGACGACCGTGTTGTCGAGTGCGCCGAATTGCGGCGGCGGCGTGCTCGCGCACGGCAGATCGTTCGCGTCGCTGACCAGCATCGACGTCCACGCGGTGTGCAAATGCGTCTCGCCCGACGCCGTATCGAGCGGAAAGAACGGATGCCAGCCCGCACCGCAGGGCGTCGCGCGCGAGTCCGTGTTCGTGATGCGCATGCTCAGCGTCAACGTGTCGTCTTCAATCGCGATGCGCTGCTGTGCTTCGAATGCGAACGGCCAATGCTCGTCGGGCGCATGCGCGATCCTGAGGTCGATGCTGTTCGCGTCGCTCGCGTGCACGGACCACGCCTGCTGAAAGCCGACGCCGTGAATCGCGTGCGCCATTCCCGCGAGATTCTTCGCGAGCGTGTAACGCGCATCGCCGAACCTGAACGTGCCGAACGCGATGCGATTCGAAAACGGCACGAGCGGATAGCACGCCGTCTTGCGGACGTTGCACGCTTCCAGTTCGGCAGCGGGCGTCGGCCGCAACACGTCGCGGCCATGCCAGCGCGCATCGACGATCGCGCCGCCCAGCGACGGCGCAACGCGCACTTGCCAGGCGTCGTTTTCCAGCGCGAACAGTTCGGGTGCGTTCGACATGATCAGTACGGCCCGCCCGCATTCGCGTTGGCTTGCACCTGATCCATTTCGGCGATGAACGCATTCGCCTGACGCATCATCATGCCCATGTCCGATGCAATCGCGACGTAGTCGTAGCCCATTTCCGCGAACTCGCGCACCATCGCGGGCGTCGGTCCGACGATGCCGATGGGCATGCCGACAGCGTTCGCGCGACGCGCACAATCGGCGAGCACGGCACGCACTTCGGCGTCCGCGAGATTGCCGATCTTGCCCATCGCCGCGGACAGATCGCCAGGCCCGACGAAGAGCGCATCGACGCCCGGCACGGCCGCAATCGCTTCGAGTTGCGCAACGGCCTCGGGCGTTTCCAGCTGCACGATGCAGGCGGTAGCTTCATTCGCGCGCTTGCCGAATTCGCTCCACGTTCCGTAGCGGCTCGCGCGATGCATCGCCGCGAAACCGCGCGTGCCGAGCGGCGGAAACTTGATCGATGCAACGGCAGCACGCGCTTCTTCGGGGCTCTGCACGTACGGGAACATCAGCGTGGGCGCGCCCATGTCGAGCGCGCGCTTCGCGAGCGTCGCGTCGTTGCGCGCAAGTCGCACGATAGGCGCTGCGCCGCCGCACTCGACAGCCTGCAACATGCGCAGCACATCCGTGAATTCGAGCGGCGCGTGTTCCATGTCGATCAGCAGCCAGTCGAAGCCCGCGTGACCGAATGCTTCCGCCGAAGCCGCCGAGCCGGACATGAGCCACGTGCCGAGCGGCTTCGCGCGCATCGTGCTGTTGTCCTTGTGCTTCAGCGCGTCACGAAAGGCGTTGCGCGTGGGGTCCTGCTTGATTCTGTTGGCCATGTCTATTGATCCTGTGTTCAGAAGATCGACGGTTCGACGGGTTCTTCGAAGCCCGTCAGGAAGTCGAAGTCGCAACCCTTGTCCGCTTGCGAAACCTGTTCGACATAGAGGCGGATATAGCCGCGCTTGCGCGGGTTCGGCGGCGCACGCCAGTCTTCGCGGCGACGCGCGAGTTCTTCGTCGGAAAGCATCACGTCGAGACGCCCCGCTTCCACGTCGAGTTCGATCATGTCGCCCGTGCGGATCAGCGCGAGCGGTCCACCCGCCGCCGATTCGGGCGACACGTGCAGCACGCAGGTGCCGTAGTGCGTGCCGCTCATGCGCGCATCGGAAATGCGGACCATGTCGCGCACGCCTGCTGCGAGCAGCTTTTTCGGAATCGGCAGATTGCCCCATTCGGGCATGCCGGGCGCGCCGATCGGCCCGCCGCCGCGCAGCACGAGCACGGTATCGGCATCGACGTCGAGATCGGGCGAATGAATCTTCGCGTTCATCTCGGCGATCGAATCGAACACGAGTGCGCGGCCGCGATGCTTCATCAGATGCGGACTCGCCGCACTCGGCTTGATGACGGCGCCATTCGGTGCGAGATTGCCGCGCAGCACGCCGAGCGCGCCGCGTTCGCTGACGGGATCGTTCAACGGACGGATCGCGTCTTCGCCCTGCGGACGCTGGCCCGACTCGAAGCGCGCGATGTTCTCGCCGAGCGTCGTGCCCGTCACCGTCACGCAGTCGAGCGACAGAAATTCCTTCACGCCGCTCAGCAATGCAGGCAGGCCGCCCGCGTAATAGAAGTCTTCCATCAGGCGCTTGCCGGACGGGAACACATCGGCGAGCACGGGAATGTTCTTGCCGACGCGCGCGATGTCGTCGAGCGTCAGCGGCACGTTGCCACGGCCTGCGATCGCAATCGTGTGAATCGCGGCGTTGGTCGAACCGCCGAGCGCCATATACGTAACGATGCCGTTTTCCACCGACTTGCGATTGAAGAAGCGACTCGGCTTGAGGTCTTCCCACACCATGCCGACGATGCGCTCGCCGCTCGACGAACACATGCGCGTATGCGACGCGTCCATCGCGGGAATGCTGGTCGCGCCGGGCAGCGTGAAGCCCATCGCCTCGACGATCGACGTCATCGTGCTCGCGGTGCCCATCGTGTTGCAGGTGCCGGGCGCGCGCGTCATGCGCGCTTCGAGCGAGATCCACTCGGGTTGTTCGATATTGCCCGCCACATACTCGTCCCAGAACTTCTTCGTGTGCGTGCCCGCGCCGACGGCCTGGCCGCGATGACGGTCGTTGAGCATCGGGCCCGCAGGCACGAAGATGCACGGCAGATCCGCCGACAGCGCGCCCATCAGCAGGCCCGGCGTGGTCTTGTCGCAGCCGCCCATCAACACCGCGCCGTCGATGGGCAGCGAGCGCAACAGCTCTTCCGTTTCCATCGCGAGGAAGTTGCGGTAGATCATCGTGGTCGGCTTGACCATCACTTCGCCGAGCGACATCGCGGGCAACTCGAACGGCATGCCGCCCGCCTGCAGAATGCCACGCTTCACGGCTTCGGCGCGCTCGCGCAGATGCGCATGACACGGCGACAGGTCGCTCCACGTATTGATGATCCCGATCACTGGCCGCGACATGAATTCTTCGCGGCGCAAACCCATTTGCTGCAGACGCTGACGATGCGCGAACGAGCGCATGTCGTCGGGTGCAAGCCATCGCTGGCTGCGCAGTTCGCTGAGTTGTTTGAGCTTTTGTTGCACGATAGTCACGCCGTGAAATTACGAAGTTGATGGGATGCCGCGCTGACCTTCGCGTGCGCCTGCGCGGTCGCGCCGGTGACGGCGGGCGCCACGAGGCTCGCGCCGGCGATCGCCAGCAGCACGAAGACGACGCGCCGCACTGCCGTCGGCGACCAGTTGGGCGGATAGCGGCGCGCGAGCCACGTGACCGTCAGCACGACGGGCAACGCTTCTGCGCTCAGCGCCAGCGACGCTGCATCGAAACGCCCTTGTGCGAGCACGATCACGAGCCGTAGCACGGCATTCACTGCGAACAGCAGCACCAGCGTGTCGCGCACGACCACGCGATCGAGCGGCTGGCGATAGAGGTGGAACACCATCGGCGGACCGGCGCTCGCGAACACGCCGCCCATTACGCCGGAAATACAGCCGTAGAAAGCGAACGTGCCGGGCGACGCAACCTGCGCGCGCGGCTTCGTCTGCACGACGAGCAACAGGCTGCACGCGAGAATCGCGAGTCCCAGTGCGAAGCGCACCACGCCGATCGCGTTATCGGACAGCCATGCGAGCAGACATGCGCCGATTGCGACGCCGACCAGGCTGCTGCCATATGAAGGCGCAAGCAGACGGCGCGGCAAATCAGGCACGCCGCGCACGAGCAAGGCCGCGTTGGCGAGCACCATCACCGTCACCACGTTGGCCGCGACAGGCAGCGGCGCGAGATGAAACACCGCGACGAGGCCGAGCAGCACGAGGCCGAACGCGAATCCCGTCAGGCTTTGCGTGAACGTCGCGGTCGCGACGCACGCCGCGAACAGCAGATGGTGCAGGAACGGACTGAGGCTCACGCTGCGTCCTTCGCCAGTTCAAGCAGTTGCGCCTCGCGCGCCGCGCCATGTCGAACGAAAACAGGCGGCTCGCCGAGCGGCGCGGCGACGTCGACATGCTGGCCGCCTTCGTAACGCGTGCCGCTCCACAGATGCGTCCACGCATCGCCTTGCGGCAGATACACACGCCATTGCGTGGCGTTGGCCGCATGCACCGGCGCGACGAGCAGATCGCGGCCGTACAGGTAATGGTCCTGGATCGCGTACGTCGCCTGATCGTGCTCGTAATGCAGGAACAGTGGACGCTGCAACGGCAGACCGCGCGCCGCCGCTTCATCGACGAGACCTTGCACATACGGCTTGAGCGCGACGAACACGCGCGTCATCCGTGCGAAGTGCGCGAGCACATTGGCGTCCTGCCAGAACTGGAAATTCGAATCGGGACGATTGCCTTCGTGCGTGCGCATCATCGGCGTGAAGGCGGCCATTTCGGCCCAGCGCTGGAACAGTTCGGGCGTGCGCGTGTTGCCGAACAGGCTCGTATATCCGCCGATATCGCTATGGTGATACGCATTGCCCAGCAAACCAGACGACAGCGCGCCGCAGATCACCGTCTGCAAGCCATCGTGACGTGTGAAGTCGACGGACTGGTCGCCTGCCCACAGCAGCGGACAATGCGCCTGCACGCCCGTGTAGCCCGCGCGCATGAAGAACACGGCGTCGCCCGTGCGGCCCGCGCCTTCGATCGCGCGTGCGTTGACCTGCGCCCACAGCGTCGGCCACGCGTTGTGCATCAGCTTTGCATCGATGCCGTTGGCAAGCGTCACGTCCGTCGGCAGATATTCGCCGAAGTCCGCCATCCAGCCGTCGAGCCCTTTGTTCAGCATCTCGTCGCGGATCACGCGCTCTTCGAACCAGCGCGCCGCCGCGGGATTCGTGAAGTCCACTACGCCGCAATCGAACTCGCCGAAGTCGACCAGGTAATCGCTGCCGTCTTCGCGCGTTGCGAGGTAGCCCGCTGCCTTCGCTTCGCCGTACAGCGTGCCGTCGTTGCACAGATACGGGTTCACGTAGCCGAGAAAACGCACGCCGTCTGCGTTCAGCTGCTTCACCCATTCGGCGTGATCGGGATAGCGCGTTTCGTTCCAGCGCCAGTCCCAGAAGAGACGCTTGCCGAACGACGTCTGCCGGATGCCGACCCAGTCTTCGCACCACAGGCCGCTCACTTTCAGGCCCGCTGCACGGCTTTGTTCCATGATCGTCTGCGCGTGATCGCGGCCGTTCTTCAGGCCGAGGATCGCGCCGTCCATCACCCATGCAGGCAGCGCGGGCTGACGACCGAAGCGTTGCGAAATGCGCTCGACGAGCGTGATGAAATCGTCGGCGAGGATGAATTCGAGCCGCTCGGGAACGGCCCAGAATTGCAGTTCGTGGCGCTCGTCGTGACGGAAATCGAAGTCCGCGTAGGCCGTCGTTTCTGCGTGCAGACAGTACTTCTGCGACGACACGAACGTCGGCTGCGGATAGTTCGTGTTGTAGTAGTCGCCGCCTGATTTCGAGGTTGTGTCGGCCTGCCACGTCAGATGCGTGCTCTTGTCGCGGCCAACGCCCGGCTCCGACGTCCACAGCGGAAAGTTGCGGCCGCGCAGATCGAAGTACGACATCTGCTCGCCGCAGCCCCACACGTGTTCATCGCGTTGCGCGGGTACACGCCACCAGACGCGGTTGATCGCGTCGCCCGACGTGGACAACGCAAGCTGCACGCCGTGTGCCGACTCGCTGGCGACGATCGTCAGTTCGCCAGCGGCTTCCGCATTGCGCGCCAGTTCGATGCGCGCGCTGCCGTCTGCTTGCTGCGTGAAGCGCGCATCGCGCAGTGCGACGCGCTCTTCGACGTAGTCGCTGATGTCGAAGTTGCCGCGGTACATGTCGATCGTCTCGACGCCGTGTCCCACGAACACTGCGGGCGCATCCGGCGCATGTTCGAAGAGCGTGCGGCCTGCCACGCGCAACACGAGTTTGCCGCCCGCTTCTGTCTGCCAGTTCATCAGCTTTACCTTGCTATTGCGTTGGGTTTAATGCAATCAGTTGATACGTTTCGTTCAGTGTCCGTTCGATTCGCTCGGCGACTGGTTCCACGCCAGCGCGCGCCCGCCCGCCGATGCACGTCGACGGAACAGCGCGACCAGTCCGATCGCCACACACCACGTCAGCACCATCAGGACTTCGTACTGGGTCGTCACGCCGCCATGCCGCGCGACACCGATCGGCGACAGCGTCAGGTAGATGCTCACCAGCATCGCGAGCAGGAACACGCTCATCGTGCTGGCATGACGCCACGGCGTGAGATCGCCCGTTTGACGCAGCTGCGGCTCGTAGACCTTCGCGCGTTGGTGGCGCATGCCGAGCACCACCATCAGCGTGACTTCGCACACGAACAGAATGCCCATGATGTGGATGAAGTTGATGCCGAGCAGCTTGTCGACCTGGAACACGAGAATGCCGAGCGTGTAGACGATCACATGCAGCAGCAACACCATCTTCGCGGGGAACGCGCCGATCTTCTTGCTGAAGAAGCCCACCAGCACGACGGCGATGATGGGGATGTTGTAGAAGCCGGTGAAGCGGCGCATCACCGTGTAGATGCCGTCCGGCGCGTACATCAGCAGCGGCGCGACGAGCAGCGACACGACGGCGATCACGACGCTTGCCGTCTTGCCGACGCGGATCAGCTTTTCATCGCTCGCTTCGGGTTTCCACACGCGATAGAAGTCGAATGCGATCAGCGTCGCCGTGCTGTTGATCACGGCGTTGAAGTGGCTCATCACCGTGCCGAACAGCACTGCGATAAAGAAGCCTTTGGCCCACCACGGCAGCACGTCGGTGACGAGTTGCGGATACGCGAGGTCCGGACGGCCCAGCGGATGCTGCGCATACAGATGAAACGCGACCACGCCCGGCAGCATCATGACGAGCGGCACGAGCAGCTTCATCAGGCCCGACAGCAGCACGCCCTTCTGACCTTCCGCGAGGCTTTTCGCTGCGAACGTGCGCTGCACGATCGCCTGGTTCGTACACCAGTAGAACAGGTTCGCGAAGATCATCCCCGTGAACAGCGTGCCGAACGGCACCGAATCGTGCGGGCCGCCGATGGCGGAGAGTTTCTCGGGCGCTTGCGTCGCGATGGTGTGCACGCCCGCGAAGAAGTCGCCGTGACCGAGCGCGAACAGGCCGAGCACAGGCACCATCAGACCGGCGACCAGCAGGCCGACGCCGTTGATCGTGTCCGACACGGCGACCGCGCGCAGTCCGCCGAAAATCGCATACAGCGCGCCGATGATCCCCGACATCCACACGAGAATCGTGATCGTGCTCGCGTACGACGTGCCGAGCAGCGCCTGCACGCCGAACACCTGGTTGAACGTGATCGCGCCGAGATACAGACCCGACGGATTCGCGACCAGCATGTAGCCGATCACGAAGAACGCGCTGACCACGCGACGCGTCGTCGAATCGAAACGCTCTTCGAGGAATTGCGGCAAGGTCGAAAAGCCGCCACGGAGATAGCGCGGCAGGAAGAACATCGCGAGCGCGACGGTCGCCACAGCAGCCGTGCATTCCCACGCCATCGCCGACAGGTTGTGCGCGTAGGCGTCGCCGTTCAGACCCACCATCTGCTCGGCCGAAAGATTGGTCAGCATCATCGAGCCGGCGATGAACCAGCCTGTGAGTCCGCCGCTCGCCATGAAGTAGCCGCGCGCGCCGTGATCCTTCGCGCGCCGCGTGAACAGGTACGACACGAAGCCGACCAGCGCGGTAAAAAACGCAAAACTCAGTATGGTGAAAATCATTGTCTCCTCATCCCTTTGAGGTTGTTTTCGGGCTTCGTGTGGGCGATCACCCGGCAACCGGACGCTATTTTCGCAGCGCTGCGATTTCTGTGCGAGCGTTAAAGCGCGTCCGGTGCCTTACGAAATCCGCCGGGCGCTTACGCCACTTGCATGCACAGGTACTTCATTTCCAGATATTCGTCGATGCCGTATTTTGAACCCTCGCGTCCGACGCCCGACTGCTTCACGCCGCCGAACGGCGCTTCCGCCGTCGAGATCAATCCGGTGTTGATGCCGACCATGCCGAACTCCAGTGCTTCCGCCACACGCCAGACGCGTGCCATGTCGCGCGTGTAGAAGTAGCTGGCGAGACCGAACTCGGTGTCGTTGGCGAGCGCGATCACGTCCTGCTCGTCGGTGAAGCGCATGACGGGCGCGACGGGGCCGAAGATTTCTTCGCGCGCGACGCGCATCGACGGTGTGACGTTCGTCAGCACGGTCGGCGCGTAGTGGCGCGGCGTGCTGTCGTCGTTGAGCGCGAGCGCTTCGCCGCCGCACAGCACTTTCGCGCCTTGCGCGCGGGCGTCCGTCACGAGTTCGCTCACCTTGGCCAGCGCGCGGCCGTCGATCAGCGGGCCGATCTGCGTCGACGGCTCGCGTCCGTCGCCGCAACGCAGCGCCTGCACGCGCGTCGCGAGCTTGTCGACGAACGCTTCGTAGATGCCGGCCTGCACGTAGAAACGGTTTGCGCACACGCAGGTTTGACCGGCGTTACGGTACTTCGAGATCAGCGCGCCTTCGATGGCCGCGTCGAGGTCGGCATCGTCGAACACGATGAACGGCGCATTGCCGCCGAGTTCCAGCGACAACTTCTGGATATGCCGAGCGCCCTGCTCCATCAGCCGCGCGCCGATGCCCGTCGAGCCGGTGAACGACAGCTTGCGCACGACAGGATTGCCCGTGAGTTCTTCGGCGATCGGCTGCGGATCGCCCGTCACGACGTTCAGCACGCCCGCCGGGATGCCCGCGCGTTCGGCCAGCACGGCGAGCGCCAGCGCCGAGAACGGCGTCTGCGATGCAGGCTTGAGCACCATCGTGCAGCCTGCCGCGAGCGCCGGGCCTGCCTTGCGCGTGATCATCGCGGCCGGGAAGTTCCACGGCGTGATCGCCGCGCACACGCCGACGGGCTGACGGATCGTCACGAGCCGGCGGTCGTTTGCAGGCGTCGCGATCACATCGCCGTCGACACGCCGCGCTTCCTCCGCGAACCATTCGATGAAGCTCGCGGCAAACGCGATCTCGGCTTTCGCTTCTGCGAGCGGCTTGCCTTGTTCGGCCGTCATCAGCAGCGCGAGATCGTCCTGATGTTCGAGCATCAGGTCGTGCCATTTGCGCAGCAACGCGGCGCGCGCTTTGGCCGTCAACGCGCGCCACGCGGGCAGCGCCGCTTCCGCTGCGGCGATGGCTTCGCGCGTTTCGACGGCTGTCATCGACGGCACGCTGGCGATCAGCGCGCCCGTCGCGGGATCGGTGACGTCGAAGGTGCGGCCGTCGCGCGCCGCGCGCCACTCGCCGCCGATCAGGCATTGCGTGCGCAGCAGGGAAGAGTCTTTCAGATCAGGCATGTCAGGGTCCGTCGAGAGTGAATTCATGCGGATTTGGACGCAGATGCGCGCCAGCGTGGTTCGGGCAACCCCGGCACGTCCGTGCGCATCGCAAACAGGCCGCCCGCCAGCGGCTCGCGTTCGAGTTCGTCGGCGCTGCGGCCCGCGCGCGCCGACGTGATGTACAGCGTGCGCAGATCGTCGCCGCCGAACGCGCACATCGTCGGGCAGCGCACGGGCACGGGATACACGGCATCGACGGAACCGTCCGGCGCGAAGCGGACCACGCGCCCGCCTTCGTAGAACGCGCTCCAGTAGTAGCCTTCGGCGTCGATGGCCGCGCCGTCCGGGCGGCCGCGATCGTCTGCCGTCGGCTGGATTCGCGCCCATACTTCGGCGTCACCGCATGCGCCCGTCGCGAGGTCGTACGCGCGGCGGTAGATCGTGAAGTTGGGCGTGTCGGAGTGATAGAGCCAACGATTGTCCGGACTGAACGCGAGGCCATTCGACGTCAGCAGGCCCGCGCTCAGCGCTTGCAGTTCGCCGTCCGCGAACCGGTAGAGATGCGCATTGCCGCCCGCCTTCGGTTCGTCGATCGTGCCCGCGAAAAAACGGCCTGACGCATCGCATCGGCCATCGTTGAAGCGGCTCGTGCGAACGTCTTCCGGGTTGGCGGCGAGTTGCCGGACGGGACGCGCGGCTTCGTCGAGCAACCAGACGCCCGAGCGCAAGCCCGCGATAAAGCCGCCTTCTTCAGCGAGCGAAAAGCAGCCGATGTGCTCCGGCAGCGCAAATGCCTTGTCGATGCCCGTCGCGGGATCGAAGCGATGCAGCGCCGGTTCGAGAATATCGACCCAGTACAGCACGCGCTCACGCTCGTCCCAGCGAGGACATTCGCCGAGTTGGGCACGGGCGTCGAGGACGCAGCGGAGATCGGAAGAAGACATGTCAATCCAGGCTGTTTAGGTCGCAACGCTAAAATCGCAGCGCTGCGAAATAATAGCGCTACGATTTCTTCGAGCGATACCAGGGTTAGTGCGGAGAAGATGACTCGTTGCGCTGCGGCAATTACAATATAAGCTTCGCGCCGAACCCGGCGCCTGCCCTTTTCACCGCTTGCAGCCCATGTCTCAGACAGCCAAGGCACCGCGCTCCCGGCGCAGCACCAACCGCGTCACGATGGATGACGTCGCCGCCCGCGCACGCGTGTCCGCCAGTTCTGTTTCGCTGTTTCTGCGCAATCCCGAGGCCGTGTCGCCACGCATCGCGCCGCGCATCAAGCAGGCCATCGACGTGCTCGGCTACGTGCCCAATCTGCTGGCGGGCAGTCTCGCCGCCGCACGCACGCGCGCCATCGGCGTCGTCGTGCCGTCGCTCGGCAATGCGTTCTTTTCGGCGACGGTCGCTGCGATGCAGAAAGAGTTCGACCGCCACGGCTATCAGCTTTTGCTCGGCGCAACGGAATATCAGCCGGGCCGCGAAGCCGATCTCGTGCGCACGTTCCTGTCATGGTCGCCGACTGCGCTCGTCGTCACCGGCTGCCGTCACGACGACGAAACGCGCGCGCTGTTGCGCTCGGCGCGCGCGCCCGTCGCGGAGATGTGGGAACTCGGCGAACAGCCGTTCGATCTGCAGGTCGGTTTTTCGCACCACGCAGCGGGCGAAGCCGTCGCGCGGCACATGCTGGAGATCGGCGCGCGGCGCGTCGCGTTCATCGGCGCGCGGATGGACAGCGACGTGCGGGCGCGGCAACGCTGCGAGGGCTTCGCTCGTACGATGCTGAAAGCGGGTATCGAGGTGCATGTCGAGGACGCGCCCGGCGACGCGTCGCCGAAAGCAGGCGCGCACGCATTGGCCGACATCCTGCAACGCATGCCGGAGATCGACGCGATCGCCTGTTCGAACGATGTCATCGCGCTAGGCGTGCTGTTCGAAGCACAGCGGCGCGGCATCGCGGTTCCGCAACAGCTGCGTGTCGCCGGTTTCGGCGACCTGCCGTTCAGCGAAGAATGCGTGCCGCCGCTGACGACCGTTCAACCGCGCGCCACGGAAATCGGCCTGCGTATCGCGCAGGAACTGATGGAGCGCGCCGAATTGCCTGAAGCCGACAAGGAACCGCGCATCGTCGATGTCGGCTTCGAGCTGGTCGTGCGGGCAAGCACGCTCAGCGCCAATACACGTCAGGACGCGTAATCGGATGCGGTGAGCGGCGACGTCTGCACGTTCGGACGCGCCTCGCGCGCAAAGATCCTTCGACATGCCGCGCGATTCTGCGGCGTGCCCGTCGCGAACGTAACGGAATCGCACTGCGCCGCGCTCCCATTCATTCGATGATTGGCGGAATTGCCGTTGGATTGCAGCGTGCCCGCGTTCGCGGTGCCGCACAGCAGCATCAAGGTCAACGTAACTGGCTTCAGAATATTCATCGCTTTTCGCGCCCAAACCCTCGTCGCACGAGGCGTAACGCGCCTTCTCACTTCGGTGCTTGAAGTCTAGCAGCGGGGTATGCGAGCGTCACAGAAGGGGCGCTGCAAAAGACTCTTGAAGAAACTGGAAGGATGCGTCGCGTGGAGCGTGTGCAGTCGACGCTGCGGCATCGGCGTGTTTTGCGTTAAAATGTACGAACTGGTTAGTTTGTTGCAAATGCCTGTGTAACTTACCGGGCATTTGCTCACTCCGAATTCGTCGCGCCCAGCCATCGCCCGGCGCGCATGCCCGAACGCACCGATCCGGCGTTCAACGCGGCAACCACCTGACGGGAACGCTACTCAAGCCGCCCCATCGCGCGTCAATCACACGATCTGGTGCACGCGTGCGCGCAGTCCCCGTCGACTGTGCGCCTGTGCCCTCTTTTGCGTATCCATGAAGACAAGCAATGTCCAAGCAACCTGAAACCAAGCCCATATCGACGGCCGCGCGCGTCGGCCTGACACTCGCCGGCGCAATCGGCCTGCTGCTCGGCCTGTATTTCGCGATCGGCGGCGCGCTGCTCGTCGCTCGCGGCGGCACGTGGTACTACCTGCTGATGGGTCTCGCCGTCTGCGCGACGGGCATCCAGCTCGCGCGCCGCAAAGCCTCGGCATGTGCGATCTTCGCGCTCGTGATCGTCGCGACCATGCTGTGGGCCGTCTGGGAAAGCGGTTTCGATTTCTGGCCGCTGCAGGCGCGCATCTTCATGTTCACGATGATCGGCATGCTGCTCGCGCCCGTTTATCCGATGCTGCGCGGCTTCGAGGGCAAGCGCCCGGCGAAGGGCGCCGCGTGGACAGCGGGTCTCGTGCTGCTCGCGTGCAATGCGCTGTTCGTGTACGGCATGTTCATTCCGCACGGCACGTTCGGCACGGAATCGTCTGTGGCGAGCGCGCAGCATGACAGCGGTTCGGGCGACTGGACCGCATACGGACACTCGGCGGGCGGCGACCGCTTCGCAGGCGCGACGCAGATCGATCGCGGCAACGTGAAGAACCTGCAGGTCGCGTGGACCTACCACACGGGCGACGTGCCGCTCAGCCCGACGGGCGGCGGATCGGAAGATCAGGAAACGCCGCTGCAGATCGGCGATACGCTGTTCGTGTGCTCGCCGCACAACACGGTGATCGCGCTCGACGCCGCGAACGGCCACGAAAAGTGGCGTCACGAATTCCCGACGAAGACAACGGTGTGGGTGCGCTGCCGCGGCCTCGCCTACTTCGATGCAACGAAGCCGGTTCAGCAGCCGAGCGTCACCGGTTCGACGCCCGTCACCCCCGTCGCGCTCGCAGACGAACATGCCGCGTGCCGTCGCCGGATCTTCATGAACACGATCGACGCGAAGCTCGTCGCGCTCGATGCCGACACGGGCAAGCTCTGCACCGACTTCGGCGATCAGGGCGTGATCGATCTGAAGGCGGGGCTCGGCAGCGCGGCGAGCCCGTTGTACGAACTGACGTCGCCGCCGACCGTCGCGGGCACGACCGTCGTGACGGGCGGCCGCGTTGCGGACAACGTAACGCTCGATATGCCCGGCGGCGTGATTCGCGGCTTCGATGTGATGACGGGCGCGATGAAGTGGGCGTTCGATCCGGGCAATCCGCAGGACAAGCAGGCGCCCGCACCCGGCAAGACCTTCGTGCGCTCGACGCCGAACGTGTGGGCGCCGATGTCGTACGACGCGACGTCGAACACGGTGTACATGCCCGTCGGCAGCGCGGCGATCGATCTGTGGGGCGTAAAGCGCACGCAACTCGACGAGAAGTACGGAGCGTCGATTCTCGCGCTCGACGCAACGACAGGCGAGGAGAAGTGGCACTTCCAGACAGTCCATCACGATCTGTGGGACTACGACGTGCCGATGCAACCGACGCTCGTCGATTTCCCCGTCGACGGCAAGAACGTACCCGCGCTGATCGTCGGCACGAAGATGGGCCAACTGTTCGTGCTCGATCGTCTGACGGGCAAGCCGCTGACGAAGGTGGTCGAACAGCCCGTGAAATCCGCGACGATTCCGGGCGAGCCGTATGCGAAGACGCAGCCGCTGTCGGTCGGCATGCCGCAGATCGGCGCGGAAGTGCTGAAGGGCGCGGACATGTGGGGCATGACGCCCATCGACCAGATGATGTGCCGCATCGTCTTCCACGGCATGCGCTATGACGGCCTGTTCACAGCGCCGGATACCGACACGTCGTTGAGCTTCCCGGGCTCGCTCGGCGGCATGAACTGGGGCGGTCTCTCGTACGACCCGAACTCGCAGATGATCTTCGCGAACGATATGCGTCTCGGTCTGTGGGTCCATCTCGTCAAGGAAGAGAAACGCGGCGGCACGTCGAACGGCAATGAAGCGGTGAACGCAGGCATGGGCGCGGTGCCGCTCGGCGGCACGCCCTATTCGGTGACGAAGGACCGCTTCTTCTCGCCGCTCGGCATTCCGTGCCAGAAGCCGCCGTTCGGCAGCCTGACGGCCATCGACCTGAAGACGCGCAGCATCGCGTGGCAAGTGCCGCTCGGCACAGTGCGCGACACGCGTCTGTGGGGCGTGCAGATGCACATGCCGACGCCGATCGGCATGCCGACCATCGGCGGCTCGCTCAGCACGGGCGGTGGCCTCGTGTTCTTCGCGGCGACCCAGGACTACTACCTGCGCGCGTTCGACAGCTCGACGGGCAAGGAAGTCTGGAAGGCGCGGCTGCCCGTCGGCAGTCAGGGCACGCCGATGAGCTATGTGCTCAACGGCAAGCAGTACATCGTGATCTCGGCGGGCGGCGCACGCCAGTCGCCGGATCGCGGCGATTACGTGATCGCCTACGCGCTGCCGCAATAACGCAGGCAGCGGGAAGCTGGAGCGCGCCTGGCTGTGCGCGCTTCAGTTTCATCAGCTTGAGCTTTACGTCGGCGGCAAGCTTCTCTCTTCTTCCCTCATGAAACGTTCTCTACTCGCGTCCGTCGCGCTAGTGACAGTCGCGTTCGCCACGCGCGCGCACGCGCAATCGTCCGTCACGCTCTATGGCGCACTCGACACCAGCATCGAAATCACGAATCCCGGCGCAGGCTACGTCGCGCGCATGGATTCGGGCGCGTATCGCGGCTCGCGCGTCGGCGTGCGTGGCGCGGAAGATATCGGCAACGGCGTGAAGATTCTGTTCGATCTGGAGAACGGCTTCAGTTCGGGCAACGGCTCGCTGGCTGTCGCGAATACGATCTTCAATCGTCAGGCGTGGGTCGGTGCCGGCACGCCGTATGGCACGGTGCGCATCGGCCGTCAGTACTCGCCGATCTACATTCCGTTCAAAGGACAACTCGACGCGTTCGGCGCAGGCACGATCGCTTCGGGGCTCAACAATCTGTCGAAGATCACGCCGTACGCGAGCAATGCGATCACGTATCTCTCGCCGGAATTCCACGGCTTTTCGACGACCGTCATGGCAATGCTGCGCGATCCCGCCGATGACGACGGCAACGGCCTCGCCGGGCACATCGAAACCTTCGCGTGGCGCAACGGCCCGTTTCGCGTGTCGTACGCGCATCAGCAGACGCATGGCGACGGCGCGTTACGGGCGAACCTCGGCGGCGTGTCGTATGTATATGGACCGGTGACGGGCTTCGTGTCGTTCTTCAATGGCGACGGCGGCACGCCGCGTTATCACAACGACGGCGTATCGGTATCGGCGCGCTATGCAGTCAACGCGCGGTTTCGTGCGTCCATCGGTTACGCGTATCTGCGCGATCGCTCCGGCGGCGACGACAACGCCGACCAGTTCAGCGCGGCTTGCGAATACGATCTGTCGAAGCGTGTGCTGCTCTATGCGAGCGCTGGCTGGTTGCGAAATCGCGGTGAAGGTGAATTCACGCTTAAAGGCGTGAACGTGACGGGCCTCGCACCGTCGTGGCCGGGTGCGTCGGTGCGAGGCGTGCAGTTGGGGATGATCGACCGGTTCTAGTGCTGTTGCGTTATGCAGTTCGCAACCGCCCGCATCGCCAGCAGATACCCATCCACGCCCAATCCACAAATCACACCGCGCGCCGCCAGTGAAATCAGCGAATGACGATACTGCTCGTCGCGCTGATGAATGTTGGTGATGTGCACTTCGATCACCGGCTGACGAATCAGCTTCACGGCATCCAGCACGGGAATCGACCCGAACGAAAAACCCGCGGGATTGATGATCACAGCCGCGTCCGCTTCGAACGCTTCCTGCAACCAGTCGACCATCACGCCTTCATGATTCGTCTGGCGGAACTCGCAGCGCAGCCCGAGTTCTTCCGCGAGCGCTTCCGTTCTTTCCTTGACCTGCGCGAGCGTCGTCGTGCCGTACAGATGAGGCTCGCGCTTGCCGAGCATGTTGAGGTTCGAGCCGTTCAGCACATACACCAGTGGTTTCATCTTCTTAGCCTGCATTTCAATGAGAATGGGATTGCATCGAGCCGTGCGACGAAGCGCCCATGACTTCCGCTTTCGAATCTGCGCGGTTCATGTCGATGCCGAGCGTTTCGGGCGCGCTCAGAATCGCGATCAGCGAGATTACGTTGAATGCCACGCATACCGCCACGACGCCCCACGGCGAGCCGTTGCACACGGCGAAGAGCCACACGGCGAGCACGGGCATCGGACCGCCGGCGACGAGATTGGCGCCCGTATAGGCAAGCGCGGAGCCTGAATAACGCACGTTCGTCGGGAATGCTTCGGCGAACGCGACCGGCTGAATGCCGCTCTGAAATTGCGTGAAACCGAGAAAGAAGCCCATCGCGAGCAGCATCGGCATGAAGCTCTTCGTATCGAGAATCTGGAAGTAGAAAAACAGCGCGAGCAGCGTCATGCACGAGCCCAGCGCGAGCGCCTTGCGTCGGCCGATGCGGTCGCTCAGCATGCCGCCCGCCAGCGCGCCGACGATCGCGCAGACGTTCGCGCCCATCAGCAGCAGAAAGCCGGTTTGCTTCGGCACGCCGAGCGTCTTCGTCACGTAGCTCAGCGAGAACACGACGATCAGATAAAAGATCGCCGCCGGGCCGCAGAAAAACAGCATCCAGCGCAGCACCGTGCGCCAGTGCAGACGCAGCGCATCGCGCAGCGGACTGCCGACGTCGACGACTTCCGTCTTGCGCAGCGCTTCGAATGCGGGCGTTTCGCTGACGCGCAGCCGGATATAAACGCCGACGATCACGAGAATGAAGCTCAGCACGAACGGAATGCGCCACCCGTAGCTGTCGAACGATTCCGCCGACATCGTCGAAGACAGCGCGAGCAACACGCCGTTCGCCATGATCTGACTGAGCGGCGAACACAGCCCGAGCAGCCCCGAGTACTTGCCGCGACGGTCGGCGCTCGCGTGTTCGATCGCCATGAGCTGCGCGCCCGTCGACTCGCCGCCCAGCGCGAAGCCCTGCAAAATACGCAGCAAAACGAGCAGCATCGGCGCCCATACGCCGATGCTCGCGTAAGTCGGCAGCAGGCCCATCAGCATCGACGAGAGGCCCATCACGGAGACGGTCGCCAGCATCAGGTTACGTCGGCCGAGCTTGTCGCCCAGGTGTCCGCAGATGATCGCGCCGAGCGGCCGCGCCGCAAGTCCGACGCCGAATGTTGCGAGCGACGCCAGCAAGGCCGACGTCGCGTCCATCGCGGGAAAGAACAGCTTGGGCAGCACGGTCGCGGCGAGCGCGCCGTACAGCGTGAAGTCGAACCATTCGAGCGCGGTGCCGATGGCCGCGGCCGTCACGGCGCGGGTGCGCATCGCCTGCTGCGCGGGTTGATGCAGTCGATCGTTCATCGTGTCTCCTCTCCAAACCTTTGTTGTCTCGACGACGCGATGCGAAATCGCTGCGCCGCTCTCTTAGTCCTTCGCGTCGCTGCGTTTCGCATCGCGTCGCGAGATGTTGCACAGATTAACAGCGCGGGTGGGACGTCATTCCAGGGTGGAATTTCATCCCGTATCGTGCAATGATCGCGCGGTGTCGAAGCCCACAAGGAGACTCCCGCGATGCCCGGCGTGACCGAACGGACCCTGGCCGTCCTCGAATTTCTGGCGACGCAGATGGAAGGCACGCCACTCGCGCTGATCTCGGATCAACTGGAGATTCCGCGCAGCGCGTGTCATCGGCTGCTCGTCGATCTGAAGCAATGCGGGTATGTGCGGCAGTTGCGCGAGCACGGCGATTACGTGCTCACGACAAAGCTGGTCGGCCTCGGCCTCAGCTATCTGGCGACATCGGGCATCGTCGATATCGCGCAGACCATCCTGGACCGGCTGGCGGAAAAATCGGGCGAACTGGTACGGCTCGCCATCGTCGACGGCGACCGGCTGACGTGGGTCGCGAAGTCGCAAGGCGCGCTGAAGGGCCTGCGCTACGATCCCGACATGGGCATGGACACGATCCTGTCGTGCAGCGCGACGGGACACGCGTGGATGATGACGATGACGGACGAGCGCGCGCTCGAACTCGTCACGCGTCAAGGCTTCGGATCGCCGAAGCAATATGGGCCGAAGGCGCCCACCACGATCAACGATCTGCTGAAGTTCGTTCACGCCGCGCGCGAACGCGGCTACGCGACGATCAACGAAGTCTTTGCGCCGGGCATGACGGCGATGGCCGCGCCCGTGCAGCGGCGCGGCTATGCGGCCATCGGCGTGATCAGCGTGGCCGGCCCGCTCGTGCGGCTCACGGAAAAACGGATGGAATCGCTCGGCTCCACGCTGGTTGCCGCCGCCAACGAACTGGCGGCCGCGAGCCTCGCGTCGCCGCTATTCGGACGCGTGCGCTAGCGACGCGGCTCTCTTTGCGTCCGTTATGCCGCGTCGTCCCATTGCGGCGCGAACGCCGGGTTCACGAGACGCTCGTTTTTCGGCAGCGCGGCAATCGTCGCGCGATCTTCGTCGTCGAGCCGCACATCGAGCGATTCGAGGTTCGACGTCTGATTCGATTTGCCCGCCGCCTTCGGCACGGCCGCGACACCCGGTTGTTCGAGCAGCCACGCGAGCGCGATCTGCGTCGGCAACACGCCGTGCTTGCGGGCAATCGCGACGATCTCCGGAATCTCCGAAACGCGGTTGCGCGCGAGCGGGCTATAGGCCGTCAGCGCCATCTCGTGTTGCCGCACGAAATCGAGCAGCTTCTGCTGGCCGAGCGTCACGTGATACTCGACCTGAATGGCGGCAAGCGGCGCGCCGATCGTTTCGACGGCTTCGCGCAGCAGCGCCAGCGGAAAATTCGCTACACCGATCGCGCGCGCGAGTCCGCGTTCTTTCAGATCGGCGATCACATCGAGCGTGCGGCGCAGGTTCATGTCGGGCGTCGGCCAGTGGATCAGGAACAGATCGACGTATTCGCTGCGCAGATCGCGCAGCGAGCGTTCGAACGATGCGCGCAGCGCCTGCGGTTCAAGCTGGTCCCACCAGACCTTGCTCGTCACGTGGATCTGTTCGCGCGGCACGGACGTCGCGGCGAGTGCGGCACCGACGGCGTCTTCGTTCTGATAACCCGCGGCCGTGTCGATATGACGATAACCGAGTTCGAGAGCCTGCAAAACGGCGCGCGTGCAGTCTTCACCGACCATCGGCCAGGTGCCGAGGCCGAGCTTCGGCATGTTCAGGCCGTGTCGATTGACGATGTGTTCCAAGCGTTGTTTCTCCCTTGTGAATATGGATGCAGGTTCATTCGACAGCGAAGCCGAACAGCCGTCGCGGCGTGTCCCATTGAATCTCACGTCTCGTTGCAGCGTCGGGCACGATCTGCTCGAACAGCGTCAGCAAGGGCCCATAGTCGAGCCGCTCCGGCGCGCGCAGAAACGGCCAGTCGGAACCCCACACGCAGCGTTGCGGACCGAATGCGCGCAGCAACGCATGCGCATAGGACCAAGCGTCTTCATACGGATGCGTCTGACGCGAGTACTTTTGCCAGCCCGACAGCTTGACGCTCGCACGCCCGCTGTCGGCGAGCCGAAGCAGCGCCTGAAAGCCGGGTTGATCGACGCCCGCTTCGATATCAGGCCGCCCACCATGATCGATCACGAGTTGCGCCTCCTGCTTTGCAAGCCACGGCTCGAGCGCAACCATCTGATCGCCGCAAACCTGAACCTGCGCAATCATCCCCAGATCCGCCAGCGACGCAAAGAGCGCGCCTGCTTCGAGCACGAGATCGACGCCCTCCATCGCCGGATTGAACGCGACGCCCGCCACGCCCGCGCGATGCAGCGCTTCGAGCTCGCTTCGCGCGATGTCGTTATCGACTACCGCAATACCGCGAAAGCGCCCTTCGTACGTTTCGAGCGCATCGAGCAGACAGCGGTTGTCCGTGCGATAACCGCTCGTCGGTCCGACGAGCAGCGCATGCCGTACGCCATACGCGTCCATCACGCGAACGAACTGCGCGACCGTGCCTATCTCCTGCTGCGCGGGACGGTACATCGTGTCGTCGCGGTAGGGAAAGCGGACGGGATCGAAGATATGGCAGTGGCAGTCGATCTTGTCTTCGTCGAATACGCTCATCGGATGTTCCGTGTTCGGGGGCACGAAGAGTCTAACGGTTGGACGTTTTGCTGTCGTATGCCCCGTTTGCGCTACCCTATAACTTTTGGTTAATACCCGGCAAGGGACACAGAGAACCATGCGTTTCAAGCTGCGGCAAATGGAAGTGTTTCGCGCGGTCATGCTGACGGGCTCGATCAACGCGGCGGCGAAGATGCTGTACGTGTCGCAACCGGCTGTCAGCAAGCTCGTCGCGCACACGGAGACGACGCTCGGACTGCGGCTCTTCGAACGCGCCAAAGGCCGACTGATTCCGACGGCGGAAGCGCAGGCGCTGTTTCGCGAAGTCGAGCAGGTGTATCAATCGGCGTTGCGCGTCGATGAATTCGCGCGGGCGCTCGCGCTCGGTCCAGCGAGTCTGCTGCGCGTCGCGTGCAGTCCGTCGCTGGCGCCTGCTGTCGTCGCGCCCGCTATCGTCGAATTGAAGCGTCAGTTGCCGGGACTGAGCGTCGACTGGCACACGTCGCTGATGGCCGACATGCCGCTCGAAGTGCTCAGCAAGACCGTCGACGTCGCCGTGACCTCGCTGCCTATCGAGCACGAGCATCTCGAAGCCGTGCCGTTCATGCGCGGCCGCATGGTGTGCGCGTTGCCGCCCGATCATCCTCTCGCGCGCCGCGACCGCATCGCACTCGCAGACCTCAAACACGAACCGATGATCCTGTTCCGTCGCGACATCCCGTTCGGCACGATGATCGTCCGCGCTTGCCAGCAGGCCGATGTCGAACTGACTTCGGTGGTGGACGTGACGCGCGCCGATCAGGCGCTCGCGCTCGTGCGCGGCGGCCTCGGGCTTGCCATCGTCGACGAGTTCGCGACGCGCGGCGTCGACTGCATCGTACGTCCGCTCGTCGAGAACCTCGAAATGGTCTCGACGTTCGTCTATTCGAAGTTCTCGCCGCCCTCACGCAGCGCAACGGCATTGATGCAGGCCGTTTGCCGCCGCGCGGAGGAACTCGGCACGCGGATCGGCAGCATGCCCGACGTGACGCGCTAGCGGCGGCTCAACCACTCCTCCAGTCCGATGCGGCCGATCAGCGCATCGCCCAGCGGCACCAGCGATTTGTCTCCGACCAGGCCGCCGAAATAGCGTGCCTCGGGATCGCGCACGACCTCGCGCGGATCGCCGACCGCCTTCAGATAGCGGGCAATGATTTCATCGAACGGCGCGCGTTCCGGTCCCGCGATATCGACCATTCCGTTGCGCGGCGCAGCGAGCGCAGCGTCGGCGACGAAGCCGGCGACGTCGTCCGCGGCGATCGGCTGGAACAGGCCCGGCGACACTCTGACGATATTGCCGTCCGTGGTCGAGTCCGCGATGCCGCCGAGGAATTCGAGGAACTGCGTCGAGCGGACAATCGTGTACGGAACACCCGAAGCGACGATCAGTTTTTCCTGCGCGACCTTCGCGCGGAAGTAGCCGTTCTCCGGCGTGCGGTCCGTTCCGACGATGG
Organism: Paraburkholderia sabiae; assembly: GCF_030412785.1. Taxonomy (NCBI): domain Bacteria; kingdom Pseudomonadati; phylum Pseudomonadota; class Betaproteobacteria; order Burkholderiales; family Burkholderiaceae; genus Paraburkholderia; species Paraburkholderia sabiae. The sequence goes on from NZ_CP125296.1 coordinate 2,094,268, forward strand.
ACAGCGCGACATGATGCCGGACGCCCGCTTCCGCTTCCACGTCACGCAGATTGCGTGTGGAGGCTTCGAAGAATTCCAGCACGGCCTTGTCTTCGAACGACGGCGAATTGGACAGGTCGACCACCACGTCCGCGCCCGTCAGCCCTTCCTTGAGCCCTTCGCCCGTGATGGTGTTGACGCCGGTTCTCGGCGAGACGGCGGCCACGTCATGACCAGCCTGACGCAGAATGGCAGCGGTCTTCGAGCCGATCAGCCCCGTGCCGCCGATGATAACGATCTTCATGATTGACCCTCCATCGTCGATCGTTGGAGATTCCCCGGTACAGCCAGATGATGAGCGGGCGCTCATGGTCCGCCTGATGTCGAAGCGCGCCGCGGACGCCCGCAAGGACGCGTGCGCGGCTCGCTGCCTGGTGTCGAAAGGGAAATGGAACGCGGCAAAAACCGCGGGTGGCGTTCGAGGTGGCAAATGCACCCGAAGAAGCGTCGGAGGGCCGATAAGCCCGATGCGTACAAACGAAAACGCACCCTTGAACCATAGACCTTCTTCAGCAAAATGACATGCCGTTTTGAAAGGCGACCGTGTTGTATTTGTATTCGTTTCCGGTCGCCCTGCTGCCGCTGCGCATGCCGCGCATGCGTCATTCGATCGGCTTCGCGTCCACCGGTTGATGCATGCCAATCGCCATACGATTCCACGCGTTGATCGCAGCCACGGCCCACGTCAACTCGACGATTTCCGCGTCGGTAAAGTGCTCGCGCAGCGCTTCGAACTCGGCGTCGCGATCGACATGGCCATCGGCGAGACGCGTCATGGTTTCGGCCCATGCGAATGCGGCTTTTTCCCTTGCCGAGAAGAATTCCGTTTCGCGCCACGCGGAGAGCACGTTCAGACGCTGCCACGATTCGCCGCCCTTACGCAGTTCGCGCACATGCATGTCGAGACAGTAAGCGCAGCCGTTGATTTGCGACACACGCGTCTGAACCAGCTCGATCAACTGGCCGCCAAGCGACGACCCAGCCAGCGACTGGCTGACGGCATAAAGCGATTTGTACTGTGTGGGCGCGAGCGTGGTCCACGGCAGACGAGGTGCATTCATGATGAACTCCTTAAAGAAAAAGGATCAAGCAATCGAAGATGAGGCGTGAGCGGACGTCTCTCGCGGCTCGCATTCGCGCAGCCATTGCGCGGCCTTCGTCTCCACGACGGAAAGCGGCTCGTCTGCAAATGCGAGGCCAGTCGCGTGCATGAACGTGACGTCCTTGAGTCCGATGACGCCGAGCACGGCGCTCAGATACGGACGGAAAAAGTCCGGCTGCAACGACGGCTCGCGGAACATCGCGCCGCCTGCCGTGACCGCGACGAACGTCGGCCGGTCGCGCAGCAAGCCGACCTTGCCGTGCTCCGTCGTCGTGAACGTCACGTCGCGGCGAACCACGTGATCGATCCAGTTCTTCAGCACGGCGGGCACCGTGAAGTTGTGTACGGGCGTCGAGATCCAGAGCATGTCGGCTTCGTCGAGTTCGCGAATCAACTCGTCCGACACGGAGAGCGACGCACCGAAGCGCGCTTTCGCGACATCGACGGGCAGGACCAGCGACTCTGCGTACGCTTCGCTGATCGCCGGCAACGGATCGGCGCCCAGATCGCGCCGCGTGATGCGAATTTCCCGCCCCAGACGCGCAGCCATCGCGGGCAGCAAATGCTGCGTGAAGCGCCGGCTCGTCGAGTTGTCGCGACGAGGACTGCAGTCGAGCATAAGCAACTTGAGACTGTTCATGACAGATCCATGCTGAAGTGAAGGCCGCGCGCGAGCAGGCCACAACGGAAATAGAAGCGCTGCGCCAGCGCATTTGCCAGCCCCGTATCGAGCACCATTCGCTCGCGGTTTTCCGCACGCCCGAGCGTGCCGAGTTCCGCGAGCAGGCGTTCTCCGTGGCCGCGGCCGCGTCCCGCTTCATCCGTGACCAGATCGTCGACGTAGATGAAACGGCCATGAATCAGGTTGTCGACACGCCGGTAGCCGGCCAGCGCGACAGGCTTGCCGCCTTCCCAGACGGCCAGCAGGCAGTAGCCTTGCGTGCGCTGCGTCGAGACACGGGCGAGGAAGTCGCCGGGCGATTGCAAATGGGGACGCAGTTGCTGCATCACATCGAAACAGGCCAGCACGTCGGCGTCTGTTTCGGCATGTCGGAGGATTGCGGTGTCTGTCATGGTGCCGGTCAGCGAGGGTTGGTGTAGGCTTCAGTGTCGCCGTTCGATGACCCAGCCAACAGGCACATTTTTCGAGCTTTAGACCAGGCCATGAAGCAGGCCCAAAACCCGCCCCCAATTCACGCGGAATCCGGCGCCACGCCGATCCACGAACAGATCTACCTCCGCTTTCGCTCGATGATCGAACAGGGGCAGCTTCGTCCCGGCCAGAAAGTGTCGTCGTTGCGGGCGCTGGCCACCGAACTCGGCGTCGCGCGCGGCACCGTGCAGGTCGCCTACGACCGTCTGCTCGGCGAGGGTTATCTCGTCGCGCGAGGTCCGGCGGGGACATTCGTGACGGAACACACGGCCCCCGCGAAACCCGCTCGCGCAAAACGGGCGAGCGTCGCCGCGCGCGTGCTGCCGGACGCGGATGCACCCGACACGGTCATCGAACTGGAAGGCGGCAGCCCCGTCCCGCTTCAGATGGGACTCCCCGCACTCGACGAATTCCCCCGCAAACTCTGGGCGCGCTTGATGGCGCGCCAGGTCCGCAAGGCAGGATCGCTGAACCGGCCCGCGCCCGCCGGCCATATGCCGTTGCGCGAGGCGCTCGCGGCGTATCTGCATCGTTCGCGCGGCATCGACGCGCACGCGGATCAGGTCTTCATCGTGCCCGCCTACACCGCGAGCCTGTCGCTCGCCGTCGACGCGCTCGAACTCGCACGCGCCGGCGCGTGGGTCGAACATCCCGGTTATCCGCAGACCACACAGACGCTGACACGCATGGGCATGCAAACCTGCGACGTGCGCGTCGACGAGCACGGCATCGACGTCGAATTCGGACGAAGCCATTTCCCGAATGCGCGGCTTGCCGTGGTGACTCCGTCGCATCAGAGTCCGACGGGGGTCGCGTTGCCCTTGCAGCGCCGCGTCGAACTGCTCGATTGGGCCGTGCAACACGACGCGTGGATCGTCGAAGACGACTACGACGGCGAGTACCGATATCGCGGCCATCCGCTGCCCGCGCTGAAGAGCATGGATTCATATGGCCGCGTGATCTATTGCGGCACGCTGAGCAAGGTGCTGTTTCCGGGGCTGCGGCTTTCGTATGTGGTCGTCGCGCAGAGCCTCGTGCCGCAATTCGAACTGGCGTGCAGGCGTTCCGTGCATGGCGGTTGTCCGGAACTGATGCAGGCAGTCGTGGCCGATTTCATCAGCGAAGGCCATTTTTCACGGCATATCAAGCGTATGCGCACGCTCTACGCCCGCCGTCGCGCGCTACTGGCCGAAGCGCTCGCGCCTTATTCCGCAGAGGGATTCGTCGTTCATCTGCAGGACGGCGGCATGCATCTGCTCGTCGACGTACGCGAAGATCTCGACGATGTCGTGCTGGCGAGCCGCGCACGCAAAGCAGGCTTCGCCGTGCATGCGCTCACCGCGTGGCGCAACGGCTCGCCGGGACGGCGCGGGCTGTTGCTGGGATTTACGAACATCCGCAATCGCGATGAAGCCGAACAGCAGGTTGCCGCGCTAATTCGCGCGTTCGATCCGCGCGCGGACTAAGACGTTTTTATTCGTCTGATCGTTAGTCATACCAACCATACAGTCAGATTGACACCCTTCCTGCGACGCACTCCTCGCGTCGCATAGCAAATCGCCCGGACGCACCGCGCGTCAATTGATGTTTCCGATGCAACACCGTGCGCCCCTTCGCGAGTCTTCTGCACGCGCGCGCTTCCCCCTACGATTCAGCCTGCATAGATAGCGTGAGAAGCGATTCCTTCGCGACCGCGCTTCGAAACAAACGCAATTTCCACACTGAAACGAATGACAACGTTACGCCCACCGCCGCTGACGCTATTCGACAAGTACTCCGGACATGAGCCGCAAATCCTCTATACGACCACCGTCACGGTGACGGGCGGCAACGCGGAGCATGGACGCGCGTCGGGTGTCGCGCGCTCGGACGATGGTCAGTTCACCGCCGCTCTGCGCCTGCCGAAAGCACTGGGCGGACCAGGCGGCGGCACGAATCCCGAGCAACTGTTTGCAGCGGGTTATGCAGCCTGTTTTCACGGCGCATTGAATCTCCTCGCCGCACGCTCAGCGGTGCCGATTTCAGGCTCGGCAGTCGATGTGACCGTCGACTTCGGACGCGATCCGATGGACGGCCTGTTCGTGCTCAGTGCGCATACGCGCGTCCATTTGCCCGGCGTCGATCGAACGGTCGCCGAGGAACTGGTGCGCAAAACCGAGCGGTTTTGCCCTTACACCAAGATGGCACGACAGGGCATCGTGAATGTCGTCGCGCTCGTCGTGCCTGGCGAGGCGAGCGAATCGTGACGCAATTCGCCACATCGTAGAGAGGCTGGAAATGAACAGAACCGATCCATGGATGCAGATAGTCAGCGGCTTGCACGGTCGTGCGCGATTCGCCGCTCAGATGAACACCGCGCCCGCCGCTCGCAGCCCGCGCGAACGCTGCCGTTCGATGACGACTGCGATGGCGAATGCGTCGTCGATCCGGCGCATCGAGTGGCAGACGACCTGCACGATTCTGGTTTCATGGAGCGATTCGACTCTCGGCCGATTCGAGGATCAGACATGGCGCGCCGGCTTCGCCCGTACGTCCGGTATTTGCGGGCTCACGGGCGTGCCCGTACGGCGCGGCGATCCCGTGTTCCGGCCGCTGCAGAAAGGCGGCGTGCTGCCCAGAAACGCGCTCGACATGATCCGGGCCGATACGTTACGCGCGCCACAGAATTCGTTTGAAACAGGGCATTAAAACAAAGGCAAGGACTATGACGACAAACAGCAAACAGAAGCAAAACACCACGCGTAGAAACATCCTGATGGGCGGCGCCGCGGCTGCGGGCGGACTGGCTGCATCGCTGATGTCAGGTGCTGCACAGGCTGCACAGCCGGCTTCGTCAGGCGCGTCGAATGCACATGGCCAACGAACGGCCAGCTACCTGTCGGCGAAAGACGGCACGCAGCTTTACTACAAAGATTGGGGCACGGGCCGTCCCGTCGTGTTCTGTCATGGCTGGCCGCTCAGCTCCGATAGCTGGGAATCGCAGATGATGTTCGTCGCGTCGCACGGCTTTCGCGCCGTTGCGCACGATCGTCGGGGACATGGGCGTTCGAGTCAGCCCTGGAACGGCAACGAAATGGACACCTATGCCGACGATCTGGCGACCGTGTTCGAAACGCTCGGTATCAAGGACGCGATTCTCGTCGGCTTCTCGACGGGCGGCGGTGAAGTCGCGCGCTATCTGGGCCGGCATGGCACGCGACGCGTATCCAAGGTCGTGCTCGTTTCCGCCGTGCCGCCGTTGATGCTGAAAACGCCTGCAAATCCGGGCGGATTGCCGATCGACGTGTTCGATGGATTGCGCGCCGCGCAACTGGCCAATCGCGCGCAGTTCTACATGGACGTGCCGTCGGGACCGTTCTATGGGTTCAATCGTCCGGGCGCGAAGCCGTCGCAGGGTTTGATCGATTCGTGGTGGATGCAGGGCATGCAAGGCGGCCAC